>JAFEBN010000031.1 GCA_018242645.1 Planctomycetota bacterium | reverse complement strand
TATTTCTTCGCGGGCACCCGCTTGATGGATTGCCCGATGACGTCGAGCGCAAGCTCGTCGGCGTGCTTGAAGCGGATGCACGACTTGCCCATGTCGAGCTTCTTGCCCGTTTTCTTCCATGCTTCCTGGAACCACTTCGCGTGATCGCTGTCGGCGTAGAGGCACATCAGGTACAGCGACATGTGCCCTTTCTGCGAGGCGAGCCCGGCAAATGGGAGCGGCTGCTCCGGGTTGCAGTGATACCCCGCCGGGTACACGCTGTGGGGGACGGAGTAACCCATCATGCCGTAGCCCATCCCCTCTTGATAGTCCTTGTCGAGGTTGGCCAAAATGACCTTCCGGACCTTTTCCAGGGACTCCCGGCGATCGGGCGGCAATTCAGCGAGGTATTCGCGCACGGTGGCGGCTTTGCTCTGCATGCATCGCAGTGTACCGCCCGGTCAATGCCCACCGGGGTAGCCTTCCGACATGAAGTATCAGCCCCGCAACAGGATTTTTCAGCGAGTGATCGAGGACAAGCCGGCCCTCGCCATGATCGATCAGCGATTCCTGGAGGTCGGCGAACGCAAAGGGCGTCCCGTCCTGATCACGGCGACCGCGCAGTATCAGGATCGGACCGATGACGGGTTGCCCGGGCCCGGCGCGGCCCCGCAGCTCGACCTGATCGATGAGGGGATCGAGAAAGCCGCCGACGAGCACGACGGGCGCATCGCCGCAACGCTCACCAGCGACGGGCTGCGGACGTGGCTGATCTACGCCGCCAAGGTCGAGCCCCTGCTTCGAGCGGTCTCGGCGTCCGCCAAGGCCGCGGGTCCGACCGGTGCCGGGAGGCCGCTCGGAGGCGGCACCGGCCTGCTGGTGCGCTCCGAGCAGGACCCGGCGTGGACGAAGTTCGAAGCGGCCCTCCCCACGGCCGAAGAGGGTCGCTGGAACGATGACATGGCCGTGATCGAGCAACTGGAAGAACACGGCGATGACCACGCCGTCGCGCGCCCCATCGAACACCTGGTGCTGCTCCCGTCGAAAGCGGCGCAGGACCGGTTCGTAACGTGGGCGCGTGAGAACGGTTACGAGATCGCCGGCGTTTCCGAGCGTGCGCGCGAGGGCGCGTGGGCCGTCGAATGCACGATGTTCAGCGTGATCGATATCGATGCGATTTTCGAGCAGACCTGTGAACTGACCGTGGAGGCGGAAAAGCTCGGAGGCGCGTACGACGGATGGCAGACGCGGGTTGTCGAATCGCAAGCCGGGAACTGAAAAGCGCCGACGCCGCGGGAGCGACGGCGGCACAAGGCCGATGCGCGAGGCCTTTGATCACTCACACAGCAGTGTGTTGTACTGATCCACAAAGATGACGAAGTCGGCATCGTCAACCATGTTGTCGAAGTTGAGGTCGGCGTTGCAGGGCGCGGGCGCGTCGGGGCAGAGCAGGATGTTGTACGCCGTCGCGAAGGACGAGAAATCCGAGTCGTCCACCTGGTTGTCGCCGTTGAGGTCGGCGATGCAAGAGCCGATGGTGATCTGGTCGTAGTTGATCGAGTTGATCGTTCCGCCCACGACCAGCGGGTTGCGGGTGTGCTGCCAGCGGAAGCCGATCCAGGAGCCGTTGTTCAGCCCGTTGGCGTCGGCCGCGCCCTCGTCAAAGGTGTTGGAAACCTGGCGATGGAAGCCGGTGGTGATGTTGTCGAACTCCACCAGGTAAGCGGCTTCCGCTCCCTTGATGCCCGGCGGGTAATACCAGTAGTCCATGTGGAGCACGTCGCCCTTGCTGAACGCATCGGTCCCGTTGTTGTGGTCGCCGATCAGGCTGAACTTCTGGTTGGCGCCGCCGACGAACACGGTGCCGTTGCCAACGACGAAGATCCCGCCTTCATCGATGAAACCGCCCCCGCGGTCGTTGCCGAAAAACAGGCCGCCCTCGGGCTGCTGGCTCCACAGCGTGCCCGAGCCGTCGAGGTCGACGTTGGAGTTGAGGACCATGCGATAGGCGATGTGGAAATGCTGACGGTTCAGGACCGACAAACGGGTCGTCCCGCCGTCCGCGCTCAGCATCGCAAAGTGCCGGTTGGCGAACTTCTGCGGGTCGTTGGTCAGAGGCGGGTTCATCAACTCAGAGAGGGAAGCCGCCGACGTTCCCGTCGTTGACGATGTGATCGCCGAACTCGAGTAGTCGTTGAAATTCCGCAGTTCGAGCTTGAGGGCGTTGGTGTCGGTGATATCGGCGATCGCCGGAAGGGCGCCGCCCGCGGCCGCGACAAGCGCAGCAAGACGTACAAGTTTCATTCGATCTCTCCTGGCGCCCGCGGAGACGGACCTCGCACTCCGGCGCGAGCGTCTTAATACTCGGCGTGTAGTTGGGCCGCACGTGAGCAGTGGGTGAACCCCGGCTTATTCCGCTTGCCGGGCAAAAATCAGCCCCGCGACAGCCTCTTGCGGAATTTTACCGACCAATGGGACCCGCGAATTTGACCCCGGCGCCCAAAAGATCTGTGTTCACGCCTTGTAATTTCTGTTAGCATCATTCCACACATGTGTGGGCCCGTGTAGGAGCGGGCTCACTGCGGGTTGAGAGACAAGGAGACAAGAAGATGCGTACGTCAATGTTTGTTTCCGCCGCGATTGCGGCGGCGGCTGTCGCTTCCCAGGCCTCGGCGCAGCTCGTGTTCGGCACGACCTCGGCGGTCACAACCAATCCGGCCGCGGTTTATCTGAATGTGAGCAACGGCGCGACCACCACGCTCTGGAACTCCGCTGCCAACAAGAAGGTCAACGGTCTCGCGGCCGATACCACCAATGGAATCCTGTACGCAAATGATGCCGCGCGCCTGAACAGCTGGAGCTACGGCAGCGTCGGCACCGCGCCGACTTTGATCGGCGGCATGTATCGCACCAACGACAATGTGTCGTTCACGGCGACCGGCGTTGACGGTTTGGCCTTCGCCAACGGCAACCTCTACGCGTCCACGTCTTTCGGCAGCACCGTCTACAAGCGCGGTATCTATCGCGTCAACACCACGCCCGACAGCGGCGGCCGCTGCGTGATGACGCCTCTCTGGCTCGACCCCACCGGCATCGGCACCAATAGCGGCACGCTCCAGTTCGGAGGCATCGACTACAACGCCGCCGATGGCAAGTTCTGGGTCACCAACGGCACCGACACCACCGGCGCAGGCGGCACCTATCAGCGGGCGATCTACACCATCGACGCATTCGGCGGCGGCGCCATGGTCAAGATCGCCGACTTCCCGGTCGGCCACGCCCAGATCGACGGACTGGCGATCGGCGGCGGTTACGCCTGGCTCACCGAGCAGGCTCCCGGCTCGAGCACCGTGAATATTTTCGGATTCAACCTCTCGACGCTGCAGTACGACAAGAGCTTCACGTTCGCATTGGCGGAGTCGTCCCAGCGTGCGACGGGTGCCTGCTGGGCCCCCGGCGCTTACGCCGCGATTCCCGGTCCGGCGGGCGTGTCGGTACTTGCGGCGGGACTGCTCTTCGGCGCTCGTCGCCGGCGCGCGTAACCGGCACACGGATGGGAAACGAAAGAGGCCGCCCTTTTGGGCGGCCCTTTTTTTTATTCGCCCCAGGAACCGTCCAGGTGCGCCTCCGGAGTGAACCAGCCCGCGGGCCATTCGGGCGGCGCGACCGAGGTGATGACAAGCCGGCGGATTCCCATTTTCGGCGGGCCAACCGGCGGGCGGGGGTGAGGCGGGGGCCGAACACTTTCGGGGCTGTCGCCCGGAGGCGGGCCCACTGGGGGGCTTGGCGGAGGGCCGTCCGATCGCCCGGCGCCTTCGGGTGGCGGGGGAGGCGGTCTGCCTTGCGGTCCCAACGGGGGTTTGGGCTGTTCACCGACGGGGCCGCGCAGACCGGGTCGGCCGGTCCAATCCATCTCCATCCTTTCGAGGAGCATGGTGTCCGGATCGATCCAGAGATCGACGCGGTCGGCTTGACCTCTGGGCGCGTCGGGGCGACGGGTTCCCTGGATGCGGCGCATATCGCGGCCATCGACCAATTCGTTGTCCAGGATCTTGAGCTCAAAGCCGGTAGTCAGAACTTCCATCAGATGTTCGACGGTATCGGCGAAGATCGACTCGTCGTCGGCGACGGCCCACTTGGGCCAGGCGCGGCGTGGCTCTCGCCGCTCGATTCCGCCTTCGCGGCGGATCGCCCACTCGCCGTTGAGATCACGGCCGACGATCGCCGTTCGGCCCATGGGCGCGTGGAGTCGAAGAAGGAACTGCGAGCCGCTGCTGTCGAAGATCGCTTCGGGCCGGACCGGCAGCGGACCGGTCGATTCGGACGAGATTCGGACTTCGTACCGGCGTTCGCCCGCGTTTTTGGCTGCCTGAATCGAGGCGAGCAGCGTGGCCCGGGCCTGGTTGGCGGTTGCCGAGACGATCACCCAGCCACTGACGAGGGTGGCGACGAGCACGATCGCAACGCCGGCGAAGCGCTGAAGCCGGCGTCCCGCGATGCGTGGGGCGGGGCTTGATTCAGCTGCCAGCGTTGCAGTGAATTTCTCCAGACGGGCGGACGCTTCCGGGCTGGAGCGCTCGTGCATCGCGCCGAGCAAGCCATCGATGAAGAGTTCGTCGGCCTGCTGATCGCGGGTCGCTCCGGCGTCGATCGGGATCTGCTTTTCGGGATTGGGCGCGGTCATGGCAGCGCTCCTTGTTTGCGCAGGCAATCGGCGAGCGTCGAGCGCGTGCGCTGCACTCTTTTCTTCACGGTTTCTTCCTCGACGCTCAGCGCGGCTGCGATCTGCTTGAGCATCATGCCCCGGGCGTAAGCGAGTTCCATGACCTCGCGCATGGTCTGCGGGAGCGCACCCAGGCATGTGAGAAGGCGATCCACCTGGTCGGCAAAGGCGCTCTGCGAACCGAGCGTTGAGAAAGCGCTGTAACGAGCGTCCAGCAGATCGAGCGTGTGGGGGTCGGTGCAGGCGAGGCAGTGGCCGGACTTGCGGGCGTTTTCGAGTACCTGGAAGCGAGCGATGCCGCGGAGCCACGCGTCGAACGGACGCATCCGGTCGTAGTCACTGAAACGCCGCCAAGCCACGACGAGCACCTCCTGAAAGAGGTCGTCGACCTGTGAACTCGAACCGAGCAGGCTGCGCAGGTACGCCGAGAGCATTTCGGCGTGGCGGCGAGCCAGGGATTCGAATTCGGCCGGGTTTTCCTCGGCACTGCGGATCGACAAGGGCCTCTTCCTTGTATTGTCGCCAGCGGCCCCCCAGGGGACGTCAACGACCAAAAGAGGCCCATCATTGCACAAACCGGGCCACTATGGGCGGTTTCACCGTGGTCGCTTGCGAGGGCCCAAGACTGGCGACAAAGGGCCGGGAACGGCCCCGTATGGGCAACGGCGCTCTGGGGACGGAAATTCCGCAAGCGTTTTCGTACGAGCCGACATCCACCCTTTGGGGCGGGGTTGAAGTTCGGGCTTTGGTGTGTGGGTTTCGAGCGGGGTGGCACGGTGGACGAAACGGATCGGAAGCAGGCCGGTTGCATGGGACCAGACCGCGAGGCGAGAGCGGAGAGCAGGGCTCGGGGAGCCCGGCGATTTTTTGGTGCGCTTTGGGCGGGAGCCGTTTTGTGCGTTGCGGCCGGCGGAGCGATCGCTGAACCGTGCGTCGTGACAATGCGCTTTGAGCATGTCTTTGGCGATCAGCCGCTGAGGCTGAACGATGTGAGCCATCGCACTTCGGGCGGAAACATCGTTTCGGTGAGCCGCCTGTCCTATCTGATTTCTCGTGTCAAGCTGATCGGGGCGGACGGGTTCGCGTCGGCATCAACCGAGGTTGTGGGTTTCATCGACGCTGAGCACGACCGACTGGACTTCGAACTCGGCGCGGTCGAAGCCGGGAACTTTGTCGCGATTGAGTTCGATGTGGGGTTGCCCCCTGACATCAATCACAGCGATCCCTCGCGCTATGGTCCGGCCGATGCGCTCAACCCTTTTCTGAACGGTCTGCACTGGAGCTGGCAGGGGGGCTACGTCTTTCTCGCGATCGAGGGGCGATACGTGCTGCCGGCGGATGCGCTGGGCGGATACTCCTACCACATCGCAACCGATCGCCACCTGATGAAGGTGCGTCTTGACGGACCGTTTACCGTGGAACGAAGCGGGAGCATCTCGGTGCAATTCGATGTGCAACGGGTGTTCGACGGCGAGCAAGCTGTCACCATCAGCCGGACGCGCGGATTCGATTCGACCCATTCGGGCAAGGACGACCTGCTTGCGGGCATGCTTGCGTCGAACATCGCCCGGGCGTTCTCGCTGAAAGGGGTCTCCGCTGAGGTTGTGACGACCAAGACGCCGGCGGCGCCGATCGCTCCGCCGGCCGGCACGCACCGCACGGCATTGCGCATTCCGGAAGGGTTCGGAGAACCTGCGCTGCCCCCGGACAACCCGCTCACCGTGGAAGGGGTCGAGCTGGGCAAGAAGTTGTTCTTCGAGAAGAAACTGTCGGCGGGGGACGTGCAGTCGTGCGCGGACTGCCATCATCCCGCCGCGGCTTTCAGCGATCCGGGAAAGGTGTTCAGTACCGGGGTGGACGGATTGAGCGGGCGCCGCAACGCGATGCCCTTGTTCAATCTGGCCTGGATGACCTCGATGACTTGGGACGGCAAACGCACGCGCATTCGCGATCAGGCTTTGGCGCCGATCCAGGACGAACGGGAGATGCATCTACCCTTGGGCGCGGCCGTGGCCAAGCTCGCAGCCGAGAGCGGATATCAAGCCGCGTTCGATCGAGCGTTCGGCTCACCGGGTGTTGACGCGGAGCGTTTGGGTCTGGCACTTGAGCAGTACCTGCTGACAATCGTGTCGGGAGATTCCAAGTTCGATCGCGCCATGCGCGAGGAAGACCGCCTGACGCCCCTGGAGCAGCGTGGCCTGGACCTGTTCGTGCTGGAGTTCGACCCGGCTCGGGGCCAATTGGGTGCGGATTGCTTTCATTGCCACGGCAACGAGCTGTTCACCAACAACCAGTTCCGGAACAACGGGATCGACTCGTCGTTCGCGGATCCGGGGCGGCAGGGTGTGACGGGAAAATCGTCCGACGCCGGCAAGTTCAAGGTGCCTTCGCTGCGGAACGTCGAGCTCACGGGTCCGTACATGCACGATGGACGCTTTGCAACGCTGGAAGAGGTGATCGATCACTACGCAGATGGCGTTCGTTCGTCGGAGACGCTGGACCCCAATATCTCCAAGCACCCCGACGGCGGCCTGGCGCTGACGTGCGAAGACCGCCGAGCGCTTGTGGCGTTCCTGAAAACGCTGACTGATCCGAAGTTCCGGGACTCGGACTGAGTCGGCCGGCAGCGCTCGTACGATTCTTCCGGATGAACCAGGACGCGCCAACTGCAGACAAGCCGATGCCGCGATGGCCGGTGGTGGTGGGGGCGCTGGGAGCTGCGATACTTGTGGTGGCCGGGCTTGCTGGCTGGCTGAGCGCCCGCAAAGCGCGGGAGCCAAGTGGGGAACGCGCGGGATTGGCCGAAGTCAATGCGCTCAACGAGATGGCGCGCCGGGCCTCGGTGTCGGGAGAGAATGACAAGGCCCTGGCGTTTTCGGACGAGTCGGCGCGCAAGCTGCGGGATCTTGCTTCCAAGGCCAGCGGCGACGAGCGGTTGTTGATGGAATACGCCTCCGAACTCGCCGCCACGCAGAACGAAATCACGCGCGCCTTTGTGAGCGATTCGGACGCGTATGTCGCCGCGGGCGGCGGCGACCTGGGCGGACTGACGGACGCGGGCGCTCTTGAAAAGCGCGTGGGGTTGCTCGAACGCACGATTGCATCGCACGGCGCGTTCGTGGCGTACTTCGCGGGCGTGGAGGATCGCATCGGGTCCGACCTGCGGGCGCGCGGCGCCTCCGCCGGCGCGATCCGGGAATTTGTGGAAGGGTTTCGCGGGCAGGCGAAGATCGACAACCTGGTCCGGATTCACGAATTGCAGCGTGCGATCCTCGAAGAAGAACGCGAACGTTTCGCGATCCTGCAGCGTTTCCCCGGTCAGTGGAAACAGGCCGCGAACGGTGTGGAACTGGGGGCCGCGGTGCCGGCCGAACAGCGTGCGCGGTTCGCGGCGATGGAGTCGGAGATTGTCGGTCTTCGCGAGAAGATGAAAGCCCTGGTGCAAGAGCGGAACGCGCCCAAGTAGAAAAACAGCCGCCGACCTTGCGGCCGGCGGCTGCGGGAGTTATCGAAGGAATCCGAGCGGATCAAGCGCGGCGGCGACGGCCGGCGATGATGCCGCCGAGGCCAACAAGCGCCATGGCCGACGGAGCCGGGATTTCGGTGATCTCGGCGAAGCCGTACTGCGCGACGTCGGTGACCCAGACGCAGGGCCCCTTCACCTGGAAGCCCCACTGCACGTGGCGGGCGGGGTCATTGATGGTGTTGAGGCTGATGCTGAAGTTGCCCGGCGTCACGTTGATGAACGTGTCGACCGAGGAGCTGTAGTCGGCCGCGAAGTCGCGGATGAAGATCCGCGCCACGTGATCCGAGGTCAGGGAGTTGGAGAGCACGTTGCCCTCGAAGGTCAGCGTCTGGCCCGCGTAGGCGCCGGTGACTTCCTGGTAGAAGTTGGCTTCCATGATCTTGTTGCCGGTCGAGCCCGGACCGCCAGAGGGCGTGTACCAGAAGGGGCTGGGGTCGTTGATCGAGTTGGGCGAGAGCTTCAGCACAGAACCGCTGAAGGTCGCGCACAGATCGGCCGTGCCCCAGGGGCTGCCGAAGACATATCCGCCGCCGTTGGACGGAAGATCAAACACGTTCATGAAGCCGAGCCAGGGCCCGCCCGGATTCACACCCACGACGACGGCCTGTGCCGCCGTGGCGCAGGCGCCACACGCCACCAAAACTGCAAGCATCCGATTCATGTCTCTCTCTCCTTTGCAATCGCGAAACAGTTACAGAAACGCTCCACGAGCAAATGAAGGCTACATGAAATGGCGAAAGCCGTCTACGGGGAAAGCGTTTTCGCCGTCAGGAAAGTGTTACATGATCGGTTATCGGACTGGAACTGTTACATGGCGAGGAGCGAGAATCAGCGTGGCGGAGGGCCCTGCTCGAAGTACATCACGCTCGCGCCCGGCGCTGTCTGTTCTGCATTCCATTGCTGAAGGATCGCGGGCACTTCGGCGTACTCGTGCCAGATCTTGATGGGGCCCCAGAAGGACTTGTGCCAGCGGGGCCGGAAGTTCCAGTTGAGTGGAAGTACGTAGGGCAGAAAGCCGGATTGGTCGATCGCCGCGGCAAAGGCGGCCTGATCGTTGACCGGTGCCCGGTAGACCTGATTGCCCTGGCGGTACTCGATGGAGGAATCCACGGACTGGACGAGCCTCGCCCAATCCTGAAAGACGGCTTCGGCCTTCCGGGTGAAGAACAGAACACCGGTGTTGAACTCGACGAGATCGCCCTTCAGGCCTTTGTAACGGCGTGCCAAGGGGCATTCGCAGATGGCGCAGGCCAGTCCGTGCCTGGTTGCCTTTTCGAAACCGAAATCGAGGCGGTCGAGAACAACGGTGTCGGCGTCCAGATAGAGCGTCTCGTCGAACGGGGTGAAGCTCATCATGCCCGACTTGTTGAGAAAGCTGGAATCGTCGGGGAGCGCGCGGACATGGACGGCCAGCTCGGGATGGAATTTCCTGAGGGAAGCAAGCGATCGCTCGAAGACCTTGTCGGCCTTGGTTCCCCACTTGAGATAGAGCACGCCGCGAGATGGGGCCATTGGGACTCCGCGATGAATCGGGTCAAATGTCGCAGGGAGTGTAAACACCGGGCGCTCTTGGGCGTCTGATGGCGGGTGGTTCGTGGTAGAGTGTCGGGCGATCGGGACCGTTGCAAGGAGGGACCATGTCGGACACCGGGAAATCGCCGGGCTTTTCCAGGCGGTCGTTTATCAAGACGGTGGGCGTGTCGGCGACCGTTTCGACGCTCTCGACGATGGCCGAGGCGACCATGGCGCGGGCCGAGCGCGACGAGGCGACCAAGGCCCAAGGGCCGGGGCCGGTCAAGGTCTCCATGATCGTCAACGGAAAGCCGGCGGATTTCGTTCTTGAGCCGAGCACGACGCTTGCCGAGGCGCTTCGGTTTCACCTGGGCCTGACCGGCACCAAAGTGATTTGTGATCGCGGGTCGTGCGGCGGGTGCTCGGTGCTGGTCGACGGCAAACTGCTGAACGCGTGCATGACGCTGGCGCTGGACGCTTCGGGTTCGACGGTCACGACGGTGGAGGGCCTGGCTCAGAGCGGGAAGCTCGATCCCGTGCAGGAATCGTTCCTGCGGCACGATGCCTTGCAATGCGGGTATTGCACGCCGGGGTTCATCGTGGCAACGCGTGCGCTTCTGAATGATGTGCCCAAGCCGACGCTGGCCCAGATCAAACGCGCGCTGGGCGGGAATATCTGTCGGTGCGGCACGTACACCAACATTTTCAATGCCGCGCTGGAGGCCTCGGGCCAGCCGGTCATCATGGATCAGAAGGGGGCTTGAATGAAGACCGATGTGGCTCCCACACTCGACGGCGGATCGGCGCAGATTCCCACCGACATGCCGACAGCAAACAGGCCCATGAACATGGGCCAGTCGATGAACGACAATGCGTCCCGGCTGGACGGCATCGCCAAGATCACCGGCGCCGCGAAGTATTCGAGCGACATGCTGCTTCCCAACGCGGTGTACGCACGCTTTGTGCGCTGCCCGTTCGGCGCGGCATCGCTGGCGGGCGTGGATGATGCCGCGGCGAAAAAAGTGCCGGGGATCATCGACATCGAAGTCGTCCCGAAGGACTGCACCTATCACGGACAGCCGGTCGGCCACATCGCCGGCGATTCGCCGATCGCGGTGAATCGGGCGCTGAAGGCGCTGCGGCTGCAATGGAAGAAGCAGCCGGTGAAGGTGTCGATTGCGGAGGGGGCGGCGATCGATCCGCCGCAGGGTGAAATCGACGGCGCGGACGCGACGCTGCTCGCGGTGTACTCGACGCCGGTGCAGACGCACTCTTCTCTCGAGACGCACGGCGGCGTCGTGGATCACCGGGGCGATAAGGCAACGGTGTACGCGTCGACGCAGGGCACGTTCTCGGTCAGAGACGGCTTCGGTGACGCTATCGGGCTGAAGAACGCCGACTTTGAAGTGGTCTGCGAGTACGTCGGCGGCGGTTTCGGTTCCAAGCTGGGCGGGCCCGGGAAGGAACTCATCCTGGCGGCCAAGCTCTCGCGGAAGTTCAATCGCCCCGCGTATGTGATGTGCAACCGCGCGGAGGAGCACCTCGACACGGGTAATCGCCCCTCGAGCGTGACCAAGGTGAAACTCGGCTTCAAGAAAGACGGCACCTGCGCGGGCGGGGAGATCCGAACCTACGGCGGCGTGGGCGTGGCGAAAGGCGGGGGAGGCGTGTCGATCCCTTCCGGGCGCTACACGCTGGGCACAATCGATAAGAAGCACGAAGACGTGAGCTTCAATGCGGGTGGCCCGCGCGCCTTTCGTGCGCCCGGTCATCCGCAGGCCGCGTTCGCGGAAGAACTCGCGCTGGACGAGATCGCGGCGAAGATCGGGATGGATCCTCTCGACTTGAAAAGAAAACTCGCCCGCGACGATGTGTATCGCGCGATGATGGACGAGGGTGCGAAGCTGATCGGCTGGAAGGATCGGAAGGCGAACGGATCGCAGAAGTCCGTGCTTCGCACCGGGTACGGCATGGGAACCGCGGGCTGGGGCAGCGCGCCGCCCGGCGGAAACGCGGAAGTGGTGATCCATCCCGACGGGTCGGTCGAGAGCCGCACGGGTACGCAGGACATCGGCACGGGTCAGCGAACGACGATGGGGATCTGCACGGCGGATGCCATCGGCATTCCGCTGGGACTTGTGACGGTGCGGATCGGGCGTTCGACGCTTCCGCCGGGGCCGGGCTCGGGGGGTTCGGTCACTTCACCGACAACCGCACCCACGATGATGGCTGCGGCAACGCAGGCTCGAACCAAGTTGCTCGAGGCGGTCGCCAAGCAATCGGGGGAAAACGCGGCGGACTTCGCTGTTCAGGACGGCGTGGTGCTTCGTCGCGGCGAGCGGGTGCTGGGCTGGAAAGAGGCGTGCGCGCTGCTGCCGGCGGACGGTGTTTCGGGTACAGCCGATACGGGCGATCGCGGCAAGGGGGATTCGCAGGGCGTGCAGTTTGTGAAGGTTGTGGTGGACTGCGAGACCGGGATCGTGTATCCCAAGCACGTCATCGCGATCCAGTCGTGCGGGCGGGTCATCTGCCGCAAGACGGCGGAAAGCCAGATCATCGGTGGGGTGATCCAGGGCCTGTCGTACGGCCTGTTCGAGAACCGCATTCTGGATCGCAATGTGGGCGCGATGGTGAATGCGAATTTTGAGTGGTACAAGATCCTGGGCCCGGGCGACATGCCGCACATCGAACCGGTGTTGTGGGCGCGCGGGCAGACGGGCGTGAAGGCGCTGGGTGAGCCGCCGACGATTCCGACGGCGGGGGCACTCGCGTGCGCGGTCTTCAACGCGGTCGGCGTGCCTGTGCGGCACTTGCCACTGACACCCGACAAAGTGCTGGTCGCGCTGGAAGGAGGGAAGGCATGAACAGCTTTGCTGTTGTACAGGCACGTTCGTTTGCCGATGCCGCGGCCGCGATGTCGCAGAAGTCGTACAGCCTTCCCGTGCTCAAGGCGGGCGGGATTGATCTGATCGATCATCTCAAAGAGGGATTGATCGCGCCGGACGTGCTGGTTGATGTGCGCCGGGTTCGGACAAAGGACCCGATTACGGTTTCCGGCGATGAGATACGCATCGACGCGACCGCGACCCTCGCGGAGATCGCGGCAGCGGCGGAACTTCGTGCCGCTGCACCGGTGCTTGCGCAGGCCGTGGAGAACGCGGCCTCGCCCCAGGTGCGAAACGCCGCAACGGCGGCCGGAAACCTTCTGCAGCGTCCGCGCTGCTGGTACTACCGAAACGAACAGTTCAACTGCCTCAAGAAGGGCGGCCCGACCTGTTTCGCGGTCGAGGGCGAAAACCGCTATCACGCGATCTTCGGGGATGGGCCGTGCCACATCGTGCATCCTTCGAATCTCGCGCCGGCTCTCTGGGTGTGCGATGGCGTGGTGCACTTGACGGGCTCTGACCGACCGAGCGTGCCGGTGCGGTATCTGTTTCACACGCCGGACAAGGGTGTGCGGACCGAGAACGTGCTCGCGCCGGGTGAAGTGGTGACGCACATCACATGCAAGAAGGCTCCGGCGAGCGGGTTCTATGCCATCAAGGAAAAGCAGTCGTTCGACTGGCCGGTCGTCGCTGCATCGGTGGTGCTCGAACTCAAGGGGACGGTCGTCCAATCGGCAACGGTGTGCGCGGGCGCGGTCGCCCCGATCCCGTGGGATCTCCGAAACGTCTCGCTGGCGCTGCGCAACGTAGATGTGGCCGACGACGCGGCGCTCACCAAGGCGTGTTCGGTCGCCGGGCGCGGCGCCAAGCCGATGTCGGACAACGGGTACAAAGTCAAGTTGCTGCCGGTGGCTGTGAAGCGAGCTGTGTTGACCGCCGCGGGGCGCAAGGTGGAGATCGACGCATGAACTTCGACAAGCCGCTGGATCTCAAGCCGTGCTGCCTGAACGTGCGTCACAAGATGATGTACTGCGATCCGCGCCAGGCAACGCCCGGACTTCTCGATTCAACTTCGGACACGCGGGTCTTGCTCTGCGTGCTGACGCAGGAGGTGCTGGGACCGGATGGCAAGCCCGTGAGCGTCCGGGACTGCTGCGCCGGTCGTGCCTGCTTCAAGGGCGCGGCGCCGAGCTGGACCCCGCCTCCGGCCGGGGTGTCATGATCGGGTGTTCTCGCATCGGAACACTGTCGAAGAGAATGTCCGGTCCCGTCCAGAGCCAATCAAAGTCGGGATTGGCTTCGGCTCCTGCAATAGAGGGCTTGAGAATCACATCGAACGAGCCGGATTCGGGCCAGCGGTCGAGCTTGGGCATGGTTCCCTGGGTTTCGGTAG
The DNA here is from genome assembly GCA_018242645.1 of Planctomycetota bacterium. Taxonomy (GTDB): domain Bacteria; phylum Planctomycetota; class Phycisphaerae; order Phycisphaerales; family UBA1924; genus JAFEBO01. The sequence goes on along the minus strand of JAFEBN010000031.1, from coordinate 7,859 downwards.
CGCCGGCGAGAAAGGAAACCCTGTCCGCGGGGATAAGCGTTCCGTCTCCGTCGCGAAACCGCACGAAGACATCAAAGGCCAGATTGGCCGGGGCGCTCTTGCATTGGACGAACACAATCGGTGACTTGTTTCGCAGCACCGGCTGGATGGAAAGAGAGCTCGCCACCGATTGGAATGAGGCCGACTCCGGTCGAGCTTCGACGAGCGGCGCATCCGGAGAAACCACGGTGACGGGAACAGTCAAATTCCGCGTCCAGGAGCCGATCGGGGCCGTGCCGTCCAAGGCTGCAAACATTTCGATGCGACAGTGTATTCCGAGCTCGGCGGGACCCAGGGGGGCGTCACACACCGGCGAAAAAGTCATGCCGATCACGGTGGTTGCGCCAAAGGTCCCGCTCCCGCTGTATGCGTGGCTTTCGAGGTGCTCCCAGAGTCATGCTCTCGATTGTGTAGCCAAGCGAAATCGAAGTGCGCCGACTCACACCCGGGACGGACATTGCGAGACGAATGGTTGTCGGGGAACCCCGCCGCACTCGGGACCGAGCCCGGGCTTGTAACTGCAGGCTGAGGCGCGCGTACTCAGTCCAGTCGGCATCTGAGACCTGCCCGTGTGCCCGGGCGACCGCGAGAACGTCGCTCCAGAATGGGCTCCATGCCGACGGGTTGTTCTTTTTTAGCTGAAACGCATCGGAGCCCAGCGACTGCTCGTCAGTGGGTTTCATCGAGTTTGCGCTCATCCGATTCAGAATCTCAAAGAGCGCGAGTTGTGAAGTTTGGGGCGAACCGTGGTGCGCCTCGAATTTCAGCCACCAGAGCGGTTTATAGGGGTTGAGCGCATTTCGAGAAGTGCGAGCGATGATCCATATTCCGCTGGCCGCCGGCACACCGAGCGCCAAGAAGAGTGACAAAGCGATCAAAAGCCGGGATCGCACGCGGCGTTCGGCAACCGCGCGGCGTCCGGTCAGATGTTGACCGCACTCCGGACATAGCGTTGCCTGCACAAGCCCGGCGAGATCGAACGCGCAGCGAGCGCATAACCGTGTCCCGGGCACCACACGCCCGCGACACGCCAAACGCAACAGAAATAGACTCGCCAACGACAATGCCGCGGCAACTGTTATGAGCACGGCGAGTGGAGGCACCTGCCGAGTGTACGGGAAACCGCCCCCGCGCCCATCAACAGAAATCCGCCGGATGGACCGGCGGACTTCGGACGAGTCTCCGGTATACGAACGCCCGGAGACAAGGGTGGTTGAGGAAGCTTGCGCTCGCTGATTTACATCGGCTTGTCGCTGCGCCCGTGCTGTCCACGCGGGCTCAGATCGTCTTCGCCTTCATCGGTCGATTCGGCTTCGCCTTCCTTGACGGCGCGGCCGATACCGGTCGGCGAGTCCTGATCCTCCGAGCCCCCGGCGCCGCCGGTGCGGGAGTCGTTGCCCTTGGCCGACATGCCCTGCTTCAGGTCGCTCGACTTGGACTGGCCGCCCGACTGCGATTTGCCCTGCGTTGCCGTGCCGCCGTTTCCGGCATCGAGCGCCGAACCGGCGTTTTGTGGAAGCTTGCCGGGTTCGCCGGACGGACGATTGGGATTGATCTCCCGGCCGCCGCTCTGCTGGCCCTGGCCTTGCTGGGACTGGCCTTTCTGACCCTGCTGAGAGCCTTGCGACTGCTGGCCCTGTCCCTTGTTCTGGTTCGCGTTGCTATTCGCCATGAATCGACTCCTTGTTGAGGCCGTGTGTTTCACACCGCCGGTTGATCGAACAAACTCTCGGGATTCACTCATCCGCCCACGCAGCTCCTGATGAGGAAGAACAGAACGATCAGGGGGATCGGCACGCCCAGGAGCCAGAGCAGGATTGCGGTTCGTGCCTTCCCGGGCCGGCTTGTGAGCGGCCGAGCGACGGGGATCACGATCTGCTTTACTTTCCGAGCACGCGGCTTGCTGGCCATCCCCGTTCCTTTCGCTGTGGACCATTTCCACGACACAGAAACATTCGTGCGCAACAGTGACGATGGCGTGACGAAGCCGTGAGCGCTTCTTCATCGCTTCAACACGCTCGACGCGTGGACGCGGCAAGCCAAACAAGCTGAGAACTGCTTCAGGCGCCCGTCTTGAGCTGGCGTTTCTCGGCGTGGCGCACGATGTTGCCCGTCGCGAGGTAGACGATGTCCTCCGCGACGTTGGTCATCAGGTCGGCGATCCGTTCGAGCTCGCGCCCGATGCGGTACATGTACATTCCCGCGGTCATCGCCGCGTCGCTGCGCCCTTCTGCGCGGATGTATTCCTGCACTTCTTCGAAGAGCCGCCGGTCGAGCTGATCGATCACCTCGTCGGAGCGGACCAGCGAGCGAGCCCCCTCGACATCTTCATCGAGAACCGCGCGGAGCAACTGGTGGCACATCATCGGCACGCGCTGCGCCAGCTCGCTCAGCGCCGTGGGCCAGCGGGGCGTGCCCGGCGTCTGCTGGGCGATTTTCACGGCGACCTTGGCGATCGAGCTGGCGTGATCGGCGACGCGTTCGATATCCGAATTGACCTTGAGTACAAATGTGATCGCGCGGAAGTCACGGGCGAACAGATGGTGGAGCGCCAGGATCTCGTAGCACTCCTGCTCGATCGCGACTTCCTCGGCATCCACACGGTCGTCCTGGCGGCGCACCGTCCGGGCGGCTTCGACATCGAGCTTGAAGAGCGCGTCCACGGCCGCGTCGAGCATCGCCATCGCCACGCTCGCCTCGCGGACCAGGCGGCGCTTGAGGGCCAGGATCCGGCGCTCATAGGTGAACTTGTGATCGTCACCCGCAAGCGGGACGGGCGTGGGTTCAGGACTGTGCGGCAGATCATCGCTCATGGACGTGCGAGTCTAGACGGCTGATCCCGGGGCGTCGCTTCAGACCAAGGCACGCCGGATTGCACCAAGGGTGTTCAGCAAGGCCGGGACACCGTCGAGCGGCAGCATCGTGCTCGCATCCGACAGCGCCTTTGCGGGTGTCGGGTGGCATTCCATGAAGATGGCGTGAACGCCCGCGGCAACCGCGGCCCGGGCCAGCAGCGGCGCCCGGTCGGGACGGCCGCCGGTCTGCTCGCCTGTCCCGGGAAGCTGGGTGCTGTGCGTGCAGTCGAAGCAGACCGGGGGCGGGGCCTCGACGCCCTTGCCCTTCAGGTCGATGAGATCGCCCAGACCGAGAAAGTCATTGACGAGGCGGCCGTAGCCGAAAAATGTGCCGCGCTCGGTGGACATGGTGTTGGTGCACCCGGCCTCCGCGAGCTTTCGGTGGGGGCCGGTCATCTCGCCCGGGGAGAGGAACTGTCCCTTTTTCACGTTCACGGCGCGGTTGTGCTGGGCTGCCGCTTTGCCAGCGGCGAAGAGCAGGTCGGTCTGGCGGCAGAGAAAGGCTGGGATCTGGAGGATGTCGATTTTGCGTGCCGCGGGCTCGGCTTGCTCGGGTGCGTGGATGTCGGTCGTGCAGGGCACGCCGAGTTCCTGCGCGATGGAAGCGATCCATTCCAGACCTTTTTCAAGTCCCGGGCCTCGCGGGGATGAGACGCTGGAGCGATTGGCCTTGTCGAACGAGGCCTTGAAGATGTACGAGAGGCCGTGCGCCCGGCAGGCGTCACGCAACGTGCGGCCGATCTCGAGGCCCATCTCGCGCGACTCGATCACGCACGGACCGGCGAGAATGGCGAGCGGGCGACCGGGGCCGATCGAGAGAGAACCTGCGTGACAAAGTCGCGGCATAATCAATTCTAACCGGCAATTCGCCGAATTCGGTGAGGCAGTGCGCGAGGGGGCCTCAGACCCCGAGTAGTGCCTGCGTTTTCCTGCCGCGAGGGCCCATCGCCAGGAAGTTTGCCAGCAGCCTCGGCCCTTCCTGGGTCAGAAAACTTTCGGGGTGGTACTGCACGCCCTCCACGTGCTGCCTGTTCCCATCGGCAAAGACTCGGCGCAGTCCCATGACCACTTTGTGCTTGCCCTGCTTGCCGGGGAGCTCATCAAAAGCCCAGGCGCTCACGACCCATCCGTCTTCACCGGGCCCGGGGGCGGGCGGAATGGTGTGGGGCAGAACAACCAGCGAGTGGTAACGGGTCGCCACGAACGGATTGCTCATTCCGGCGTAGACGCCTTTCCCGTCGTGGTAGATTTCACTGGTCTTGCCGTGCATCTGGATGGCGTGGCGGGCGACGGTCATGCCGCTGCCATCCGCCATGCACTGATGACCGAGGCACACGCCGAGAATCGGGATCTTGCCGGCGTACGACGCGATGACCGCGCCGCTCACGCCCGCTTCTTTCGGCGTGCACGGGCCTGGCGAGATGATGATGTGCGAGGGCCCGTTGCCCCCGTCAAGTGCCGCGACCGCTTCCGGGGTGATCTTGTCGTTGCGGATGACCAGCAGGTCCCGGTCGGGCTCGAGCGACGGATCGATCTCGCCCAGTCGCTGCACGAGGTTCCAGGTGAACGAGTCGTAGTTGTCGATCAGCAGAATCACGGGGCAGATAGTACGGGCCGTCAATCCCGCGCAAGGGCCTTGATGACCGAAGCAAGGCCCTCCACAACACGGGCCATCCGGTCGTAGTCCAGCGTGTCGGGCGTGTCGGTAGCGCGGTGATAGTTCGGATTCCGGAAATTCGCGGTGTCGGTGATCATCAGGGCCGGGTAGCCCTCTTTCCAGAATCCCCAGTGATCGGAGCGGCCGACATCGCGGATCGCGTTGGGCAGCGCTGCGCCCTCGCTGGGAAATGATGCCTGCTCTCGAAACGCGCCGACGCACCGTTTTACGAGCGCGCGGTTGTCATAGTTGGAGACAAAAGCGATGAAGTTGCCCGTGGAGGGATAGAAGGAGGAAAGTGGCGACGGGTATTTCTGAGAGCCGGGCGCGTCGCTGTAGTAGCCGAGCATTTCGAGGCTGAGCATCGCGGTGATGTTGTCCCCGGCGGCCCGGGCCTTTTTGGCGTAGATCCAGCTGCCCATTTCGGGTGTGCCGCCGGCGGGCAACTCCTCATTCGGGAACAACGCAAGCCGAATTGTGCGGGGCTGTGGGCTTTCCTTGAGCATGCGAGCCAAGGCCACGATCGCGGCACATCCGCTGGCGTTATCGTCTGAGCCGGGCGAACGCTGCGTGGTGTCGTAGTGCGCTCCCACGACCACGATCTCTGCAGGGCGCGTCGTTCCGGGAATCGTGACTTCCAGGTTGGGCGTCAGGCTGCCCTTTGTCGGGAACGAATGCTCGTTCACTTCAAAGCCCAGGGAAGCGAGCTGCTCTTTGAGATCCATCGCGGCCTGTGCGAGCTGCTTCGGGTGGTACATGCTCCGCAGCCCAACACCCGAAGCGAGACGCTCCACGGTTGCACGCAGTTCGACCGCGAGCCGCGCTTGCGCCGGCGTCGACGTTGGAAGCGGGCCCTGGAAAGAAGTTCCCGGCATGGCGATCATCGCGCTATACGCATACCCAAGCAGCCCCGCGCTCGAAAACACCAGCGCCAGCATCACGACGACGGCCCATCGGACCACTTGTTTCCAACGCTTCATGTTGGAAGGATAAAAGAAAAACCCGCGAGCTGTCGCCCGCGGGTTTGGTTGTGACAGAACCGGCTTTTCACGCGTGGCGTGCGGTGCGATTACGGGAAGATGCCGCGAGCGGCGTAGGCGTGATTCAGACGCTCGCAGGCTGCGATGTACGCCGCCGTACGCAAGTCGCAGTTGTACTTGCGCCGGGCGTCGCGCACTTTGCCGGCCGCTCGCACCATGTGCTTGTTGAGTTCGCGATCGACCTGATCGAGCTCCCACGAGTGGAACGTCTTGTTCTGAACCCACTCGAAGTACGACACGGTCACGCCGCCGGCGTTGCAGAGAATGGCGGGCAGGACTTCAACGCCGCGTTCGAGCAGGATGCGTTCGCCGCCCGGGGTGGTGGGGGCGTTGGCGCCCTCGGCGATGACCGTTGCGTTGATGAGCTTGGCCTCGCCTTCCTGGATCATCTGCTCGAGGGCCGCGGGGATGAACACGTCGACCTTCGTCTTGTAGAACTCTTCCTTGCTGACCGCCGTCGCCTTGGTGTACCCGGCCACGCCGCCCTTCTGGGCGACATACGTGGCGAGATCCTGAGCATCGATGCCCTTGTCGTTCTTGATGAAGCCGGTGTGGTCGGCCACGGCGATCATCTTCGCACCCTTGTCCTGGAAGATCTTGCCCGACCAGGAGCCGACGTTGCCGAAGCCCAGCACGCTGAACGTGCACTGCTCGGGCTTGAGGCCGAGCTCGGGGAGCATTTCAACCAGCGTGTCGACCACGCCCTGGCCCGTCGCCTTCTCGCGGCCCAGCGAACCGCCGTACTCCACCGGCTTGCCGGTGATCACCGCCGACGGGTCCTTGCCGCCCACGTCCGCGAGGAACGAATACGTGTCCGCGATCCAGGCCATGTGCTGCGCGTTCGAGCCCACGTCCGGCGCCGGGATGTCGTAATCCGGTCCGATGCTGTGCGCGATCGCCGTGGTGAAGCGGCGGACGATGCGCTCCATTTCTCCGTTGCTGTGCTTGCGCGGGTCCACTTTCACGCCGCCCTTGCCGCCGCCGAAGGGCACGCCCACCAGCGAGCACTTCATCGTCATCAGGAACGCGAGGGACTTCACGTCGTCCAGGTGCACGTCGTGATGGAACCGCAGGCCGCCCTTGTAGGGGCCGAGCGCGTTGTTGTGCTGCACGCGATAGCCCTTGAACAGGCGGTAATGCCCGTCGTCCATCTTCACAGGGAAGTGGACCATGATCTCCGTCTTGGGCTGCGCCAGGATGATCTGCACGCGGTGGGGCAGACCCATCAGTTCCGCGGCATACAGCATCGAGCCCACGGTCTGGCGGTAGAGGTTGTGCGCGTCGGACGGGAAGCCAAGCTCATCGAAAATCGGCGAGTTGTAGTTCGCCGGGGGAACGTTCTTCGGTTTCTGGATCGGTGACGAAGGCTTGGCAAGGGTGGTCATGGATTGGTCCGCAGGTGAATTGGCGGAGAAGCGGTCGGCACACCGGGCTGACTGATTGCCCGCAGCGACCCCCTCGGCATCCGCTCGGCCGGGCCTGAATAATAGAAGCGGACATTCCGGGCCGTCGAGGAGCCGGCGTTTCCCTCGACACACGGGCTTAAAGGCTGATTTCACGGCGTGAAAACGCTTTCGAGGGCAGATCGCGCTTCAGAAAGATCGGGTGATCGATGATCCTCTACTTCGCGGCCGATCTTCTCTGGGCCAGCAAGATCAAGGCAACCGCCGATGCCTTGGGGCTCGCCTGCCGTCCGGTGCGGAACATGGACATGCTCGAGGCACGCCTGGCCGACAGCCCGGTGCGTGCACTGATGGTTGATCTGGCGTCCCCTGAAACCGCCATGGCGATGATCGCGCGAGTGAAACCCGCGACCTGGTCGACCGACGTGCTCGGCGGGCTTCCTCCGCCCGCCTCAGCCATGCCGGTAATCCGCGTGCTTGCCTTCGGCCCCCACATCGAGCGCGAGACGCTGCAGGCTGCCCGTGATGCGGGCGCCGACGAGGTGCTCTCCCGCGGCGCGTTCGACCACAACATGGACCAGGTACTGCTCCGCTTCGGGGGCGAGTCGCGCGCATGAGCCGCGGCTTTCTGCACAAGCCGCTCGATCGGTTCCTGCACATCGTCGTGTTCGTGGTGATCGTAGTGTTGGGTTTTTTGTCCAACGGCATGGGGAGCGCGGGCTGGCCATGGTTCGGGATTCTTCTGTTGGCGTTCGTCCTCTCTCTGTATATCTGGCTGGCGTACCGGCTCGGGACGATTCAGCGGCTGTGCGCGTGTCGCGCGTGCGGCGTGACAAACCTGGAGCGATTCCGCCGCTGTCGCGGA
>JAFEBN010000030.1 GCA_018242645.1 Planctomycetota bacterium | reverse complement strand
GCGATTGCTCGCCCGATGCGACTTCAAGCCATGGTCGCTTGCCACCGATCCAGAGGTTGCGGGGGGGATTGTCTCCGAACCATGCGGGGTCGATGGTCTTGGGCCAACCCTCGGGCGACTTGTCGGTCTCGAGCATCGCGGCACGGCGATCGACTTCCCGTTTCAGGCGGACCGCCGCCTGATGCAACTCGTTCTCACGTCCGTGCAGGATCAACCGGCGATACTGCCACCCGCCGACCACCATCAGGCCGACCACAAGCGTCAGTGTCGCTATCACGTTGACCAATCGGTGCATGCGTCTCCCCCAGCCTCGCGCTCCCCGGTGCTGGAGATCATCATCGACACGGGAAAATGGCGGCTTTTCCGGGATTCGCCGCCTTACGCCGATCGGGCCGTTTGTGATGCCTGCGCAGGCGGGAGCATCCGAAAACTGATAGCATCAGCCGTCCTCTTGGAGGTTTTCCATGCAGTCGGATACCAAGCAGCGTGAAGTCCGGGCTCTGGTGCTTGCCATCATGGCGGCGGTGGGTGTCTCTGTGCTCGCGGGGTGCAACAGCTCCGGTCAGAGCGAGGTCACCGGTTCCGATCGTCCCTCCGAGGGCGTCGGCTGGGATGTGCAGGAGCAGATGGCGCGCGATCGGGGCAACTGACCGGCGCCTCCCGACCTGATAGCATCATGCCATCCATCCGGAGGCATGCATGCACACGTCGCGGTCGGTTCAGTTTGGTCTTGGCACGCTCCTGCTGGCGGGCGCACTCACGCTCGGCGGCTGTAAGTCGGACGGCGAAGACGTCACCGCGGGCGATCGACCCGTCGACGGTGATGGTTCGCGCGTCATCGACCAGATGCAGGCGGCCAACGAGCCCCGTGCGGAGATGCGCGCCGAAGCACGCATGGAGACCAAGGCCGGCGCCGCCGCAAACAAGCAGCTCGCCGAACAGCCCCCCGCGGCGCAAACGCCCGCACCCGCGCCAACCCCCGCCCCCGCGCAAACGGTCACTGCAACACCCGCCAACACCGAAAGCGCGCCCGCCGCCAAACCGGAAGCCAAAGCCGAGGCGCCCGCAAAGGCCGAAGCCAAAGCCGAACCCAAGGCCGAACCCAAGCCCGCCGTCACCTTCCTGAACTGCGATAAAGCCACCGCCATCTCGACCAAGACCCTTGACAACGGCCTGGTGATCGAAGAACTCAAACTCGGCGAAGGAGCCGAAGCCAAGCCCGGCGCCACCGTCACGATCAACTATCACGGCACGCTGAAAGAAAACGGCACTATGTTCGACACCACCCGCGGCAAGCAGCCCGCGACTTTCCCGCTCAACCGGCTCATCAAGGGCTGGCAGCAGGGCGTGCCGGGCATGAAACCCGGTGGAATCCGCCGCCTCACCATCCCCTACGCCCTTGCGTACGGCGAGGCGGGCCGGCCTCCGGTCATCCCGCCCAAGAGCGACCTGGTCTTCATCATCGAGCTGGTCCAGGTCGTCGAACCGTCGAAGTAAAGAAGGACACGGAGCAACACGCATGGCCACCACCCCCGGCGGCGTCGAGATCGAGGAAATCGTCATCGGCAAGGGCGCGACCGCCTCGCTCGATTCGATCGTCAACGTCCACTACCACGGCACGCTCAAATCCAATGGCAAAGTCTTTGACTCCACCAAGGGCGGCGATCCGATCGAGTTTCCTCTCGAAGATCTGATCCAGGGTTGGCAGGAAGGCATCCCGGGAATGAAGATTGGCGGCAAGCGCAAGCTCACCATTCCCTGGGCGCTGGCGTACGGCGCTGCGGGCGCACCGCCGGATATCCCGCCCAAGGCGGATCTGGTGTTTGAGATCGAACTGGTCGGGCTGAAGTGATGCCCCCGGACACGTCGGCGCGCACGCCCTGGTGGGCCACACCGCTGGTGGCCAGGCTGTCGTACGTTGCGTGTCTGGCCATGATCGGCTGGGGTGCGTATGCCACCTGGCGCGTCATGGACAGCGTCGATCCTCCTTCGCGTCGCTTCCGTGACTTCTACGAGTTTTATTCGGGCGCGGAAGCACTGGTGCACGGCAAGGACGTCTTCTCCGCCGGGGATCTCGGCTACATCTACCCGCCGCTGCTCGCGGTCCTGCTCATGCCGCTGGTCAAGCTCGGCATCTCGGGTGCGGGCGCGGTCTGGCTGGCGATCAACGTCGCCATGCTCGCGTTCACCGTCTGGCTCGGCGGCCGCACGGCGGCGGGGAAGCTCGGCATTCCAAAGGCCGCGCCATTGGTCGGCCTGATCGGCTTCGCGATCGTCGCCGACAAAGTCCTGGGCGACATGAAGATGCAGCAGTCGAACATCCTGCTGCTGGGGTGCTGGATCATCGCGATGTGGGGCCTTGGCCGGCATTGGCTCATCAGTGGATTGGCGCTCGGCTTTGGCGTGAGCATCAAGTACTTGCCCATTGTGGCGCTGGCATACTTCGGCATCCGGGGCCGGGCACGGCACTTCGTCGGATTTGTGGTCGGGATCATCCTTTGGGCCCTCATCCCCGCGGCGTTCATCGGCTGGCAGGCAAACGCCGCGCTCTGGCGCGGTGCCACCGGCGGATTAGTCAGCGCCGGAGAGACCGACGGGCCGACCGCGGGTGAAGCGCGCGTGATGAGCACCCGGGGCTTTGGTATCTCGATCACGACGACTTTGATCCGCCTGGGCGACAGCCGGGGTCTGCCCCTGCTCGGCCCGCTCATGGCGGCCGGCTTGATGGGGGCGATCTTCCTTCTCGTGTGGTGGATCTACCGCCGACACGGGCAATCGATGTTCGTCGGACGCTTCGGAAAGTCCGAGGCCGATCGCTGGCCGCTGCTCCTCGTGGAGTGGACCGGCCTGATCGTGATGGCGCTCGCTTTTTCGCCCCAGACCAACGCGAGGCACCTCTCGCAGGCAATGCCCTTGGGCTTCCTCATCGGCGCCGTGGCGTTGGGAGCGCCGACGGCGGCCGCGCGTCGCCTGGCCGCGATCGCGGGGCTTGTCTTGTTTCTGGGATTCGCGTTGCCGCCTTCGATCCCCTCGCTGCAAGGTCTGGTCACGGCCTGGCGCATGAACGCCGGATCCTGCTCCTGCATGGTTCTCGCGTGGTTGCTTGTCGTCGAAGCCGTGCTGCGCGGGTGGGATCAGACGCGGAAGATCGAGCCAAGCTTCTTGCCCAGGAGCACCGACGCCGAGAACAGCGTGACCGTCAGCAGCGCCATGCCCCAGACACCCATCGCGCTGGCGATATAGACGCCGTCGCCCAGCCGCTCGGTGAAGGCGAAGATCGCCTTGGTGAGCGGGAATTGGTGCTTCTGCTGGGCCAGCAGCATCGAATCCGAAACTTCCAGCATCGAGAAGCTGAAGACCAGCATGCCGCCGGCGATCAGGTTGGCCATGATCAGCGGCACGATGACGCGTCGCACCGCGGTCAGCCGCGACGCGCCCAGGTTCATCGCTGCTTCTTCCAGTTCACCGCTCGTCTGTTCCAGCCCCGCCACGGTTGACCGCACGATGTACGGCAGGCGACGGATCGTGTACGCCGCGATCAGCAGCGGCACGGGGCTGGGGTTCGCCGCCAGCACGCTGACGAAATCGCCCAGCGGCCCTTCTTTACCAAACGGCCAGCGCAGCGTCATCGCCACATAACCAAAGGCCATCACCAGCCCCGGAACGGCGAGAGGCAGCATGCACAGCGCATCAAGAACGGCCCGCCCCTTGATGGTGGTGCGCACGATCAGGTACGCGATCACCACGCCCGCCACCATGCTGATCATCATGGCCGCGGTCGACAGTTTCAGGCTGTTCACGATGGCGCCGAAGCTGTCGCGCGCCGTCAGCGCTTCACGGTAATGCGAAGTCGTCCACGCCGTCGGCAGGATCGAGTTGTACCACTGCCCGGGCACAGTAAAGCTGGTCAAAACCACGCCCAGGTGCGGCAGAATCGCAAGCAGAAAAACCACCAGGAATGCACCGGACGCCGCGTAACCCGCAAAGCCTTTCAGCTCGATCTCGCCCCCGGCGCGGCTCGCCTTCGAATACATCGCGTACCCGGAGCGCCCGAAGAAGTACTTGCCCAGGATGTACATCACCACCGCCGTGCCCAGCAGCACCAGCGTGAGCGCATAAGGCTCGGCGCTCGTCTCGACCTGTTTCAGGCCGTAGAAAATCTGCACGCTGGTCACGCCGTAGAAATCGAACATCAGGGGCGTGCCCAGTTCCGTAAAGGCCCAGATGAACACGATCGTGGCGCCCGCGAAGATGCCCGGGCGCACCAGCGGCAGCGTGATCTTGAAGAACCGCCGCCACCAGCCGGCACCCAGGTTTTCCGCCGCTTCGTCGAGAGCCGGGTCCAGATTCGCCAGAGCCGCTGTCGTATTTAAAAAGATAATCGGATAGAGCGAGAGCGCCTGCACCCCCACGACGCCCCAGAACTTGGCCGAGCCCAGAATGTCGAAGTGCGTACCGAACAGCGCGTTGAAAGCGCCTTCGCGCCCGAGGATCGCCCGCACGCCGATCGCGCCCACAAACGGGGGCAGGATCATCGGCACCAGCACCGCGGCATTGAAGAACGTCTTGCCCGGAAACTTGTACTGTGCCGCCAGCAGCGCCAGCGGCAGCGCGATCACGATCGCAACTGTCGTCGTCGCCACCGCCAGCATCGCCGAGTTGCCGATCGCCACGAAGAAGTTCGGGTTGCTCCACAGCAGCCGGAAGTGATCCAGCGTGAGGTTCGAAAAGTTGCGTCCAAACCCTTCCCCCTGCACCTTCTCGAACGCGCCTTGAACGGTGAGGAAAATCGGGTAGAGCAGCAGGCACCCCAGCACGGCGAGGGTGCAAAGAAGAAGGGCGTAGTGCCAGGCTTGCCGGCGGAAGCGTTGCATCGGGGCCGAGTGTAGCGAGGGCGCGCCGGCTCCTCCGAGTCGCCCCGATTACGGCTTCCGGGCCACCACGTCCAGGCTGGTGACGAAGTCCGAGGGCTGCGTTCCCGCCGGAAGACTGGCGATGATCTTGACGTACAAAGGATCCTGCCAGTTGGTCATCGCCTTGATGTACTCGGGCTTGGGCGTGAGCTGGATCTGCGTGAGCCCCGCCGCCTGGGCCTGCGCGCGGGTCTCTTCCACAAGCACCGCGCCCGCTACGCACCCTACCAGCGCCTCCACATCGGCAGCGACCGACGGCGGCAGCGGACGAAGCAACGCCAGGTCCGAGATCGCGGCACGCCCGCCCGGCTTCAGCACGCGGGCGATCTCACGCCAGACTTGCGGCTTGTTCGGCGAGAGGTTGAGCACGCAGTTGGAGATCACCACATCCACCGAAGCGTCGGCCACCGGCAAGTGTTCGATCTCTCCGAGCCGGAACTCGACGTTGGTCAGTCCGCTCTGCTCGGTGTACGACGACAGATTGCCCCTGGCCTTGGTGATCATGTCCGGTGTCATATCGACACCGATGACGCGGCCCGTCGCGCCGACTTTCGGCCCCGCAACAAAGCAATCGAACCCGCCGCCCGCGCCCAGGTCGAGCACGACTTCGCCCGGCCTGAGCGATGCGATCGCCGTCGGATTGCCGCAGGAGAGCCCCATGTTGGCCGAGTCCGGCGTCGCCGCCAGTTCGCGGTCCGTGTATCCGATCGCCGCGGCAAGCTGCTCCGGCGATAGCGTGGCCGGGCCGCAGCAGCCTCCACCCGAGCAACCGCCCTTGGACTGCGCCGCCGACCAGGAGCCGCTTCGTGCGATCTGGGCGTACCCCTCGCGGATTTTCTCGAGCAGGTCGTGGCCGGTGTCTGCCGCTTGGGCCTGCGGTGTGCAGCACTCGGGACCACAGCAGGAACGGGTGGGGGGATTGCTCAAGGCATTTCTCCAGAAGGGCGCTCGGGGAAAACGTCGGACAAAGACTGCACGAACCGCCGAATCTCGTCGCGCACCCGCCGGTAGTGGGGCAGGGCTTCGTCATCGCTGGTCGCCAGGCGGGCGAGCGCCGGCGGGTCGTCGAAGGCCACATGGATCGTGTGCATCCCCGGGAGCACCGGGCACGCCTCGCGGGCGCCATCGCACACCGTGATCACGAGATCAAACGGTGATTGCAACGCGTCGACAGTTTTCGACGTGTGCGCCCCGATATCGACGCCTGCTTCTTCCATGACCCGCACCGCCAGCCGATTCAGACCTTGGGGCCGCGTGCCCGCCGAATACGCCCGCACCCGGGACGCCAGCAGCACGCGTGCCCATCCCTCTGCCATCTGGCTGCGGCAGGAGTTACCGGTACACAGGAAAAGCACGCGGGGACGGTCAGCAGCAGTTGCCACAACTCCCCCCTTCCGGCGGGCAACACGCCTCGAACGCCGAGGCAAGCTCCCGCAGCGATTTGGTCAGATGGTCGTACCGCACGCGGTACAGCACCGTGCGCCCCACCCGTTCGACATCCAGCACCCCCGAGCGTTGCAGGAGCGACAAATGACGTGACACCACCGACACGTCGACAGAGCAGCACTCGGCGATCTCGCCCACGGAGCACCCCCGGGCGCACTTGGCGATGCACGCGACCAGCGACAGCCGCGTCGGGTCGGCCAGCGACTTGAACAACTCGGGGTCCAGCAGCCGGTCCAGCGGCCCGCAGCAGGCGGCCGCCTTGCGGGGATTGGCGGGCGGCTTTCGTTTGCTCATTTGCGTCATCGTGCAAATGATAGCCCGCGCCGGGAAAAGGTCAAGCCCGAGCCAAGATCACGGGGTGGTCGCGGAAAAATGGGGTGCCTCACCCTGAAGCACCCGCCACACGTCGCGCACGACCCACGACATGTTCTCCTGGGCCCGGGTGGTCGCCGCCGCCAGATGGGGCGAGAGCCGGATGTTCGGCAAACCGAGCAACGGATAAGAAGGCCCGAAGGGTTCGGGATCGTGCACATCCAGCAGCGCCCTGGCGGCAGGATGTGATGCGAAGAACGCGGCGCACGCCGAATTGTCCACGAGGAATCCGCGAGCGGCATTGACGAACACCGCATCGGGCTTGAGCAGCGCAAATGCGCGCTCATTCAGAAGATGCCGATTCGCGGGACGTCCGTCCACGTGCACCGTGAGGATGTCCGCGCTCCGCAGCAATTCCTCAAAGCCGACCGGTTCAGCGCCCGCGCGCAGCTCCGATGCGATGGAGAGCAGGTCGTGATACAGCACGCGCATGCCCAGCGCCGTCCCCACGCGAGCCATCCGCTTGCCGATGCGGCCAAGGCCGAGAATCCCCAGCGTCATCTGGTTGAGCTCGCGTGCCGCACGCAGCGCCTTGCGCGTCTCGCCCCATCCCCTGGCATCGGGCGCGTTCGTGAGGTAGCGATGCGGACGCAGCGCATCCGTCAGCATGGTCCAGACATACTCGACCACCGCTTCGGAATTCGCGTCCGGGGTGTAGACCACCTGCACGCCTCGGGCGCCGCACGCCTCCAGGTCGACGTTGTCCAGCCCCACGCCCGCGCGCCCCACGACCCGCAGCTTCGGCGCACCGGCCAGCATCGCCTGGTCGACCCGCGTGTAGGTGCGGATCACGAGCGCCTCCGCGCCCGCGAGGAGCAGGTCGTAGCCCTTGTCCGCAGCCCCGCAACGAACCAGTTCGCACCGCTCCGCGAGCCATGCCGCCGGAGCGGAATCGAGTTCCTCGGTCTGGATGACGAGCGGCTTGCCCACGCGGGGAGCGTAGAAGGGTCGGAAATCGGAAAAATCGCGGAGGTCGTCGAACCCCGCTGGGAGGCGGAGCGCTGCACCTGAGCGTGGGGACAACAAAGGAGCCGTCCCGATGAAAACCATCGCCCGTTCGCTGGTCGCTGGTTGTGCTTTGGCCTTGGTGTCCGCCCCGCTCGCCCTGGCCCAGACGGCGGGTCGCGCCGAGACACTGGAGATCATGCCGCTGGCACGCCAGTGGTTCCGTCCCGGGCCCTCGTTCGCCAGGCTCTCGGCCGTCGATGTCAAGGTGGTAATCGACGGGCAGGTCGCCACGACCACGCTCGAGCTCTCACTGACCAACCCCAACGGTGCGCCGCAGGAAGCCGAGGTGCTCCTGCCGGTTCCCGACGGTGTCTCCATCCGCTCGCTGCAGTTCGACGGCGTGGGAAACGAGCCCAATGCCAAGCTGCTCCCCCGCGAAGAAGCTCGCAAGATCTACGACGCGATCACCGCGCGCCGGCGCGATCCCGCCCTGCTCGAATTTGTCGGCTACGGCATGATCCGTACCAGCGCATTCCCCATTCCCGCCAACAGCACGCTCAAGGCGCGGATCACCTACGACCAGGTGCTGACCGCCGACGGCGAACGAGTCGAGTACCTGCTCCCTCGAAGCGAAGCGATCGCGGCCAATCCGAGTCAGGGCGGCGTGACATGGACCTTCGCGTGTTCAATCAACAGCGACCGGGCCATCCAGACCATTTACTCGCCCTCGCACGAGCTCTCGATCGACATATCCGATCCGCGCCACGCCGAGGTGCGCGTGCAGGCCGCCCAGGCCGCGGCACCCGGGCCCTTCCGCCTCGCGTTTGTGCCCGAGAAGCCCGGTAGCGAAGGGCTCAGCACGACGCTGGTCGCCTACCCGGATCCCTCCGTGGGCGATGGCAACGGCGGGTTCTTTCTTCTGCTCGGCGCGTTACCAGCACGCGAGGGTGCGGCCCCGGTGCAGAACCGCGAAGTGACGCTCGTGCTCGATCGCTCGGGCTCGATGCAGGGAGCCAAGTTCGAGCAGGCCCGCGGTGCGGCGCTGGCGGTCATCGATGGGCTTCGAGACGGCGAGTTCTTTAACATCATCGACTACTCGGACACGATCCAGTCCTACGAGAAGCAGCCGATCGCCAAGTCCGCCGACACCGCGCAGCGGGCCAAGGCCTATCTCGGCGCACTCCGCATCGGGGGCGGCACCAACATCCAAGATGCCATGCTCGAAGCGGTGAAGCCCGCTGTCGCGGACGGCGCGTTGCCCATGATCGTGTTCCTGACAGACGGCGTGCCCACCACGGGCGTCACCAGCGAGGTGCTGATCCGCGAGGCGATCGTCAAAGCCAACAGCTTTGAGCGTCGCGTCTTCGTCTTTGGCGTGGGATACGACGTCAACACGCCCCTGCTCTCGAGCATTTCGACGGCGTCGCGGGGTGTGCCCACCTTCGTTCTTCCCGGCGAAAACATCGAAGACAAGGTCAGCCAGGTCTTCCGACGTTTAGAGGGCCCGCGGCTGGCTTCGCCGGCGCTCTCCACCGATCGGGCCGTGCGGGAACTCCAGCCCGCCTCGCTCAACGACGTGTTCGAAGGCGACCAGATCCTGGTCGTCGGCCAGTACACCTCGAGCGGGCCTGTGCACATGACGCTGAAGGGCAAGGAGGGCCTTTCCGAACGGTCGTTTGAACTCAACTTCGACATGGCCCGGGCGGCCTCGTCCCGCAACGGGTACATCCCGCGGCTGTGGGCGACACGAAAGATCGGGTACCTGCTCGGTGAGATCCGCGAAAAGACCGCGGGCGGACTCGCGGCGAGCTCGCCCGCGATCAAGGAACTCACGGATGAAGTCGTCCGGCTCTCCACCCGCTACGGCGTGATGACCGAGTACACGAGCTTCCTGGCCACCGAGCCCGGCATGAGTCTCGCGACCGATGAACTCCGCACGGAATACTCGAACCGCGTGAGCGGGGCGTTTCAGGAACGCCTGTATGCACGCAAGGGCGCCGGAGCGATGAATCAGGAGAGCAACACCAAATCGTTGAAGTTTGCGATGGTGCCGCAGTCGGCGGCGGTGGACGGGTACGCCTCGAAGGACATGTCGCAGGTTCGAATCACCGCTGTCCAGAACGTCGCCCAGAACGCTCTTTACCGGCGTGGGAAGCAGGGCCAGACGCGATGGGTCGAGGCGGCGCTGCTGGAGAAAGAACTGGAAGCTCCCGAGCAGGTGGTGGCGTTCGGAACGCCCGACTACGCCGCAATCGCCCACCGCCTCGCGGAGACCGGACAGGCCGGTTACGTGGCGATGCCCGGCGAGGTGTTGGTGCTCGTCGATGGCAAGCGCGTGCTCCTGCAGAACACCCCGGACTGACCCTGGGCATCGGTTGAGGCGTCGCACCCCGCGCACGCTTCTCCAAGAAAAAGCCCCCGCTCGTCGCGGGGGCTTTTCGTTTTCACGGTTGTCCGATCGCCGCGGATTCAGGTCGACTGACCCGCCGCCTCGGGCTTGGACTGCTTGGGCTCGGCGGCCTGCTCGGCCGGGAGCTGCTCGGTGTGGAAGTAGAGGTGCTCATCGGCCTTGCGGACCTCTTCGCCCTCCGGCGGCTTCTTGTGCGTGATCGTGATCTTGCACGGCGGGGTGAAGTCGCCCTGCAGCAGCATCTCGGAGAGCGGGTCTTCCACAAACTGCCCGATCGCGCGACGCAGAGGACGCGCGCCGAACTCGGGGTTGTACCCGCGTTCGATCAGGAAGTCCTTGGCCAGCTCGTCGATGCCGATCTCGATCTTCTGCGCTTTGAGCCGCTTGGCCACCTTCGCGACTTCATAGTCGATGATGTTGGTGATGTCGGCCTTGGTCAGCGGACGGAAGACGATCACGTCGTCCAGGCGGTTGATGAATTCCGGCCGGAAGAAGCGCTCGATCTCCTTGGCGAGCACGACCTTGATGTTGTCGTAGTCCGCCGCCTCGGTCCGCTTCTGGAAGCCGAAGCCCGCGCCGCCCTTGATCAGGTCCGCACCCAGGTTGCTGGTCATGATCATGATGGTGTTGCGGAAGTCGACGTTGCGCCCGAACGAGTCCGTCAGGCGGCCTTCTTCCATGATCTGCAGGAGCATGTTGAACACGTCCGGGTGCGCCTTCTCGACTTCGTCGAGCAGGACCACCGAGTAGGGCCGGCGCCGGATGCGCTCCGTGAGCTGGCCGCCTTCCTCGTAGCCGACGTACCCCGGGGGCGCGCCGACCAGGCGCGAGACGTTGTGCTTCTCCATGTACTCGGACATGTCGAGGTGGATCAGCGCTTCCTCGTCGCCGAACATGAACTCGGCCAGCGCCTTGGCGAGCAGCGTCTTGCCCACGCCGGTCGGACCGACGAAGATGAAGCTGCCCATCGGGCGCTTGGGGTCCTTCAGCCCGGCGCGGGCGCGCCGGATCGACTTGGCGATCGCCTTGATCGCCTCGTCCTGGCTGATGACCTTCTTGTGCAGCTCCTTCTCGAGTTCGAGCAGGCGCTGCGCCTCGTTCTTCTCCAGGCGCTGCAGCGGCACGCCGGTCATCTTGCTGACCACCTCGGCCACCACTTCCTCGTCCACCACGCCGTCCACGGCCTGCGCCTTGGTCCGCCATTCCTTCTGCAGCTCTTCTTTCTTGCGACGGAGCTGCTCGGCCTGGTCACGCAGTTCCGCGGCACGCTCGTAGTCCGCACCCTTCACCGCCTCGTCCTTGGCGACGCTCAGGCGTTCGATGTCCGCCTCGATCTCCGCCAGGTTCGGCGGCTTGGTCATGCTCTTGATGCGGACGCGCGCTCCCGCCTCGTCGATCACGTCGATCGACTTGTCCGGCTGCACGCGCCCCGTGATGTACCGGCCCGAGAGATCCACCGCCGCCTTCAGGGCCGAATCGGTGATCTTCACGCGATGGTGCTGCTCGTACCGGTCGCGCAGACCCTTGAGGATCTCGATCGTCTGCTCGTCGCTGGGCGGATCCACCGTGATCGCCTGGAAGCGCCGGGCCAGCGCCGCGTCCTTCTCGATGTACTTGCGGTACTCGTCGAAGGTGGTCGCGCCGATGCACTGGATCTCGCCGCGGGCCAGCGCGGGCTTGAGCACGTTGGACGCGTCGATCGCGCCCTCCGCGCCGCCGGCGCCGACCAGCGTGTGCAGCTCGTCGATGAACAGCATCACGTTCTTGGCGCGACGGACCTCGTTCATGACCGCCTTGATGCGCTCCTCGAACTGGCCGCGGTACTTGGTACCCGCGACCATCATCGCCAGGTCGAGCACCACAAGGCGCTTGTCGTGAAGAATCTCGGGAACGTCGCCGCTGACGATGCGCTGGGCCAGACCTTCCACGATGGCGGTCTTGCCCACGCCCGCTTCGCCGAGCAGAACGGGGTTGTTCTTTGTGCGCCGGCAGAGGACCTGCACGACGCGTTCGATTTCGATCTGGCGGCCGATCACCGGGTCGAGCGTGCTCTCACGCGCGAGCTCGGTCAGGTCGCGTCCGAAGGAATCCAAGGCCGGAGTCTTGCTCTTGCCGCCCTTGGCAGCCGCCGAAGCGCCGCCGCCACCGGACGCCTGCGCCCCCTGGCTCCCGCCCGAACCCGCGACGCCCCCTTCCATCTCTTCCGTGCGTTCGTTGCCGGCGCCCAGGAGATTGAGAACTTCTTCGCGGACTTCTTCGAGCTTCAGGCCCAGGTTCATGAGCACCTGTGCCGCCACGCCGTCGTGCTCACGCAGGAGACCGAGCAGGAGGTGCTCGGTGCCGACGTAGTTGTGGTTCAGGTTGCGGGCCTCTTCGATGGCGTACTCGATCACCTTCTTGGCGCGGGGCGTCTGGGGCAGCTTGCCCATGGTGACCATCTCGGGGCCGGCTTTGACCAGCTTCTCGACCTCAAGCCGGACCTTGCGCAGGTCCACATCGAGGTTCTTCAGCACGTTGGCGCCGACGCCGGAGCCTTCCTTGACGAGCCCGAGCAGGATGTGCTCGGTCCCGATGTATTCGTGGTTGAAACGCTGGGCTTCCTGGTTGGCCAGGGCCATGACTTTGCGTGCCCGATCGGTGAAGCGTTCAAACATCTCTGGCACTCCCGGGGGGCGTTTGCCCCCCATTCTGTTCGCTCGACCCGGCTCTCTGGCCTTTCAAAGACCTTCCAGAGAATACAGGAACGCGCAAACCCTGACACGGCAGGGCTTTCCGTCTGCTCCCCTCCGAGGCCGCCGGGCCTCGGATGTTTTCGTGGGGGAACATGCGGCAAGCCGCATCGCCTGTATCGACTGCACAGGGCGTGCCGTTCGGCAGAAGTTGGATGCTGGCCCTTGAAAACGGAAACAAGCCGGAGGAGAGCGAAAAAAGCCCCTCATCTTCCGTCAAACCGCGGGGACTTGCACGCAAGCTGCCAACATGGCAGGAATTACGGGCAGATCAGCGTGTCGTACGCGGAGACGAAGAAAAGGAAATCGGTGTCGTTGACAACACCGTCCTTATTGATGTCCGCGGGGCAGCCGGCCGGCATCGCCGGGTCGTTGCAAGCCAGCAGGTCGTACGCGAACACGAACTGCGTGAAATCGGCGTCGTTGACCAGGTCGTCCCCGTTGAAATCCGAAGCGGCGCACGAAGAAGCAGCCGCGAGCGCGTAGTTGCCGCCCCAAGGCTGGGAGCGGGAAACCTGAATGGCGTACGTGCCGGGCGCCAGAGCGCGTGAAGCGGTTGCAACGTATTCACTGCCGCTGAGGGTCACCGACGCGGAAGCGATCTGACCGCCCCCGGCGGAGAGGATCCGCAGCGTGCAGTTGCTCGCCGCCCAGACGTTGTCGGCTTTGATCGAAACGATGAGGGTGGAATAGGTCGGCAAGACGACCTTCAGGTAATCGCTGTTCGCAACCAGTCGCAGGTTGTAGAGCACACCGGTGGGGATCTGCTTCGCGTTCGCCAGCGTGGAGTTCGGGGCGAACCCGTCGTCGATCGGGGCGCCGTAGCGGCTCACCAGGCCGTCTTTGTCCCCCTGGCTCATGTAGCTGCGATTGCCCATCGAATTCGCGAACGCGGCATACGCCGGCTGGACGTCGATCGTGCGGCAACTTGTCGCGCACGAACAGGTGGACCCCGCCGGGCAGCACGTGGAAAACGCGCACGGGTCGTAGTGCATGATGCTCTCGAAGTCGTACGTGCCGACCGGCGTGCCGCTGTTGATGGGGAAATTCGCGTTGTAGTACCCCGACTGCACGTTCGCGGCATTGACCACGACGTACGTTCCGCGATCGGAACGCTGCTGCTCGTGATAGATGCCCAGGGCATGCATCAACTCGTGGCAGATGATGTAGCGGATGTTCCAGTTCACCAGGTTCACCGTCTGGCTTCCGCCGATCTTCCCGACAAACGAGTTATTGCCGGTGCTGCTCTGCACCATCAGGTAGTTGGCTTCCGCCACCCGCGGCACGAAGCGCACGTTGCAAACCGTCTCGAGCTCGTTCATCGCGATCCGGAGCCGGTTGGCGTTTGTTGCGTCCACATTGGCGTTCAGCGTGTATGGAATGGTCCCGCCCGTCCACAGGTTGGCCGCCCACAGGCTCCGATCGTCAAAGATCTGATCGAAGAGCTGACAGGGCACCTCACCCTTGGCTTCGGTCGAAAAGAGGGGATGTTCGGGATATGGAAGGTCTTGAGCAGCGCAAAGCGTGGGCGCCAGAGCAAGAACAAGGGCGGTCAGCGCAAGCCGATACGGTGCGGCGGCGTCCATAACATGCGTCTCCGAAGGTATTTCCGCGCGGGCAGAGAGCACAATGTACCCGACGGAGGCACCCGAAGATTCGTCGGAGCGACGGATTTGGCCTAGAATCTTGACCCCACCGATCCCTCGGTCGAGCGGGGACATTTAGGACCGCGTTCACTACCGCGCCGCCCGAGGCTTCGCCGCCCCGGGGCCTGCGAGAGTTCCGCCCAGTAGGCGGTTCTCCTGCGGAACGGCCGCGGTGGGAGGTTGGAAGTATGGCGAAAAAAGAAGTCACACAGGTCTTCAAGATCATGGCCCCGGGCGGGCAAGCGACGCCCGCGCCACCCCTCGGCCCCGTGCTGGGCTCCAAGGGCGTGAACCCCGGCCAGTTCATCCAGAAGTTCAATGCCGCGACGGCGAGCTTCAAGGGCAAGGTTGTCGGCTGCATCGTCACGGTGTACAGCGACAAGAGCTTCGACCTTGAAGTCAAGAGCTCTCCCGCCAGCGTTCTGATCAAGGACGCCGCGAAGATCGAGAAGGGCTCGGGCGTTCCCAACAAGGACAAGGTCGGCAAGATCACCAAGACCCAGGTCAAGGCGATCGCGGCGACCAAGCAGGCCGACCTCAACGCCGCGAGCGTTGAGGCCGCAATGCGGATCATCGAAGGCACGGCGCGCTCCATGGGCGTCACCGTGGTCGAAGGCTAAAGGAGCAAGACCACATGCAATACGTCAGCAAGCGCACCAAGAGCAACGACAAGCTCCGCGTCAAGGACGCGGTCGAACCCGCCGCGGCGATCGCGGCCCTCAAGAAGTTCAAGGCCACCAAGTTCGATCAGACGGTCAACGTCTGCTTCCACCTCGGCATCGACACCGCCCAGGCCGATCAGGCCCTCCGCGGCTCGCTCAGCCTGCCCAAGGGCATCGGCAAGACCAAGCGCGTCATCGCGTTCTGCCAGAGCGACGTGGCCCCCAAGGCCCTGTCCAACGGCGCCGTCAAGGCCGGCGGCGACGAACTGGTCGCCGAGATCGAAAAGGGCTGGATGGACTTCGACGTCGCCATCGCGTCCCCGGACATGATGCGCGTGGTGTCCAAGCTCGGTAAGGTCCTGGGTCCCAAGGGTCTCATGCCCTCGCCCAAGGCCGGCACCGTCACCACCAACGTGCCCGAAGCCGTGAAGGAATACTCGGCCGGCAAGGTCGAGTACCGCGCCGACAAGGGCGGCAACGTCCACGCCGTCATCGGCAAGATGTCCTTCAAGGAAGGCGACCTGGTCGAAAACCTCGAGCACTTCATCCGTGCCATCGAGAAGGTTCGGCCGGCCACCGCCAAGGGCGTCTACATCAAGAAGATCACCGTGAGCGGCGTCATGACGCCGGGCGTGCAGGTTAAGTACGTGAACGCTGTCGCGGCCGAGGAATAAGCACTCCACCTCCAAAGGAACTCACCCATGTCGAAAACAGTCAAGAACATGATCATGCGGGACTACACGACCCGCATGGGCGAGGTGCAGGAGGCACTCGTGCTCGGTGTCCGCGGGCTCAACGCCAAGGACACGCACAAGCTCCGCGCCGGTCTCGCCAAGAAGAAGATGAAGGTCACCGTTGTCCGCAACGCGCTGGCAAAGAAGACCTTCGAGAGCGGCAAACTCAAGCCGCTGTCCGAGTTCTTCACCGAGTCGACCGCGCTCGCCTACGGCGGCACGTCGATCATCGAACTGACCCGCGAAGTCGTCGAGCTGACCAAGGCCATGCCCAAGGTCGAGCTCCGCGCCGCCATGCTGGACGGCACGATCTTCAAGGGCAAGGCGGGCGTGACGGAACTCTCCAAATTCCCCACCAAGGACGAGGCCATCGGCCAGATCGTCGCGCTGGTTATCAGCCCGGCCAAGAAGGTCGTCGGTCAGCTCCTCGGACCCGGCCGCAATGTCGCCGGCCTGGTCAAGGCCATCGAAGCCAAGCTCGAAAAGGGCGAGGCGATCGCCAAGGCGGGTTAAGCCGCCCGGCACGAGGCATCGGTCTCGTGCGAATCACCGCAACGAACGCCGCGGGGCTCTCGGCCCCGCGGTTTTCTTTTTGGGCTTGGCGCCCCTGCATCAGGACCGCGACCCCGGCGTTAGGCTGGTCGCATGGAATCTCCGGGAACAACCGAGCCAATGCGGCGCATCGGCGTGTGGGCATGGCTGGCAGCGCTCGCCCTTTTCATCGCCGCCGTCGCGGCCCGACTGAGCATTCTCTTCTCCAAGACGCTTCCCCCGGGAATCGATGCCGCGTACTACCCCATGCAGGCACGGGGAATCCTCGAAAACGGCAAGCTGCCCTACGTCGAAGTCCCCCTCATCTTCTGGCTCGATGCCGCGCTCGCCAAGCTCCTCATGCTCACCCGGGGCATGAACACCGATGATGCCGTGCTGCTCGCGTCCCGCATCGTTGATGGTGTGGCGCAGCCCTTCGTCGCCTTTGCTCTCGCCCTCATCGTGTGCGCCTTTGCCGATGCGATCGTCCGCACCCGCGTGGCAAAGAACGATCCGACCCCAACTTCTCAGCGCCTCTCCTTCGCGATTGTTCTTGCGACGTTCGTCGCCTGCGCCATCGCCGTGCTCAGCCCGCCCATCCTCCGCATGACCGGCGATTTCCAGAAGAATTCGCTCGGCTTCGTGTGGATGGCCGGGAGCGCCTGGGCCGCGCTCCGCGCCATGACACGAGGCGGCCTCCTTCGCTACGCGCTCCTTGCCTTCTTCCTCGCGCTCGCCTCCATCACCCACATCGGCGCGTTCGGCGTCACCCTCGTCATGGTCGCCGGGGCTTTCGGTGTCTTTGTCATCCGAACCTGGAAACTCCGCGCCAAGTCGATCCTCCTGCTCGGCATCGGCGGCATCGCCGCGGCAACCCTGCTCTGGCTCCTGATGTACGCCGCCGCTCCCTCCAAGGCCGTCAGCCTCGTACAGGGCGTGCAGAAGATGTTCACCGTCGGTGATCGACCCCAGGATCGCCCCGCATTGACCGGCGGCCCCGATCGCCCAGACGCGCCCGCCCCCAACTTCAACCGCCGCCAAGATGGCCCGCCTCAGCGCGGCACGGCCCGAAACGATCGCGCCCGCCTCCAAGGTCCGCCCGGAGGCTTCCCCGCCGGCGCCATGCCGATGCGGGTCGCCGCCTGGGCCGCGCTTCTCGCGCTGGGCGCATTCGCCGCGTGGCGAGCCAGACTGCTCGACCCCGCGGTTCAATCTGTCGTCGCCGGCGCGTCGATCGCAGCAGTGTTCATCACCTGTCCGCTCATCCAAGGCCAATACGCCGAGCGGCTCGGGCTCATGACGCCCATCCCGCTCGCGATTATCGTCGCCTTCGTTGTGCTCGACTGGTCGCTCGCCTCCCGCACGCTGGTTCGCTGGAGCGGACTGGCAACAGGAGCTGTTGTGGGCATCGGCCTGCTGGTGGCGGCAATCCCGCAGGCGCTCCGCGCCGGCGGCCCGCCGCAGCGCATAGACGATCGCAACTTCGCGCAGCGACCCGACGGCCTCCTCCGCGGCCCGGACAATCGCATGCGCGACGACTTCGGCCCGCCAGGCGGACCGGGTGGTGGTGGGGGTGGGGGGGGTGGGGGTGGGGCCGTTGTCGCGGATGAGGCCGTGTCGGAGTTCCGCTCGCTGCGCGGCGTGGTACCCACCGACGGCACCGCAATCGTGATCGCCCGGCACGGCCTTCAGTGGTGGGCGGGCTACTTCCTGAACGTGCCGGTGCGCGAGGAGCACGCCACGCAGGAGCAACTCGCCAAGTACGAACGCGTTTATGTGCTGAGCGAGAAAAACGCCAGCACGGGCCGGGGCGGTCCCCCGGGGGGCGGCGAAGACATCGCCCGCCTCGCTCGCAACGGCGAAATCGTGCACGACGGCGAGTTTTACCGCCTCGTGCTGCTGCCCGCCACGCGCTGACGCGTGAAACCACCGCTTTCCTACCATCGCCCCTGCATTTCAGGAGGTTTCGCGATGGCTTGGATCAGTGTCAAAGAAGCCGCGAAAGCGGCGCCCGGCTCGGTGGTCACGCTCAAGGGCTGGGTCCGCACCCGGCGCGACAGCAAGGCCGACGGCGGGCTGTCGTTCATCGCGCTGCACGACGGCACCTGCTTCGATCCCATCCAGATCGTCGCCAAGGGCGACCTCGCCAATTACGCCGATGTCGCGAAACTCACCACCGGCTGCGCCATCGAGGCCACCGGCAAAATCGTGCAGAACCCCAAGGGCGGCAACGAAGTGCTCGTTGATGCCGCGGGCGCAGGCGAAGGCGCGAACGTGAAAGTGGTGGGGCTGGTCGATGACCCCGACAAGTACCCCATCCAGCCCAAGCCGCACTCGTTCGAATATCTGCGCGAGGTCGCGCACCTGCGCGTGCGCACCAACACGTTCGGCGCGGTCGCCCGCGTGCGTCACACGCTGAGCATGGCCATGCACCGCTTCTTCGACCAGCGCGGGTTCTTCTACGTGCACACGCCGATCGTGACGGGCAGCGACTGCGAGGGCGCGGGCCAGATGTTCCGCGTGAGCACGCTCGACATGGCCAATCCGCCCCGCGTCCGCCCCGAAGGCGCGAAGACCACCCCGCCCGATGCGCCCATCGACTTCTCCGCCGATTTCTTCGGCAAAGAAACCCACCTCACGGTCAGCGGCCAGCTCAACGTCGAGACCTATTGCTGCGCGCTGAGCAAGGTCTACACCTTCGGCCCCACCTTCCGCGCCGAAAACAGCAACACCAGCCGCCACCTCGCCGAGTTCTGGATGATCGAGCCCGAGATCGCCTTCGCCTCGCTCCAGGAAGATGCGAAGCTCGCAGAAGACTTCATCAAGTTCCTCATCCAGACCATGCTGAGCGAACGCGCCGACGACATGAAGTTCTTCGACGAGCGCATCGAGAAGGGCCTCCTCACCCGCCTCAAAGAAGTGCTCGACAAGCCCTTCCGCCACCTGCCCTACACCGACGGCATCAAGATCCTCAAGGACGCCATCGCCAGCGGCAAGGCCAAGTTCGAGTACCCCATCGAATGGGGCAAGGACCTGCAGTCCGAGCACGAGCGCTACCTCACCGAGCAGCACTTCAAGCAGCCCGTCGTGCTGATGAACTACCCCAAGCAGATCAAGGCGTTCTACATGCGCGAGAACGACCCTGGCACCGACGGCGCCCCCGGCGCGACCGTGGCGGCGATGGACGTGCTCGTGCCGCAGGTCGGCGAGATCATCGGCGGCAGCCAGCGCGAAGAACGCCTCGACAAGCTCGACGCCCGCATCAACGAGATGGGCCTGCCGATCAAGGAATACTGGTGGTACCGCGATCTGCGGCGATACGGCACTGTGCCGCACGCGGGCTTCGGCCTGGGCTTCGAACGCGCGATGATGTTCCTGACGGGGATGCAGAACGTGCGAGACGTGATCCCCTTCCCGCGCGCGCCGAAGCAGTGCGAGTTCTGAGCCCTGAGGCAGGGTTGCCGTGGCAACAATCCAACGGATGGAACGTGCCATGGCACCCGCTCCCCACCACGGAAGCGGATCCTGAAAGGGATCCTCGGAGTTGGAGCCGGATTCGCTGCGCTGCTGTTTATGTACGACGCAACGGTGAACAAGGTGCCGCCGGCTGCACGCACAAAGACCCACATGGGCGTTCTCGAGCGTGGCGTGCGACACTACTTCGCCATTTACCGGGTGCTTCCCTCGCAACTTGACGGCTTCGTTGGCACGGAAGCGTGCGATGCTCGGTATCGTCGTGACGGAGGGGGTTGGTCGATCGAGTACCGCGTCAACCGGACGACTGTGACGCTTACAAGCTCCGGCCCGGATGGGGCGATGGGACGCGGGGGCGATGACATCGTGCAGACCTTTGACGCTGCCGACCCGCGGTGAGTGGGGTGGACGGATACCACGCGATTTTCGTTGCCCAGTCGCCTTTGGCGAGCCCCGCCTCGCAACAGATCGCGGCGATCGGGGCTTCTTTGCTTGGAATTGCGGGCTTCTCGTGCCACAATGGCGCTCCCGCGGCGTCGCGGAAAAGGAGCGTTCGCAAGCATGGAACCGATTGATCGACGCATGATGCTTAGTGCCGCGGGGTTGCTCGGGGCCGCCGCGCTCGCGAAGGTGGCGGAGGCCGGGCCGATCAATCCGCCCGCCGGCCCCATCATCGGCACCGGCAAAACGCTCAACGAAGTCGAGCCGCGGACGGCGCTCGATCCCGATGCATTCTTCTCCAACATCGTGATCTCGGCGCCCGGGTCGTACTACCTCACCAAGAGCTTCGAGGGCCAGATCCGGATCACCTCGACCAACGTCACGCTGGATCTCAACGGCTTCACGGTCACGAGCAACAGCACCATCAGCAATCAGGCGGCGATTCTGGTGACGATCGGGCAGAAGAATGTGCTGATCCGCAACGGCCGTGTGGTGATGCGCTCGGTCGCTTCCGCGGGCATCGATTGCCAGATGCTTCAGGCGGGATGCGTGATCGAAGACATGCAGATCGTGAGCGAGCTGAGCGGTGTGCAGACCGTCTACGGCATCCGCTGCGACGGGCCGCTGGTCGTGCGCCGGGTCACGCTGCAGGGCGCCTTCGGCATCGGGATCGGCGGCGTCGGTGGGGATTTTTCTGACTGTGTGGTGCTGGCGACCGCCGCGAGCGCGTACGGGATCACCACCTTGGGCGTCGCGGGCACGATCTCGCGCTGCACGGTTCTGGACGTCGGCCAAGGCCCGTGCCTCGACGCGGGTCCTGGCAGCTTGGTGACCGACTGTCTGGTCCGCGGCGGGCGACCGGGAATCGCGTTGGGCGGGCGTTGCCGCGTCGTGCGGTGCGCGGTGTTCAACGCCGCAGGCGCTGGCGTGAGCGCCGGGTCAAAGTCCACGCTCAGCGACTGCGTGATCCAGGGGACCACGTCGATCGACTTGAACGCTTCCGGCCGCGGCGTGCTCGCCATCGATCGGCTCCGGCTGGAGCGCTGCCAGATCGCCAACACCGACGGCGGCGGTGTGCGCGCCACGTCGTTCGACCTGACCGCAATCGACTGCACGATCACCGAGAACAACGGCTGGGGCATCGATTGCATCGGCCCCGCCCAGATCGAGCGCAGCCACTTCGCCAACAACACCTCCGGCGGCATCACCACCGACCAACTCACCCGCGTCGGTCAGTGCCACCTCGACTTCAACGGCCCGTTCGGCGTCCGCGCCACCGCCACCAGCGGCGGCGGGGTGGATGTGGTGGACTGCACCATCACCCGCAACGACGTGGGTGTCTCACTGGCCGGCACCAGCGGCAGCATGGTCCGGCGCTGCACGTTCTACAGCAACAACAGCCACATCAGCTCCGCCGCGGGGAACTTCGCGCTGGTCGCCGTCGGCGCGGCGAGCGCGAACGCGGCCACGAACCCCAACGTCAACCTGGCGCTGTAGCCCGGCCGGTTCGCAATCGACCCGCTGCGCGTACCCCGCGATCTCGCAGCGAGATCTGCGCCTACCCGTGACCCCAAACCACTTGGTTCTGCGGCACCCACGCCACCAAAATGCCCGCCGGCTCGGTACGCAAGCGCGGCCCCCCCCCCCCCCC
>JAFEBN010000002.1 GCA_018242645.1 Planctomycetota bacterium | reverse complement strand
ATGGCCAAATGGCAAATGGCAAAGCGCCAAGTGGAGAGGCCGCCGTCGCGGCAACACGCGCCGGGTTGCCGAGCAAGGGCTTCTGGTGCCGCCCGTGCTTCTTCACCGGCGTGCAGCCAAGCCACACGATCGCCCGCGAGGAAATCTTCGGACCGGTCCTGAGCGTGCTTTCGTTCCGTACGCCGGAAGAGGCCGTGAGCCGCGCGAACAACACGCCGTACGGACTCGCGGCGGGAATCTGGACCGAGAAGGGCTCCAAGATGCTCTCGATCGCCAAGCAGATCAAAAGCGGCGTCGTCTGGTGCAACACGTACAACAAGTTCGACCCGGCGAGCCCCTTCGGCGGATTCAAGGAATCCGGCTTCGGCCGCGAGGGCGGCGTGCAGGGGTTGAAGGCATACGTGGACATCTGAAAAGACAATTCACCACAGAGAACACAGAGATCACGGAGGGGATTGGGGATGGAAAGACCGGATCCGGCTCTGATGTCACGCTGCGACAAGATCACCGACAAGGTGATCGGCGCGGCGATCGAAGTGCATCGCACCCTCGGCCCCGGCTTGCTGGAAAACGCATACGAAGCGTGCCTCGTGCATGAACTGTTGCCCCGTGGAGTCTCCGTCCGACGCCAAGTCGATTTGCCAGTTCGCTACAAGGAGCAGCTTATCGACAGCGGCTACCGCATCGATCTCGTTGTTGAAGACCTGGTCATTATCGAGCTGAAGGCTGTCGACAGGGTACTCCCAATCCATGAAGCACAACTGATGACCTACCTCCGTCTTGCAAATCTGCCGGTCGGGCTGCTTATCAATTTCAACGTCACGCAATTGATCAAAGGGATCACCCGCCGAATCAGCAACATTTCCCCTCCGTGATCTCTGTGTTCTCTGTGGTGAAAATGCCTTTCCATGCACGATCCGACCACACTGCCCTCTGACTTACCCGCTCCGCAAGACGACGGCGCCACCGCACACCTGACCGGAATGCGCTTGCCGCCGCTCTCGCTCATCAGCACCCGCGGCACGCCTCAGATCCTCTCCGAAATTAACGGTAAATCAGTCCTCTTCTTCTACCCCCGTTCGGGCGTTCCCGGCCGCCCGCCGCCCGACGGCTGGGATCTCGTCCCCGGCGCCCGAGGCTGCACGCCCCACTCCTGCGCATACCGCGATCTCGCTTCCGAATTCGCCGCGCTGGGCGTTTCCATCTACGGCATCAGCACACAAACCACCGACTACCAGCGCGAGTTCGCCGAGCGCACGCACCTGACCTTCGAACTCCTCAGCGATTCCGATCTCGCTCTCACCCGCGCGATGCGCCTGCCCACGATGGAAATGCCCCCGATCTCCGATGGCCTCCCCGCCGGAGGCCCGTCCACGCTCATCAAACGCATGAGCTGGTACTGCGAGGGCGGCGTAATCCGCAAAGTCTGGTACCCGGTTTTTCCGCCGGACCAGAACGCTTCCGTGGTCCTGACCTGGCTCAAGTCGCTGCCGATCTCGACGGCCCGGCAAACGCAATAAAAAACGGCCGCGAATTCGCGACCGTTGGCTGCTCGAGATTTTCGGGCGTTGAGCTTCGCGGTCCGCGGCTCAACCCTCGACGATCCGGTCGATCTTGCCACGCACGACCGAGTCCCCCTGCGTCCCCAGCTGGTCCTTGATCTTCCGCAGGCTGGTCTGCACGCTCGCGTCGATGAGCTGATCGCCGATGCGGAACTTCACACCGCCGATCATCGCGGGCTCGGTGTACGTGTGGACGATCACTTCCTTGCCCAGCGCCTTGCCCAGACGGTCACGCACGCCGCTCAACTGCCCCGCTTCCAGCGGCGCCGCCGAGATTACGTCCACCTCCACCCGGCCGAACTGCTGCTGCACGACCTGGTCGTACGCCGCGGCAACCGGCACGAGGTGCCCCAGACGCTCCTTGCGGTTCATCACCAGCAGGAAACGCAGCAGCAGCTCATCGATCCGGTTGCCCAGGATCTTCTTCAGCGTCCCTTCGCGCTCCGCCGTGCTGATCACGCGGGAGGCGAGAAATTCGTTGAACGTCTTGTCCGAGCGGGTGAGCTCCAGCAGGTCCTCGAGCTGGCCCTGGATGGTCTCGACGCGTTCACGTCCGCCGGCGCCGAACGCCTCGGCAAAGAGGCTCTTGGCGTAGATATTGGCAAGGGCGTCGGGCTTGGCTTGAGTCAGAGGCACGTTCGAATCTCCGATCGGTTCGTAAAAGAATCCCGCCGCCCTGTTCAGTTCCGCATGCTCTGGAGCTGGCCCAGCGACTCTTCCACCAGACGCTGCTGGTCCTGCGCGTTGATCTCACGCTTGAGGATCTTCCCCGCGACCATCGTCGCCAGGTTCGTCGCCTCGGAGTACAGCTCCGCCGCGGCCGACTGCTTGGCCTGCTGGATCTCCTTCACCGCACGCTCACGCATGAGTGCGAGATCCGCCTCGGCCTTGGCCTTGAGCTCGTTGGCCAGCTCGGTCTGCTGCGCCTTGGTCGCTTCGATCATCTTGGCCGCCTCGGCGCGGGCCTGGGCCAGGCTCTGTTCGTACTGGGCCAGCGCGTCCGCCGCGGCCTTGCGGGCCTTCTCCGCCGCCTCGATCTCGGAGCGGATCTTATTGGTGCGATCGTCGAGGCCCTGGCTGATCGCCGGCCAGACCTTCGTCGCGAGCACCGCCAGCACGATCAGGAAGACCACAATCGCGGTCACGCCGGTGACCACGCCCTGCTTGACGGTGGGCAGGGCGCCCACGGTCTCATCGTTCGCGAGCGCGAGCGTCGCGGGGACGAGCAGGAATGTCGAGGCCGCACCGAACACGAGCGAAGAACGCTTCATCGAAAACCTCCAGCGGGCACACTTGCCCCGGATCCAGCGGAAAAGAAGTCGGAAGCGCCCCGTCAGGGACGCCTCCGAGAAAATCAGGCGAGGAAGCCGACGGCGACGGCGAACAGCGTCGCACCTTCGATCAGAGCGGCCGCCAGGATCATGTTGATCTGGATCTTGCCGCTGGCCTCCGGCTGGCGCGCGATCGACTCGACCGCGCCCTTGCCGACCAGACCGATGCCCAGGCCGCCGCCGACAACGGCGAGGCCCGAACCCAGGGCGGCGATGCCCTTGCCGATCGCGGTGCCCGCGACCGCGGCCTCGTGCGTCGTGGCCGGGTCGGCCGCGTGGGCCAAGCCCGCGCAGGCAGCCGCGGCAGCGCCGGCAACCATCAGAACAGTCTTCTTCGTCATCTTCATGGAACTCGATCCTTTCGAAACAGTGCCCGGGAGTGCGAGAGGCCTCTGGCGTTGCCAGGGCCAGTTGTGTGGCCCGTCATTCACGCGTGGGCGTGCTCGTGGCCGTGGGCATGGTCGTGCCCGTGCTCATGACCATGCTCTTCGTGATGATCCATCAGGGAGATAAAGACCGCAGTCAGGAACATGAACACAAACGCCTGGAGGAACGCGACGAACAGCTCCAGGATCATGACGGCGATGCCGCCCAGGATGCTGATCAGCGTCACCGGCCCCTGGATCAGGATGCCCTTGTCCCACACCACGCCGACGAACATGAACAGCGTCGCCAGCAGGATGTGCCCGGCGGTCATATTGGCGAAAAGACGCACGGCCAGCGCGACCGGCTTAATAACAAACTGACCCGCCGCCTCGATTACCAGCAGTAGGAATGCGATCGGGAACATGTACCATGGAAGTCCCCCCATCATGTGTGAAATGAATCCGACAGGTCCCAATCGAACAATCGCTGCACCGTTAAAGAGCACCGCCGCTATCAGGGCGAGCGCGCCCGTGACCCAGATGTTCTGCGTCGCCGTTCCGCCGATGTACGCCGCATGGCTGTCACGCAGGTTCGGGAACAGCAGATGCTGGATGTCGAGCAGAGGCAACAGACCCAGCAGGTTGTTGATCAGGATAAAGAAGAACAGCGTCCAGAGGATGGGCATCAGCCGGTCGGTGCGGTCGCCAAGCAGCGGACGGGTCACCTCGTCACGCAGGTAGACGCAGATCACCTCCACCATCTGAGCAAATTTTCCGCGCGTGATGAACCTGTCGTTACCTTCTGACTCCGGGCCGGTCTTGACGCGGCTGCCCACGTACAGCCCGCCCAGGATCAGGATGATCGCCGAGAGCACCAGGTTGCCCTGGTTGCCCGACCACAGCCAGTAACCATCGGCCGACTTGATCGCGACGTGGTTGTACACGTGATCGGCGGGGCTGCCGGCAGCCAGCGTGAGCAGTTGATCCATCATGACTCGGTCGAACTCCCCGAAGCTTGCGCCGCGCCGGCACCGGGCTGCCTCACGCGGGCGGATTCAAATCGATTCAGAATGACGAAGGCCGCGACCGTCTCAAGGACGAGCACGATCACGCCCCCACTCACCACGCCAAGCCAGAAAGGCTGCTTGACGACCTCACGCATCATCGAGAAGTACACGGCAATCGCCAGCAGCGCGAGCATCCGCGCCATGCCGGCGCCGAACACCAGCAGGCCCCACGTCTGCATCCCGCCGCGAAGCCGAAGCACCGCCGGAATCAGCCCGAGGAAACCCGCCAGCAGCACCGCCATCGCCGCCAGGTTGGCCGAGTCCGCAGATCCCCGCAGACCGACCGCGTACGCCGCCAGAGCACCAAGCGCGACAAACCCCGCCATCAGCAAGCCGTACAACGCGCGCGGCGGCGATTGCACCGAGCCGGCCGTCGTCATGTGCGGAGCAGATTCCATCGCGGCGAAGATTCGCTCTCCAGGCCCTTTCCCATCGCCCGTCGACTCCGCTCGCACCACGCTCCGGGATCAACCCTCAGCGTATCTTCCAGAGGTGCGATTTGGTGTCTGAACGGTCCGCCGGAAAGGGTGGAAGGATAGGCGTTGGGTCCGCTTTTTTCGACCCGAGAGCGCATCGGGCACGTCGCGGTTAGCGCTCTCCGGAACGGCCCCGCTGGGCCGCTTCTTTCGCCGCTTTTTCACGTGCCTCCACCCGCTGCGTGTGCCGCACGATCCGGATGAACGCGAAAACAAACCCCCCCGCCAGCCCTCCCAGCGTGCCCCAGGGCCGGAATCCCATCCAGCGGTCGAGGAGCCAGCCGATGACCAGCCCGCCGATGATGGTGAACACAAAGTCGAGCGCGACCCCCCACGCCTTGCCCGCCTCCATGAGCGAACTTGTAGAGGCCGGAGAGGGTTCAACGATCTCCTGCACATCCGCGGGCAGCTCGGGCGGATGCCGCAGCACCTCGGGAATCCGCGGAGCCGCGTCGATCATCGCCTGATACGGATCGTGGGGCTTCTCCGGCGGTTGTTCCTCGTGTTCGCCGTGCTGCTTTTTGTGCGTCATCCGGTTCGCACTCCGACAAGGTATCAGTGCACGACGCGATGAGCCGCGTTCCGAGCCGCGAGTATCGCTTCCTTAATCTTGCCGGCATCGGTCCCGCCGCCCTGCGCCGCGTCGGGTTTGCCGCCGCCCTTGCCGCCCACCACCGCCGCGGCTTCGCGCAGCCAGTCGCCCGCCTTCAGCCCCTTCTGAATGAGGGCGTCCGGTACGATCGCGTTGATCGCCACGCGTCCGCTCGGATGATCCACGCTGAACAGCATGATCGCGGCCCGCGGATTCGCGTCCTTGACAACCGCGATCGCAGCATTCAGCGCCGCACGATCTTCGCCCGCTTCGATCGACCCGACCACGATCATCTGGTTGGCGAGCTGCGCGGACTCCGCCAGCACCTTGGCTTCGCGAACCGCTTCGGCCTGGCGCCCCGCGCTCGCCGCTTTCGCCGCGTTCTTGGCGCGTTCCTGCAGCGCCGTGATCGCCTGCCGCAGCGCGGTCTTCCTGGCCGTGGGCATCACCGCGTCGTCCAGATTCTTGAGAAGCGCCGGGATCTCGGCCGTGAGCACGCTGTCGCTCATGAGCCCCACGCTGCGAATCCGCGCTTCGGCCGCGTCCGCGGCGTGGATCGCCTGTTCGGCCGGCTTGCCTGTCAACGCCACGACGCGGCGCACGCCCTTGGCCACCGCTTCCTCGCTCACCAGGGCGAACGAACCGATCTGTGCAGTCGATGCCACGTGGGTGCCGCCGCAGAACTCGATCGAGAGTTCGCGCCACGCCGGACTGTGCGCCTGCTCCATGAGGTCCGCCACCGGTTGGCCGATGGAGACCACGCGCACCGGGTCGGGATACGTCTCGCCGAACACCGCCCGCAGCCCGTTGATCCCGCGCGCCGAACTCAGGGGCGCGGGCTGGGCGTACACCGTGAGATCGCGCCGGATCTGGTCGCGCACGATCGACTCGACCTTGCCCAACTCCTCGGGCGAGACCGGCTGGCCGTGCGAGAAGTCGAACCGCATGCGATCCGCCGCCACCAGCGAACCCTTCTGGTCCACACCTTCGCCGAGCACCGCGCGCAGCGCGAAGTTGGCGAGGTGCGTCGCCGTGTGATTCGCCGCCGTCGCCTGGCGCCGATGCTTGTCCACGTGCAGCACGACCGTGTCACCCACGCGGATCTCGCCGTGCGTCACGGTGCCGATGTGCAGCACGTAACCGCCAAAGGCCGCGACGGAATCAACCTTGAACCGCCCGCCCTCGTGCGAGTCGCGCACGCTCGACTTGGTCTCGCCGATCACCTCGATCTCGCCGCTGTCGCAGTCCTGCCCGCCCATCGTCGCGTAAAACGAGGTCTTGTCGAGCACGATGCCCACCTGCGTGCGATGGTTGAACACGGGCTTGGCGGACTCATCGAGGTTTGTGCCGTTCCAGATCGCCCGCACGTGCGCCTTGGTCTGCTTCAAGTCGAACTTCGCGTGGTCGTCGGTCGTTTCGACACCCAGACGCATCAACCGCGCGACGGCATCGCCATCGAGCGTGATCGATTTCTCGGCTTCCTTCTTCTCGCTGGCGCGTGAAAGCTCTTCGGCTTTCTTCTTTTCCGCTTCGTACCCGACCATGTCGACGCTGATGCCGCGCTCCTGCGCCATCAGTTCGGTCAGATCGACCGGGAATCCAAAAGTGTCGTACAGCTTGAACGCGTCCGCACCGGGGATCTTCCCGCCCTTGGGGATGGAGGTTGCCAGCGATTCAAAAAGCTTGATCCCGCGATCCAGCGTTCGCCCGAAACTCTCTTCTTCGTCGCGGATGATCGCCTCGACTTTCGCCGGGTCTCGCTTGAGTTCCGGGAACGCGTCGCCCATGTGCTCGACGACAACCGGCACGAGCCCCGCGAAGAAGCCGCCCTTGGCGCCCAGCATCTGCCGGCCGTACCGAACCGCACGCCGCAGAATGCGACGGAGCACGTAGCCACGTCCAACGTTGCTCGGCACGGCGCCGTCCGTAATCGCAAAGGTCAGACACCGGATGTGGTCCGCGATCACGCGGTAGGCCGTATCGATGTTCCCGACGTCCTTGGCGCCCAGCGTCCCCCGATACTCCCGCGCCCCCGTCGCCCGCTCGATCGCCATGAAGATCGGCGCGAACAGGTCGGTGTCGTAGTTGCTCCGCACGTTCTGGAGCACGCTGACCAGTCGCTCCAGGCCCATGCCCGTGTCCACGTGCTTGGCTGGCAGGGTGATCAGCTTGCGATACTTGGCTTCGATCTCGGCGCGAGACTTGTAGCCGGTCTCCGATTTCTGCGCTTCCGGCGTCCGATCCCACTGGTCGAGCGCTGCCGCGCCTTCCGCCGAATACTCCGAGTTGAACTGGATGAAAACGTTGTTCCAGATTTCCAGAACGTCCGGGTCGCCCATATTGACGATCGACGCGGCGTTGCGGTCGGACTGGCCCAGCGCCGCGAGCCGATCGACGTGGATTTCGGTGCACGGTCCGCACGGGCCCGTGTCGCCCATCATCCAGAAGTTGTCCTTCATGTTCCCGGGGATCACCCGATCCGCCGGCAGGTACTGAAGCCACAACTGGCGTGTTTCTTCGTCCGGCTCCATGCCGAAGCGCGGATCGCCCCCGAAGTACGTTGCGTACAGCGCGTGGGCCGGGATGCCGTAGACCTTCGTCAGCAGTTCCCAAGACCAGTCGATCGCTTCCTTCTTGAAGTAATCGCCGAACGACCAGTTCCCCAGCATCTCGAAGAAGGTGTGGTGGTACGTGTCCTTGCCCACGTCTTCCAGATCGTTGTGCTTGCCGCCGGCGCGGATGCATTTCTGCGTGTCCGCCGCGCGGCGCAGCTTCGCCAGCGGGCTGCTCGGTTCGACCTGCCCCAAAAAGATCGGCTTGAACTGGTTCATCCCCGCGTTGGTGAACATCAACGTCGGGTCGTCGACCGGCACCACCGGCGAGCTGGGGACGATCACGTGCCCGTCGGGCGCGCCGTTCCCGGTGCCCTTGGCTTTGAAGAAGTCGAGAAACGTCTTTCGGATGGCGCGGCTGGTCAGGGTCAAGCGATCAAATCTCCGTAGTCCCCAAGCGTAGCCGAACCGTGTTTCCCGGATACCTCCCCCTCGCCCCGGCCCCCGCTGGACGACCACCGCTTGGGCCCTCCCCCGCATGCGCCACCACCAATTGAACCGATAAGTACCGGGCGAGCCGGTTCTTGTTACCATCGCCGCTTCGGGAGTTCTCTCAGAATGCGAAAGTTCGATCTCTGCGTCATCGGGTCCGGACCCGCGGGGCAGAAAGCCGCGATCCAGGCCGCCAAGCTCGGCCGCTCTGTCGCCGTCATCGAGCAGCGGGAAGTGCTGGGCGGCGTCGCCATCAACACCGGCACCATCCCAAGCAAGGCGCTGCGGGAAGCCATCCTCGACTTCGGCGGCCGCACCACCGTGGCCCCCTCCCTCGCCGATTTCCAGGCCGCCAAGCCGGCGCTCAACCGCGCCGGCGGCTTCGCCGGCCTGATGGAGGCCTGCCATCGCGTCATCAAGAAAGAAATCGATCTCGTCCGCGACCACTTCGCCAACAACGGCATCACCGTCCTCAACGGCCGGGGCCAGTTCAAGAGCGCCCGCGAAGTCGATGTCGTAGGCCCCCACGCGACCGAAACCATCGAGGCCGACCACATCCTGATCGCCGTGGGCACCACTCCCACCACCCCGGAAACCATTCCCTTCGACGGCAAACAGGTCTTCTCTTCCGACGATCTGCTCAAGCTCGCGTCCATCCCGCGCTCGATCATCGTCGTGGGTGGCGGCGTCATCGGTACCGAATACGCGTCCATGCTGGCCGCGCTCGGGGTTCGCGTCACGCTGATCGAAGGCCGCGCCCGCCTGCTCGATTTCGTCGATGCCGAAATCACCGAGGCGCTGCAGTACCACCTCCGCCAGTCCGGCGTGACACTGCGACTGGGCGAAAAGGTCGTCAAGATCGACCGGCGCGACGCGCCCGACGCCGCGCGGCGCGAGGGCATCCAGACCATGATCGAGGTCACGCTCGAATCCGGCAAGCAGCTTTCCGCCGACACGCTGCTCTACGCCATCGGCCGCCAGGGCTGCACCGACGGGCTCAATCTGGCCGCCGCAGGACTCAGCGCCGACAACCGGGGCAGGATCAGCGTGAACAAGGACTACCAGACATCTGTCCCGCATATCTACGCCGCGGGCGATGTCATCGGCTTCCCCGCGCTCGCCAGCACGTCGATGGAACAGGGCCGCGTCGCCGCCTGCCACATGTTCGGCGTCAAGTGCGACAACATCGACACGCTGCTTCCCTACGGCATCTACTCGATTCCCGAGATTTCCATGGTGGGCTGGACCGAGGAGAAGCTCACGGCCGAATCCATCCCCTACGAAGCGGGTATCGCCTCCTACCGCGAGACCGCGCGTGGCCAGCTCCTGGGCGACGAGATCGGTACGCTCAAGATCCTCTTCCACCAGGACACCCGCGCCGTCCTCGGTGTGCACATCATCGGCACCAACGCGACCGAGCTCGTCCACATCGGCCAGTGCGCCATCGCCTTCAAGGCCACCGCCGAGTACTTCATCAACACCGTCTTCAACTACCCGACGCTCGCCGAGTGCTACAAAATCGCCGCGCTCAACGGCGTCAATAAGCTCGGCAACGTCTGATCACGCGCGAGGTCCGAGCGCCAGCATCCGGCGGCACTCCGTCAGAAACTCCTTCGCGCTCTCCCGCCAGCCCGGCCAGCCGTAACCCGCGATTTCCTTCTTCTCGCCCGCAAGGTTCCGCCTGATCGCGGCCACGAGCGCCGCCACATCATCCGGCTCGAAAAACGTGACGTAGCCGTCCGCGATCTCGACGTGCGTCGGGATGCTGCTCGCGATCACCTGCTTTCCGCGAACCAGCGCCTCGACCACCGGGAGTCCGAATCCCTCCGCCTTTGACGACATCAGCACGGCGCGGCACTGCTCGTACCACATTTCCAGATCGGCATCCGGCGCACCCGTGAACCAGAAC
Source organism: Planctomycetota bacterium (assembly GCA_018242645.1). Taxonomy (GTDB): domain Bacteria; phylum Planctomycetota; class Phycisphaerae; order Phycisphaerales; family UBA1924; genus JAFEBO01. The sequence continues at coordinate 44,373 of JAFEBN010000002.1, read as the reverse complement.
AACCGCTTGCCGAACTCGGGGCTCGTGTGAATCCGTTCCGCGATCTCCGGCGACCGCCAGCCGTAGTTCCCGATGATCACCAGCGCCGCATCCACACCCTCCGCCCACAACCGATCGAACGCGTCCAGCATCGCTCGGTGGTTCTTGCGGATCTCGACCGTTCCCACCGCAACGAAATAGGGTTTGCCTTTCAGCGATGCGAGTGTTGCCTTGGCGTCCTCGGACGGCCCCACTTTTCCCTTCGCCCATTCGTCCGCACCCAATCGGAACGAGCCGCACCGCTCCGCGGTCCATCCCGGCTGGTCGATCGACCGGGCGAACTCGAAAAACTCCTGCGCAGAGTGCTTCGAAATCCCGATGGTGAAATCAACCATCTGTGCCGCGTTGGTCATGTACCTGCGAAACGATCGCGACGCAAGCTCCGAAACAAATTCCGGCGTCTGTATCGGGATCAGGTCGTAACAGATGATCGCGACCCGCCCGCCCTGTTTCCGCCAGGCTTGCACGTGCTCCCAAAGCAGTTCCGATTTCCAGCTCACGTCCGCCAGGATGAGCAGGTCGGACGGCCCCGCATGCACGCGTCCTCCGGCGAGCCGCACGCTCCGCCATCGCTGCAGCAGGTTCTCCCAGAGCCCGACCAGACCATACGCCAACCGGATGATCGCCCCCTTCAGAGAGAGCGACCGCTTGCTCCCCTCCACCTCACCGCCGCCGGCCTTCTTTCCGCCGCTCCCCGCCGAGCTCATGCGGAAAAACACCCGCCGCCCCGCCATCCACACGCGACCGAAAAAGCCCTTCTTCCGCGGCAACAGCTTCTGCGAGTCCACCCGCGCAAAGCCCCCGCGAGTCAAAATAACCGGCTGCACTTCCAAACCCAACTCGGCGGCGCACGCCTCGCCCTGACGCACCAGGTTCCGCACAACCCGCTGGATGCCCGTATTCAGCCCGTGTTGATACAGGTGCGTGCACTCGATCGACACGCGGCACGCGCCATCCCCCGCTCTTACGCCGTCCTCGCTGTGCATGGTGCCTTTTTCCAAGGGGCCGATCATACCGGCTTTGCCCCGCTCCCTGCCCGCCGCGGCTTTCCCCTATATTGACCTCGTGGCCAAAAAAGCTTCAAAGCCCAAAGCCCGTCCCACGCTCGATTCAAAGCCGGTCGAGGCGCAGCGCCAGCACCCCGCGCCCGTGAAGTTTTCGCAGATCCTCGGCCAGGATCGCGCACTCAAAATCCTCGCCGACGCCATCCGCTCCGGACGCGTGCACCATGCATGGATCTTCCACGGCCCCGCCGGCGTCGGAAAGTTCACCGCGGCACTCGCCTTCGCCGCGCTCATCCTCGACGACACCACCAAAGCCAAGGGCGATCAACCGCTCCCAGCCTCCGACTCGTGCGTGCAGCAACTGCTCACCGCGGGCACGCACCCCGATCTGCACATCATCACCAAGGAACTTGCACGCTACAGCGAGGATGCCCAGGTACGCGAGCGCAAGCTCATCACGATCCCCCGCGATGTTATCGACACCCACCTGATCGCCCCGGCCGCGCTCGCCTCGGCTCTGCCCGGCGGCCTGGCCTCGAAAGTCTTCATCGTTGACGAAGCCGAGTTGCTGGACCGTTCGCCCAACAACGCCCCCACGCAGAATGCGATCCTGAAAACACTCGAAGAGCCGCCCCCGGGCACCGTCATCATTCTCGTCACCACCAGCCCCGATCGCCTGCTCACCACTATCCGCAGCCGTTCGCAGCAGGTCGCCTTCGCGCCGCTCCCCGACGCCGCGATGAAAGAGTGGATGCACGGGCATCGCGAGCAGATCCAGCCGCCCATCGGCGCCGACGACTTGCCGTGGCTGCAGTCCTTCGCCGCCGGCTCACCCGGCGAACTGCTCGCGGCACACCAGGGCGGGCTCGCCGCCTGGTCGCGCACCCTCGAGCCGCTGCTCGCTCAAGCAGATTCCGGCAAGTATGCGCCCGGACTCGGCCCCACCATGGCCAAGCTCATCGATGAATGGGCCGTAGCCGTCGTGGACAAGGACAAACAGGCCAGCAAAGACGCCGCAAACCGCGCGGGGGCGGAGCTCATGTTTCGACTGCTCTCGCAGCGTGCCCGCCAGCAGCTGCGCCGTCAGACCGCATCGCCCGACAAGCAACTGACAGCGATCGCGCACATCCGCGAAGCCGAACGCCAGCTCGATGCCGGCGTTCAGGCCCAGTTCGTGATGGAATGGCTTTCCGCGCAGCTCAGCCGAGCCCCGGACGCCCTGCTCGTCTGATGCCTCCGCTCACTCGCCGCCTTCGACCGCCATCACTTCCGCAACCGAAGTCCAACCTTCGCCGGGGTCGAACGTATCCATCGATCGCGCGATGCTCGAGGTCTGGGGCCCAAGGTCTTTCTGATACACGCGACCGTCCATGCTGAAAATAAAAGTCATGATGCCGCTGGTGCCGTATTCCGCGGGAAATGCGACACCGGCAACGCCCTTCACGAGCTTCCCGTCCTCGACGTAGTCCATGGCGCCGCCCACGGCACTCGGTCCCTGCTTGAGCAGTGGACGGAAGAAATAACCGTAGAACGGATAGCAATCACGCCCGCTATTCCATTCGGCCGCCGCCATCGCCGGGCCGATCGGAGAATCCGGCTCATCCGACTGCGACTCCCAGTACAGGCCATCTTTGGAACCGGGCGTGCTCCACATCTTGGCCGTGTACTGGTTCGTGCCGCTGCCATCGCGCGAAACGGTTCCGTACGCAATCTCCGCATCGATGAACGCGAAGCACGCGTCGATGATCGCCAGTTCGTTCGCACCGATGCGGCGCGTGGTCAATTCTTCGATGCCAGCATCCGTGTCAAACTGCCAGCCCGACTGCGTGCGGATGATCGGGGCCGGGAACTCCCACTGTTCGTCTCCCACCAGAAGGACCGACTTCCCGTCCACGGATTCCACGCGTGTGCTTTGAGCCATTCTGGACGCGAACGCGACAAAATCGGCGCGGTCCTGCACCGGATCGCCGCTCTTGAGTTCTGATACACGCGGGCCGAGCACCGCGCGAAGCCTCGCGTCGTCCTGCGCGCGAACCGCTTCATCGAGGGCCGCGACCGCTGCTTCCGGCGTGTCGAATGACTTTTGGCTTGTACCGCAGCCGCCCAGCACCAACGCCGACACCAGCCCCAGGATCACGCAAACGCTTCGAAGATTCATTTCCGTTCTCAAGAAGTTGTGTCCATTCCGAATACGCGAGTGTTCAACCACGGCCACGCCCTCCTCCCCCGCCTCCACCTCCTCCACTCCCGGCCCGACTTGCCGCACCGCGTGCTGCCGCGGCATTGCTCGGACCGCCGCTGAAACCGCTCGGGCGATTTCCTGTCCCGGCGCCGGCGCTCGGAAGCGTGGCGGGGTTTGTGGGCCGCGCGGGTTGAACATTTGGCGCGCGAGTGGCGGGCAGTGCGGCCGGCCGCTGCGTTGGAGGCGCCGCGGGCCGGTTCACCACCGGATTGCTCGGCGCGTTCGGACGCGTAATCGTGTTCGGACGGTTGGTTCCGGCGCTGAGTGCGGGGCGAGACTCGGGGCGCGAAGCGTTTTTTCGCCAGTCGGCGACGCGATTGCCGGTATTGCCGCCAGGCGTGTTCGGCGTGCCGGGCCGGTTGATGCGCTCGGGCTGCCAGCGCGCACCTTCCTGGCCGATTCGATCGCCAGGGCGGCTGATTGCTCCCGGGTTACCCCCCGGCCGGTTGATGCCGGACGGATTGCCGACCGGCCGGTTCATGCCCGGACGGTCGATCGACGGGCGATCCGTTCCCGGCCGGTTCACGCCCGGGCGATTGACATCGGGGCGGCTGATGCCGGGACGATCCGCGCCGGGGCGTGAGATGTCCGGACGAGAGATACCCGGGCGACTGGAGCCCGGCTGATTGATGTCGGGCCGGCCTCCGGGCCGGTTGAACTGCGGCCGATCCGGCCGGTTGATGTTGATGTTCGAATTGTTGTTGTTATTGACGTTGATGTTGATGTTGTTGTTGACGCGGGTGTTGCTCCATCCCCCCCAACCCCACCCTCGGCCCCAGCCGATGAACCCGCCGTTCCAGTTGCACGAGCCGCCCCAGATGACCGCACCCACCACAATGCCGGTGCCGAAACCGATCCATCCGGCGCGGGCGACAGCGCGATTGTCCCGCACGAAGACGACGCTGGGGTTGTACTGAGGAACGAAGATCACCGTCGGGTTGGCCGGCATGATCACGATCTTCTGTGTTTCCTGATTGACCGTGACAACCTGCTCGGCGGTGGTTTCCAGCACGCCGTTCTCGCGTGCGATCTTGCGAAGGCGCTGGATCGAAGCCATCACGTCCCATGCCTGGGTAAGGAACGCGGTCCCCATTGCCTTGGTCCATTCCGGATAGGCGTTCATCATCGCGATGACTTCCGGAACATTGGCGACAGCCTTGACGGGGTCTTCCCAGCTTTGAGCTTCGATCGATTCGGGTGTCGCGCCACCGGCGACGAACGCCGCGGCGGAGAACACCTGGTCCGGATACACCGACGCCGCGAGCACGGCGGACAGGAGCACGTCGGGGTACAGTGCGACCGGCCCGAGCAGATCGTCGAGCTCTTCCTCGGTGAAGTGATCCTCGGCAGATGCCGGCGTCTGCGGCGCGGAGAGCGCGAGCACACCGAAAAGTTCAAGCGGAACTTGCCGCGCCGCACTCGAGCCCGCCAGAGCGAAGAACGCCGCCGCGCCGACCGCGATCGATCGCGTGCGCGGAAGAGCCAGAAACGATAGATAATTCACGGTCGCCTCCCGGATGAACGGCGTCTCGAACCTGCGGCGTGCGCAGACAGTGTACGGCGAGCGATCCTCGAAGCGATCGGTCCACCGGCGAACCCCCAAGCGGCGCGTCTGGGCGCCCCTTCACGAGCAGCGCGATGCTCTTCGGGAGTGCCCCGCAAAAACAAAGCAGGCTCCGCAACGGAGCCCGGCGTTTCCTCGGTTTTTCGGAGAGCCGCGTTAGCCCTCGATGCTGAGCGGGCCGCGCGGAGCCTCTTCGGTCTCGGCGGGAGAGACGGGCTTGTCCGAGGCGACCTTCTCCATGAGCAGGACCCAGGTCTCCCGCTCGTACTCGAGCAGGCCGATCACCTCGTCGAACTTCTCCACGCTCTTCTCGAAGCTCGCCTCGGTGAGACGAACGTAGAAGAACGTGTAGAGCGATCGAACTTTCTCGGCGAGTTCGGGATTCGGCGCACTCTGCACGCTCGTGATCAGCTCAACGATGATGTTCCGTGCGTTGTCGGTGCCGGTGAACACCTGCTCGAAGTTCCTGGCGAGCAGACCCTCCTTGGCCTGCGAAACGAACTTGATCGCCCCTTCGAGAAGGAGAAGACGGAGCTCCTCGCGCGACGCGGTCATGACCCGCGTGCGGAGATACGTATTGGCGCTCTGGCTGGAAGTTGCGACGCTCATCGGTCGTTCTACATCGTCAAGCCAAGGGGGTCACTTCAGCCCGGCGGCCGCACGCACACGTTGTTTCTCGGTCTTCCATCGACGGTTGCTCACCGCGTTTGAGCCTTTCGGTAGACGACTTCCGGCCCCCAGGGCGACCGGGGAGGGGCGGACTCCGTATCACCCCTTGCCGAGACCGGACAGTGCCGATTGCTGCTGCTGCAACTGTCCGATCGCCTGCTCCATGCGAAGGAACTGGGCCTGGAGCACCGTCCGCTTCGCGGCGAGCTGCTTGTCGATCGCGGCGATGCGGGTGTTCTGAGCCGTGACCTGGTCGTCGAGCGTCTTCTTTCTCAGCGTCAGCGTGCCGTTGACCGTGTCGAGCATCCCTTTGGCGAACTCTTCGATCTTGCCCGCGAGGCCGAGCTGCGTGTAGGTGATCTTGCCGGTGGTGTCCTTCACCTTGATGTTGGGGTCGTTGTTGACGTTGGAGGAGCCGGAGTTCGGGTCGACCACGCGGGCGGAGACCAGGGCCTTGACCGAGGCGGGATCCTCGGCCATCGCGTTGCGGAACATGTCGGTATCAAAGGTGACGTCGCCCCCGGTGCCGATCTTGAAACCGATCTGTGCGAGTGAGCGGTACTTGCCGCTGACGCCGATCGGCGAGCTCTGGATCAGGTTGAACATCTGACTGCGGAGATTGAGCGCCGTGGCGTCACCGAGCAGCGGACCGGCCTTCTTGGTCGTGCTGTCGTAACCGCTCTGCGCGTTGATGCCGTCGATCACGGCGTTGAACGCATCGGCCATTCCCTTGAGTGAACTTTCGAGCCCTTCGCTGTCGCGGGAGACGCTGACGTTGGTGAAAGTCGTGCTCGTGCCCTTCAGATCGATCTTGACGCCGCTGACCACGTTGTCGAGCGTGTTGCTCGAACTGGTGAGCAGCACCGATTTTGCGAGGTCACCGCCCCCGTAGAACACCCGCGCGTTTTCGCCCGCATCAAGGGTCTTCAAGCCCAGGTCGAGCGATGAGGAATCGAGCACGAACCGGCCTTCGCGGCCGGTAGCGCTGCTGAAGAGGCTCAGCTGATAGGGCGTGACGCCCGAACCTGTCTGCACGATGGCGGCCTTCACGTTCCCGCCGGTCGCGTTGATTTTGTCCACGAGGTTCTGCAGCGTGTCGGTCGCGGTCAGCGTGACCTTCTTGCGCGCCGTGCCATCGAGCTGGTTGGCGGTGCCCGTGCCCGAGGCGGTTCCGGCAATCGAAAGGTCCTTGGCGAGCGTGCCGGTGACATCCTCGATCTTGATCGCCGAGAGCCCCGTGCCGTTGGCCGCGGTGTCCTTGATCAGGAGCCCGTCACCGGTCGAATTGATGGAGGCCTTCACGGCGATCCCCGCGCCGTTGATCTGGGCCATCAGGTCGCCCACGGTCTTCACGACGGCCGGGTCGTAGCTGATCGTCTGCACGGCGCCGGTTGCATCGGTGAGGCGGAGTTTCCCCGCGGAGATGCTCTTTCCGGGCACAAGATTGGTCAGCAGCGTGCCGGTGCCGATGATCGCGCGACCGAGGTCCTTGCCGTTCACGATGCCGCTGGTTGTTGGCCCAACAGAAATGCCGAGCGAAACCGCCGAATCCGCGCCCGAGGTGCCCCCGATCGTGAGCCCGCCGCCGCCACCGACCAGGTCCTTGACCACGAGTCCCAGGCCGTTGTCGGCGACAGTCACGCTCACGCGCTTGTTGCCCGACTGGACGGAAGCCGCTTCGATCTGGTCTGCGATCTCGCTGAGAGTGGCGCCCTTGTCGATCGTGACCGAGAAGCTCGACAGATCTCCGAGGATGAAGTCGAGATGACCGTCGCCGGCGATGCCGGTGCCGCCATTGAGGCTGGATGCCAGCGCCGTGTTCAGGCCGCTGGCGATCCGCGAACCATTGAGGGTGCCGGTGCCCAAGCCCAGCAGGCCCAGATCCCTGGCGGCGGTGCCCGAGCCGACAGCCTCGGCCACGGAGATGGCCCCGCCCTGAGCATCGGTGATCTTCAGTCGCTTGCCGTCCGCCCCGAGCGCCACGGACACGCCGGTCAGCCCCTTAGCGACCAGCGCATCGTTGATCCGCTTCATTGCCTGACCGAGCGTCGAGACCGCGCCCTCGCTGGGCGTCGTCTCGTTGACCTTGATCACCTCGCCGAGGTTTACGGCGACATTGGTGATCACGCCGCTCCGGTCGACCGCGATGGTGAGGTCGGACCGGCCGGTGCCCGCGCTGTTCGAGAGGTTCACACCGCGCCCGTCGTTGAGCGATGCCAGCAGCGTGTTCGCGCTGAGATTTCTGAGTGAAGTTCCCGTGATCTTCCCGCTCGCCTGCCCGAGGATGCCCAGGCTTGCCGCGGTCGTTCCGCCCGACTCGGCGACCTTGAGCTGCGAGCCGCCTCCGGCGGTGTCGGTCAGCACCAGCTTGTCGTCGACCACCTTGGCGGTGACCTTGGCGTTGCCGTTGCTGTTGATCGCGTCGAGAACGTCGGACACGTAGGCGGCCTTGGTGAGATCGATCGTCGCGCTGGTCCCGGCGGAATCGGTGATAACGATCTTGCCGCGGGCGATCCCGGCGCCGTCGTTGAGGTCCGCCAGCGCGGTATCCGCGTCGAGCCTCGACTTGGCCGAGATGAGGGAGATCGTGCCCGCGCCGAGGGCGGTCGCGCCCTTGTCGGCGAAACCCCGGCTGAGCATCTGCTGCGAGCTCACCAGCCGGTCAACGAGGAAGGAGTAAGTGCCTGCCGCGGCCGAGGTGTTCGCGGTCGCGCTAATCACCTTGTCATCGCTCGAGCTGGCGGCGTTGTTATCGAATGGGTTGGCGGTTCGGAATTTTTCGACCGCGGTGCGCAGCGCGGAGAGCTTCGAATTGATTCCGAGGATCGCCGCCGTCTGCGTCTGGAGCTGCGCGATGCGCTGCTGGATAATGGTCTTGGGCTGCGCGTCGATCGCAAGGAGCTGATTGATGATCGAGGCGCTGTCGATGCCGCTGAAGATGCCCGTTCCGCTGGTGACTGTGCCCATCGTCCGCCTCCGTCTCTTCTCGCGAGCGCCGCCCGCCTTGTCTGACGTCAATATCGACCAAATCCGGTCCCCGCCGGGGCCCGCCCCCGCCAAACCACCACTGGCGCAAAAACTGCCTCGCCCAGACCGCAAAGGCCCGCTTGGCACCCCCCTACCACGCTTCGCAAATGGCGTTCCTTTGGCGAGGGAGCCTCCCACAGCGACCGAACACCGGACACGCGGCGACCGATACTTCTCCGGAAGTTACGATTGGCGACCGCATGACCCTTTCACCCGCACTGCGATTTCTGATTGCCGCCCTCAGTCTGCTCACCGGGCTGAGCGCCGTTGGCACGTTGGGGGCGGCGTTCCTTGCGGCGCCCCACCCGCCTTGGACGCTGGTCGGGTTCGAGGTGCTCACGCTTCTCGCGGCCGGCTTCGGCCTTGCCGTCTCACGCGGGAGATTTTCGGACGGCCAAGGGCTGGCGATCGCCTGTGTCGCAGGAACCGTGCTTGCGGCGTCGATCCTGGGGTATCTCGGCGCAACGGGACAGATAGGCGACTGGAAGCTGCACACGTGGCTGCTAGCTCGAGGACTGCTTGCATTCGCTCTCGGCCTGGTTGCGGCGTGGACGGTTCTTCGTCGCACGCCGGGCGCCGGTCCGCTCGCGCTGCGGGGCGCCGTTTACACCGGCGCCGCGGTGACGTTCGGCGTGCTGCTCACGGCGTTCGATGGCGAGTTGTCCATGAGCATCAAGCCGGGGCGTGCCGGGCTTGGCGGCATCGTCACGCTGGGCGCGCTGATCACCACGCTTGGTTGCGTGCTCTACGGCATGAAGACCTTGCTGACGCCGGCCAAAGCGGACGACACGGTCCCGAAATGGATGAGGCTTCTGGGACAGTGGTCGTTGCCCATCACGGCGGGGTTGCTCCTGCTCGTCACCAAAGGACACCTGACGACATCGCTGGCGGGCATCGCGGACGCCTTGCGGATTGCTCTGCTGAGCGTGCTGGCGATGGTGCTGACCGGCCTGCTCTGTGCGGGGGTACACATCATCGTTCAGGCATTCGATTCCTGCACGACGCGCGACGAGAACCCCGTCATGCCGACGCAGGGTGCCACATCGTCTTGAAATCGATCAGCGGCTCGATGCGCCAGGGACTGTGGGCATCGGCGGTGTCCAGCCAATCCGGCACGGTGCGGACAATGACGCGTTTGATGTTCTCCGCGGCCCCCTGCTTGAGCAGCGTCGTCTCTTCCAGCGTCAGGTTGGCGGCATGAATCGCGTCGATATCGCGGTGGGCCGCAATTACCGGCAGCAGCTCGGAGCGCACGCCGGTGAGGATGTTGATCACGCCGCCGGGCACATCGCCGGTCGCGCAGGCCTCGGCGAGCACGGCGGCGGGCACCGGATTGGTTTCGCTCGCGAGCGCCACGACGGCGTTGCCGGCGCACACCGCCGGGGCCAGCAGCGAGACAAAGGCGAGAAGGGGCGCCTCGTCGGGCGCGATCACGGCCACCACCCCGGAAGGCTCCGGTGCGGTGAAGTTGTAGTACGGGCCCGCGACCGGATTGTTGCAGCCGAGCACCTGCGCGTACTTGTCGGCCCAACCGGCGAAGCAAACGAGGCGGTCGATGGATGCGAGCACTTCGGTGTGGGCGTCGAGGGTCTTCGCCTTGGCTCGCCTGCCGGCCGCGTCAATTGAATCGACGAGTTCCTGCTTCTTGCCTTCGAGCATCTCCGCGATGCGGTAGAGGATTTGGCCGCGCAGGTAGGCGGTCGCGCCCGCCCAGCCGGGTTGAGCCTTGCGGGCCGCTTCGACTGCTTCGCGGAGGTCTTTGCGGCTGGCCTTGCAGAGGTGCGCGAAAACTTTGCCCTTGGCGCCCTCCACGATCATCGTGCGCCCGGATTCGGTTCGCGGGAATTTCCCATCGATGTAGAGCTTGTAGGTCTTGAGCACGTCGAGGCGTGTGGCCATGGTTTCTCCTGCCTGAGATTATTGAACGCTCGACGGCGCGAGAAGTGCGCCCGGCGCGCCGCGGATGAACGGCTTGCGAACGCGTGGATTTTCCTTGCGATTTCTGCTGTTTTTGCGCGCGAGGCCGGTGGAGAACTTTGAGTAAAAGCCCTCCCCTGCGCTATCCTCTTCTGTTGCGTTTCGGAGACCAAACCATGCCCAAGAAAACCATCGCCGCCGTTGACGTCAAGAACAAGAAGGTGCTTGTCCGCGTGGATTTCAACGTTCCCATCGAGGACGGAAAGATCACCGACGACCGGCGCATCAGGGCCGCGCTCCCGACGATCAAGTCGGTGCTCGATCGGGGCGGCAGCGCCATCCTCATGTCGCATCTTGGCCGCCCGGAAGGCAAGGGCTTCGAAGCGGAGTTTTCGCTGGCGCCCGTTGCCAAGCGCCTGAGCGAACTGCTGGGTAAGCCCGTCGCGTTTCCCTCCAACGACTGTGTAGACGAAAAAGCCGCCGCGGCCGTCAAGGCGATGAAGCCCGGCGATGTCACACTGCTCGACAACCTCCGCTTCCACAAAGCCGAGAAGAAGGGCGACCCGGCCTTTGCCGCCAAGCTCGCCGCCTACGCCGACGTCTACGTCAACGACGCCTTCGGCACCTGCCACCGCCCCGAAGCTTCGATGGTCGCGGTGCCGCAGGCGATGGGCTCAAAGCCGAAGGTCGTCGGCTTCCTCGTCGAGAAAGAAATCAAGTACCTGGACGGCGTCCTTGCCTCTCCCGCCAAACCTTTCGTTGTTGTGCTGGGCGGCGCCAAGGTGAGCGACAAGATGCCGGCAATCGAGCGCCTGCTCCCCATGGCGAGCGCCGTCATCGTGGGCGGGGCGATGGCGTACACCTTCCTGAAAGCCAAGGGTGTCAAGGTCGGCAAGAGCCGCGTGGAAGAGGACAAGCTGAGCGAAGCGCAGCGCGCGATCGACCTGGCCAACAAGACCGGCGCGGCGCTGCATCTCCCCACCGATCACATCTGCGCCACCGAATTCGCCGAGAACGCCGCCGATATCAAGACATTCGCAAACGACACGGGCATCGACGCCAACTACATGGGCCTCGACATCGGCCCGAAGACTCAGGCCGCCTACGCCGACATCCTCAAGAAGGCCAAGACCGTTGTCTGGAACGGCCCCATGGGCGTCTTCGAGTGGCCCAAGTTCGCCGGAGGCACCAAGGCTGTTGCCCTCGCCATCGTGGAAGCAACCGCGAAAAACGGCTGCACCAGCATCGTCGGCGGAGGCGACTCCGCCGCGGCAGTCGAGCAGTTCGACCTCGCGGAGAAGTTCAGCCACGTCTCAACCGGCGGCGGCGCAAGCCTCGAAATGCTCGAAGGCAAGAAGTTCGAGAGCGTGGCCGTCCTGGACGAGGCCTGACGTAAGAGCGCGGGCGCACCGTCCGCGGCGATTCATCTCGCGCCGACCTTCTCTTAAGGCTTCCTGCCCGCCGGCTTCTCGCGCGGCCACGAATCGACCAGTGCCGCCATGCGCTTCCGCATCGCCTGATCCGGCAGCCGTCCAATGCCGCCGCCCACGTTGTCAAGCATGTGCCCGGGTTTAGTGGTCCCCGTACGCACGACCGTGATCGCTGGGTGGCCGATGATGTACTTGAGGAAGAACTGCGCCCAGGTTTTCGCATCAAACTCCGCGGCCCACTCGGGCAGCGGTGTCGCGCCTGCACGCCGGAACAGGCTGCCTGTCCCGAACTCGCCGAAAGGGAAGTATGACACCACGCCGATCTTCCGCTCCTGTGCCAGGGGCAGCAGCGTGACCTCCACCACCGCCCGATTGTCGATCGAGTAATCCACGCCGATGAAGTCGATCGCTTCGTTTTTCATCGCAGTCTCGAGCGCCGCGTACTTCTGGTCCGAGATCGCCGATATCCCGATGTAACGGATCACGCCCTGTTTCTTCAGCTCCTGCGCCGCGGCGTGCTGCGCCGCGTTCGCTGCCGCCGAACCCACGAAGACCAAGTCCAGCTTCGAGACTTTGAAGCGCGCCAGCGACTGCTCGATCTGCGACTTCACCGGCCCGGCCCCTGGTTGCGGCGGCCCGGGCGGCGACCCTCGCGTCGCCACAAAAACTTTTCCCTGAACTCCGAGCTCCGTCACGACCCTCGCGCTGGCGTCCTCCGCCCCCGGCATCGACTGGTGCGCCGTGTCGAAGAACCGCCCGCCGTTCTCGATCAGCGTCTTGAGCATTTCCTTGAGCGCGGCCTGATCCGGCGGCGGCGGATTCCCGAATTGCAGGCCGATCACCGGCAGCATCTCACCCGAAGAAGGAATCGCCCGCTCGATCAGCCTGCCGCCCGCCTGGTCGAGGGCGCCGAGCAGCTTCGGCGTCAGGGCCAGCGCCGCCCCCGCGCCGAGCGACAGACCGAGCCACGCGCGCCGTGAAATCCGCACTTCTTCAAACTGCTTCATTGCCGTTTCTCCTGATGCCCGGTGGGGATCGACCGTCTTCGTACCAGCGCGAAGCTTCGGCGTTTCAGGCTTTGAATGCAATTGATGAAAGCTGCCGTATCGACGTCTCCCGGCAGCCTCTCTGCGCGAACCTTTCCCCCGCGCGGCCCGACAAGTGCCGGTTCGCGCGCATACCCCGCATTTGGATGCTTTCGTGAGAAGGAGCGGCTCACGGAGCACCCCCGAGAATGATGTCGATCGGCGGGAAGGCTGTTCAAGAGGTCTCGAAGGCGCCGGAAGTCACCTCGGCCAGAGCCACGCGAAGATCGCTCCCGTGATCAACCCGAACACGATCCCGTCCAGCCAGTCCATCATCATCGCACGCCGCTTCTTCTGAAACCAGATGTCGTGAGGAAACGAGGCAAAGCAATACGCGAGGATGCCGGCCGTTCCGGCGACCTGAACAATCTTCCCCGCGCTCGCTCCACGTCCGAACGCCGCCCACGTCAGATACCCGATCATCGCGCTGGTCACGAGGTAGAACAGGAACGTCACAAGCATGTTGACGCCCATGTTCATCTCACCCCAGACTCGCAGCGTGCCCATCGGGCGTCGGTCGTAGAGCGCCTTCCTGGCGGCCATCCGCTCCTGCCGCGGCAGGTTGTCATGCTGGCAGAAATCGGGAAACCCGTAATTGCCGGGCTTGATGTTCATCCGCGTGACCGTGTCCATGAACGCCTGTTCGCCCCCGCCGGGGATCGCATCGCGGTCTTTCCTGTGGTGACCGATCATCATCCAGGCGATGAAGCTCGCGATCCAGACCGAAACACCGGAAATCAGAATCGGTAGCCAAAGCTGCGACAGGAACTCCATGTCGGACACCTCCTTTTGCACGTTTGCCGCGCAGGGTCATAGAGAAAGCCTACCTGTTCAGCATGAAGCACATGAGAGTCCACCCGATCCGATGCCGGGAGGGTTGCGGCCAGGTTCCGGGCCGCGGGCTACCGGCCGTTCGTCCTGCTGTAAACATTGACCAGCACGCCGGTCGGCGTCGCTTGCGAGCTTGTGAGTCTCAGTGACAACGGAGTGCGACCTGCAAACCGCGTACCCCCGCCGAGCACAACGGGATACACGCACAGAACCAACTCGTCCACGAGACCTTGGTCGAGCAACGCGGCGGTCACCGTGCCGCTGCCGCAGACGATCAAGTCCGGCCCGCTGTCGGCTTGGATCTTTCTCAATTCCTCTGCGAGGTTTCCCTCAAGGCGCTCGGCCGGGCCCCATGGCAAATCTCCGGGGCGGTGCGTCACCACGTACTTTCGCGCTCCGTTGAGTTTGGCGGCAAAGGGGCCCCCTTCCACGCGCGGCCAGAAACCCGCCCACACGTCGTATGTGCGCCGCCCAAGAAGCAGATCGAATCGCTCGCCGTACATTTCGGACAGCATTGCGGCGCCAGCGGGGGTGCGATAAGGAGCGGTCCAGCCGCCATTCACGTATTCGCTGTCCACGCCGTCGGGAGCGATCAACCCATCGAGGGAGACGTGCTCGAATACTCTGATTGTCCGCATGTCCGGCGACCTGCCTTTTATTTCGCGCGGCCTGCCCGCCTCCGACGCGTGGGTCGGATCGGAAGAGCAGACGAGCGTTACTGCGGCGTCTTTTTGCCGGCCTCTTTCAGCAGTTCGTTGACGTATTGATCTTTCTTCTCGGCGTCGAGCATGGGGTGAAGGCCGCGGTAGCGGACGACGCCATTGGGATCGATGATGACCACGTGCGGAATGCCGCGGATGCCGTAGTCGGGGTTAAAGACCTGCTGCGAAGTAAACGCGACGGGCCAGGTCATATTCATCGACTTGGCGAAGGGGACCATCAGCTCGAACTCTTTGCTCGGGTTGCCGCTGGTGTCGACGCGACGCTTGGAGCGGTCGGTCGCCTTGGGATCGATGTGGAAGCCCTGCGGGCTGGTGACCCCGAGGATGACGACGTCGTAGCCGTCGTACTTCTTCTGCATCTCCGCAACCTTGGGGAAACTGGCGATGCAGGGGCCGCACCAGGTCGCCCAGAAGTCGAGCACGACCACCTTGCCCTTGAGATCCGACAGCTTGGTCACGCCGTCGGGCAGCCCCTGCGACCAGAGGAAGTTCAGTTCCGGCGCGGGGTTGTTGAGCAAACCGGTCTTGGCGTAGGCGGAGTCGAAGCTGGCGGCGATTGATTTCCACGCGGACGCCTGTTCCGCCGGGGCCTTGGCGGCTCCGGCGTTGGCGGCCTCGACCATTCGCAGGCGGAGGGGCTCGCGTGCCGCGGCGTCGGGCTCGGCGATGATCGCGGCGTCGAGCAGGCCGGAATACACCATGCCGATGACTTCGGGCTGAGCGTCGGTCGGGAGCGTCTTGGCAAGTGCCAGGATGTCGGCCTTGGCGCCGGCGAGCACTTTGGGGTCCAGATCGCTCAACGACATGAGCTGGGTCACGACATCATCGCCCTTTGCGAGCGCCACGATCAGCGCGGGGTTGCGGAGAGCCTCGCTCAACGCTTTCACTTGCGCATCGACCGGCGCATGGGCAAGCACGCTGAGCTTATAGAACTGGGCGCGCAGGCCTTCGGCGCCGGGCTTGGCGGCAAACTCGTTGAGGCGCGCGAGCCACGGAGCGGCGTCGCCGATGCTGGCGAGAACACGCTGCTGGGACAACTCGCCGATCTGCTCGAGCGAAAGCGCGGCCGGGTCGATCTTTCCGAAGGCGCGCTGCACGATCGCGATCTTCTGCTCGTCGGTGGGCGGCTTGCCGCTGCGGAACGCCTCGTTCATCGCGGAGACATAGGTCTCCATCGCTTTGGAGAGTTCATCGTCGGATACCTGCGGCGCGCCGAAGGCGGAACCGGCGAGAAGAAGCGTCGCGGTCACAAACGAGATGGTCGTCCGGCGCATGAAACCTCCTGAAGGTACCCACACTGTACTTGTTCGGGGGAGATCGAGTTCGGCTTCAGATTCCCTCGGTTTTCAGGAACGGCCGAACAGTTTTTCGAGTTCTTTGATGGTGAGGCGGACGGTGGTCGGACGCCCGTGGGGGCAGTTGCTGGAGCGCTCAACAGCTTCCCGGAGGCGGAGCAATTCGTCGAGTTCAAGGTCGGAGAGGTGGTCACCGGCCTTGATGGCGGCTTTGCAGGCCATCATGTCGAGCACATCGCGCAGCAGTCGCTCGTCGGAAGAGCGACGCGGAACGCTGGAGTTCGAGTCGGGACCGCGGGACGCCTGAAGCGAGGGCGTCTCGGCGCCTTCCTCGTTCTCGTCGGTCAGGGCGAAGAGATCGCGCATGAAATCGATGGGATCGACGTTGCGCGAGAACAGAAAGGACGGGAAGGCGCGCACGGCGATCGAACGCGGCCCGGCGGGTTCGGCCTCCACACCGATGCGCTCCAGCAGCGCCTTCATTTCCTCGAGCCGGGCGAGTTGATCGGCGCTGGCGTCGATGAGCGCGGGTGTCAGCAGCGACTGGGACTCGAGGTTGCCCTGCCCCACTCGCGCCAGCAGCGCCTCGAACATCACCCGTTCGTGCAGCGCGTGCTGATCGACGATCACCACGCCGTGCTCATCCTGTGTGACGACGAACGAGTTGTGCACCTGCAGAACGCGATCGATGCGCCGCGGCGCAAACACCTCCCCGACCTCCCCCACCGGCTCCGACGGCGCGGGAAACGGTGGAGGTTGGACGATCTCGTGGAGGATCTCCCGAGTTGCTTGATTGCTTGCACCCGCGGCACGAAGCGGAAAGGTGAGTTGATCGGTGCCGGGCGTGAATCGCTGCAGGTATTCGACAAAGGCCTGAGTTTGAGTCGGTGTGGGCGGAGCGACGGGATGCTGAAACGGTGAGGGCAGGATCGCGGTCGGATGCTTGACCTCAGGCGAGTTCTGCCCGGAAGCAAAGAACGTGGGCGTCAGGTCCGCGGCACGCAGCGCCCGGCTGATCGCGTGGTACACCACGGAGTGAACGAGGCTCGAATCGCGGAAGCGGACTTCGGCCTTGGTTGGATGGACGTTGACGTCCACCGCTTCGGGCGACATCTCAAGCATTAGAACGGCGGTCGGAAACCGGGAGGGCTCGATCAATCCGCGATACGCCTGCATGATCGCGTGCTGCACGGTGCGGTCACGCACGGGGCGTCCGTTGACGAAAACGTGCTGGCCCTTGTTGGTCGCGCGCGCGATGGCGGGTGTGCCGACCAGGCCCCAGAGCGAGACGCCGCGGGAATCGTGCTGGTCGGATTCGACCGAGAGCATCTCGGGCTCGAGCTCGCTGCCCAGCAGAGCGAGGACGCGCTGTTTGGGTGTCTGGTTGAACGGAACATCGAACACGGTTTTTCCGTCGGTGCGCAGCGAGAATCCCAGAAGGGGGTGCGCGAGCGCGATCGCCGTGAGCGTGTCGGCGCACCGGCCCTGTTCGGTTGCGATCGTTTTCAGGAACTTGCGCCGGGCCGGCGTGTTGAAAAAGAGATTCCGGACGCTCACGGTGGTGCCGACCGGCGATGCCGCGGGCTGGACGGGCTGGCGGAGTTCGCCCTCGCTGTGCAGTTCGAAGGCTTCGTTGGTTTCCGCCGTGCGAGAGCGGATCGTCATACGGCTGACGGACGCAATGGAGGCAAGTGCCTCGCCCCGGAAGCCGAGCGTGGCGATGCGGTCCAGGTCTTCGAGCGAGGCGACTTTGCTTGTTGCGTGGGGCGCCAGTGCCAGCGGCAGGTCCTCGCGCGAAATGCCCGAGCCGTTGTCACCGACGCGGACGAGTTCAACGCCGCCTTGCTCAAGCTCAACCTCGATGCGAGTAGCCCCGGCGTCGATTGCGTTTTCGACCAGTTCCTTGACGACCGACGCTGGGCGTTCGACCACTTCGCCCGCGGCGATCTGGCTGGCAACCAGCGGAGCGAGTGTGCGGATCCGGGATGGGGCGGCCACGGTCACGGGTCGATGGTATCAGTCTCGGGAGGTGGACTGCTTGCGCTCGAAAGGCCCGAGAAAAGCAAGGGAACGCGGGAGGTCGATGCGCCGAGCAGGCTTGCCGGGTCGCGATTACGCTTGACCCATGAGCGACACGATTTTCTCAAAGATCATCCGCGGCGAAATCCCGTCCCACAAGGTGTACGAGGATGACAAGGTGTTCGCGTTTCTCGACATCGGTCCGCTGAGCAAAGGCCACACGCTGGTGATTCCGAAAGAAGCGGTACCGACACTGGATCGCTTGAGTGACGAATCGGCCGCGGCGATCGGCCGCGTGCTTCCCCGAATCTGCCGTGCCGTGATGAAGGCGACCGGCGCCTCGGATTTCAATGTGCTGCAAAACAACGGCAAGTCGGCGCATCAGGTAGTGATGCACGTGCACTTCCACATCATCCCGCGGTTTGGAGAAGAAGGACTCGGGATCGAGTGGAACACCACCGCGTTCGATCACGGCGCCGGCGCCGCGCTGGCGAAAGCGATCAGCGCGAATCTCTAGTCATTCCTCGTGCACGAGTGACGTGGTGAGCGAGGGAAGCTGAACGAGCCCCTCGCCGGTTTCGAGTTCGATGTGGCTGCTCGGCTGGATCGCCCGCACCGTCCCTTCATATCGCCGCCCGGCGTGGATCATGGTCCGGCGCGACCCGACCAGTATGTCGAGTTGCGACCAGGCGCGGGTGATCTCTTCGGCCGGGGCCGCCAGCGTCCGTTCAAGCTGTTCGACCAGGCGCATCAACACCCGGAGCCGATGTTCCCCTGATCCGAGCTGACGCAGCGAGACGGCTCGCTGTGAAAGCGAACCGGGAAAGTCGTCGGGCTCGTGGAAAACGTTGATGCCGATGCCGACCAGCGCCCCGCGGGCGGTGGTTTCCACGAGCACGCCGGCCAGCTTTCGCTGCGCGCTCCGGCGCTCCACGACATCGTTGGGCCAGCGCAGGCCGAGGATGGAGGCATCGGGAATCGCCTGCGCGCACGCGGCGTGGGCCGCAAGCCCGGCGGCGAGTGACAGCTTCGGGGGCGGAATCGAGCAGTCCGGCAGAGCAAAGGTCACGGCAATGCCCAGGCCCGGCCCGGGACTCGACGAACCGGCCGGCGCATTGCCCTGCACCCACGGACGTCCGAGGCGGCCCCGGCCGGCGGTCTGGCGGTCGGCCACGACCAGCGTGGGGTGCGATGGAACGGTCTTGGCGACTTCCTGGGTGGATGATGTTTCGCGATAGACCATCGCGCGCCGGACGAACGTGATCTTCCGTTCGCGGAGAAACGCGTCCAGTGTGTCCTGCCAGGATTCGACCGGGGGCTCGTTCATGCTCGATCAAGCATGCGTTTGGCGCGTCTGGAAATCAAGCCCGAGATCAACAATACGTGCGCTGTGCGTGAGCGCGCCGACGCTGATGCGGTCCACGCCGGTCGCCGCCGCGGCGGCGATCGTTTCGAGATTGATGCCGCCAGAAGCTTCGAGCTCGACGCCCGGGGCGAGAGCATCGCGCATGTCGACCGCGCGACAGAGAAGCTTGGGTCCCATGTTGTCGAGAAGCACGATGTCGGCCGCGGGGCGACCTCCGACACGGGCGATCAGCACCTCGCCGAGCTGGTCCACCGAATCGACTTCGACCTCAAAGAACCGCGGACGGAGCAGCTTCGCTTTCCGGGCGGTACTTTCCACCCAGGACTTCAGATCCCACAACGGGACGGAAGCGATGTGATTGTCCTTGATAAGTACGGCATCGAACAAACCGACGCGATGACAGAATCCGCCGCCGCAGCGGACGGCGTATTTCTCGAGCACACGAAGGCCCGGGGTCGTCTTTCGTGTATCAAAGAGGCGAGCCCGGACGGACCCCTTTGAACACATCGCACGGTTGTAAGCGCGTGTCAGGCTGGCGATGCCGCTGAGACGTGAAACCAGGTTCAGCAGCGTGCGCTCGAACGTGAGAACGTCCCGAGCCGGTCCCTGCAGCGTCCCGAGCGTCTGACCGGCGCGAAATCCGACACCATCACGCACCGCAGGGTGGAGCGTAAACCGCAGCGAGCGCGAGAACGCGGCGGCCAGAATGGGAACGCACATCAGACCGGCGGCAACGCCCGGCTCCCGAGCCCGCAGCAGCGCCCGTGCCCGGCCTCTGGGTGAAATCGCCACGGCGCTCGTCAAATCCCCGGGGCGACCCCCGGGCCCGAGGTCTTCATCGCGGGCGATACCCGCGAGCGTGCGCGTCGCCTGCGGCGCACCCAGCGCCCGGAAAAGCGAGGGAAGAGAGAGCTTGTTGAAGTCGACGGTCACGCACCCGAGCGTACGCCGAATCTCAAGCATCCGGCTCGGCTGTCGCCGACGCGGCGCAAGAGGCGACTAAACTGCCGCTCTGATCAAGGAGTTCCGGCATGGGTCTTCTCAGCGGTAAGGTCGGTCTGATCGTTGGTGTCGCAAATGAGCGTTCGTACGCCTGGCATATCGCCAAGAGCCTGTCCGAGAACGGCGCGAAGTGCGCGTTTACGCACCTTCCCGGCGAGAAGAACGAGCGGCGCACCAAGCGGGCGCTCGAGGCGATCAGCCTGCAGGATGCCTGGTGCTATCCCATGGAAGCCTCCAGCGATGAGCAAATCGACGCGGCCTTCAACGCGTACAGCGAAAAGTTCGACCGCATGGACTTCCTGATCCACTCCATCGCTTTCGCCGACCGCGAATATCTGCAATTCGGCAAGTTCATCACGACCCCCCGCGCCGCGTATCTGGCGGCGATCGATATCTCCGCGTACACGCTGCTCGGCTTTGCCCGGCGGGCGCACCCGATCATGCAGCGCTCCGGTGGCGGTTCGATCCTGTGCATGAGCTACTACGGGGCCGAAAAGGTCGTGCCCGGGTACAACGTCATGGGCGTCGCCAAGTCCGCGCTCGAATCGACCGCCCGCTACCTGGCGGCCGAGTTGGGCCGGGACAAGATCCGCGTGAACAGCATTTCCGGCGGATTCCTCCGCACCCTCGCCAGCAGCGCCGTGCAGGGGACCGACACGATCGCGGAGCACAACGCCGAACGCTCGCCCCTGCGCCGCAATGTTGAAGGCGGCGATGTGGGCAACACCGCGGCGTTCCTCGTCAGCGACCTGTCCGCGGGAATCACCGGCGAGACGATTTACGTCGACTGCGGCGTGAACACAATCGGAATTTGACCCAAATCGCTCCGGCCGGGCGCTTGTCACCATGAAACCAGCCTGCGGCGTCCGGAAATTGGGCGATCGCGGGCTCTCTGGTATCGTTTTCAGCGGAAATACGATGAGAATCCGCCGCACTTTTGGGGCTTCAAGGGCCCGTGTTTCCGATGGTTAGGGCATGAGCGCCGTGCCTTCCGCTATTGCCTCGGCGATCGCAAACATCCAGCAGACGGACAAGGTTGCGCCGCGGCCCCAGACCGAACCCCCGAAGAAGGGGAAGGACATCCGTCGTGATGTGATCGACCGGGTGGAATTGGTCGACACGACGGAGGCGGCGGATGCGGTGAAGGGCCTTGCAGCGAACGACCGGGAGGACGCGCGGGAAGACCACGAGGCGCAGGGAAACGCTGCGCCGCCCCGGGCACGATTGGATATCGAGGGCTGATTTATCTGCCGCGGAAGAACTGCGCGATCGCGTGCATGGTCGTCTGGCGGCCGATGACCGCGATGGATTCCGTCAACGGGATGTGCTTGGGGCAGACCTTCACGCAGTTCTGAGCATTGCCGCAGTCATTGATCCCGCCCTCGCCCATGAGCGCATCGAGGCGTTCATCCTTGAGTTCGCGGCCCGTGGGGTGGTCGTTAAACAGTCGAGCCTGGCTGATGGCGTGGGCGCCGATGAAGGCGGTATCCCAGTTGGCGGAATCGGGCTCGAGATTGAACTGCGGGCACGCCTCAAGACAGCAGCCGCACGACATGCAGGTGGAGAGCACGTAGTGGGTCGCCTGCGACGCCGGCGTCTCTTTGGGGCCGGCGCCCAGGTCGTAGGTGCCATCGATCGGAACCCAAGCCTTGACCCGTGCGAGGTTGTGGAAAAGGCGCGAACGATCAACCCACAGATCGCGCACGACGGGGAACTTCGACATCGGCTCCAGCGTGATCACGTCACCTTCGTTGGGCGCGTACTCGTCAATCAGGCAGGAACAGGATTGACGAACCTTGCCGTTGATGACCATGGTGCACGCACCGCAAACCTCTTCGAGACATCCGGCATCCCAGACCACGGGGGTCACCGTTTGACCGTCGGTCGTCACGGGGTTGGCAGCGATCTGCTGGAGGCACGAGATCACGTTGGCGTTTTCCGGGATCGGGATCCTGAATTCCTGCCACTGGCTGGGCTTGCCGGGGCCTTCGCATCGAAGGATTCGGAAAAAGACGTGCCGGCCAACCTTGGCGTTGCGTCGGACTGGTGCGGTCGCGGTGCTCATGCTTTCTTCTTCCGGAACAGTCGCGTCGGCGGACGCGGGGAGAATCGTGGCGAATCAGACGGCGGCGGGTTCCTTCGCCGGCCTGGTGGGCGAAGAGTCCTTTTTGCCGTACGTGCGGGCGGTGGGCAGAATGAGCGAGGCGTCGATCGGAACGAACTCCACGGTCGTGGCATCGCCCTGGTGGCGGGCCAGCGTGGTCTTCATGTAGTTGGCATCGTCGCGCTGCTCGAAATCGCTTCGGTAGTGCGCGCCGCGGCTTTCCTTGCGTTCGAGGGCGCCCAGCGCGATCGCCTCTGCCAGTATGAGCATGTCGCCGATCGAGCGGGCGTAGCCGAATGCCTGGTTCGTCCAGCCCGCGTTGTCGGCGAGCCGGACGCGTGCGAACCGCTCGCGAAGCTCGGCGAGCTTGGCCTGGCACTGGCGGAGGCGGCTTTCTGTGCGCACAACAGTGCAGGCGGCGGTCATCTCGTCGCCCAGTTCCTTGCCGATGACATACGGGTTTGTCGACGGATCGGCGGCGTTGCCGGGCTTGGCCCCCTCCAGCAAACGCTTCATCTTCGCGGTTTCCTGTGCAACAACCGCGTCGTACGCCCCGGCGGGGAGTGCATCGGCGGGGTTCTTGCCCGGAGCCTCGTTTTTGATGTAGTTCAGAACTGACACGCCACAGAACAAGCCATCGAAGATGCACGAGAGCAGCGCGTTGGCGCCCAGCCGGTTGGCGCCGTGATAGGCGAAGTTCACCTCCCCGAAGGCGTACAAGCCCGGGACGTTGGTCATGGAGTTGTTGGGCGCGCCGAGCTGCATGCCTTGTCCGACTTTCGCGTCGATCGGCGCGGGGCTGCCGCTTTTGTGCTTGGTCAGAGCGGTGTGCGGGTTGTAGCTTCCCTTGGTGTAGGTGGTCCAGAGCCCTCCCATCGAGTAATGGACGGCCGGGAAGATCTTCATGGGCGTGAAGCGGGGGTCTTCACCGACAAACTTCTCGTAGATCTCGAGGATGCCGCCCAGCTTACGGGTGAGGTAGTCCGGGTCCTTGTGCGTGAGGTCCAGGTAGACCTGGTTCTCGCCGTACACCCCCATGCCCTGGTTGACGCAGACGTCGAAGATCTCACGCGTCGCGATATCGCGCGGCACGATGTTGCCGTACGCGGGGTATTTCTCTTCGAGGAAGTACCAGCGCTCCGATTCCGGAATGTCCTTGGGCGCCCGCGGGTCTTTGGCCTTGCGCGGAACCCACACGCGCCCGCCCTCGCCTCGGGCGCTCTCGCTCATCAAGCGGAGCTTATCGGCGCCGGGGATCGCGGTCGGGTGGACCTGGATCATCTCCGGGTTGCCGTACCAGACGCCGGCGCGGAAGCAGCGGGCCGCCGCGGCGCCGGTGCAGATGACGCTGTTGGTGCTCTTGCCGAAGACAAGTCCGCAGCCGCCCGTCGCCATGACGACGGCATCAGCCCGGAAGGCGCGGATCTGCATCGTGCGCATGTCCTGGGCGGCGATGCCCACGCAGCGCCCATCCTCGATGACCGGCCAGAGGAACTCCCAGAACTCGTACTTGTGCACCTTGCCCTCGGAGGCGTAGCGCCGCACCTGTTCATCCAAGGCATAGATGAGCTGCTGACCGGTCGTGGCGCCCGCGAAATGGGTGCGTTTGAAAAGCGAGCCGCCGAAAAGGCGCAGGTCGCGGTAACCCTCGCCCGTGCGGTTGAACGGCACGCCCATTCGATCGAGCAGATCGATGATGCGCGGGGCCCAGTTTGCCATCTCGAGCACGGGGTGCTGATCGGCAAGGAAGTCGCCGCCGTAAATGGTCTCGTCGAAGTGTTCGTATTCGGAGTAACCCTGCTGGCGCGCGACTTCGTTGCAGGCGTTGATGCCGCCCTGAGCGCAGACCGAGTGCGAACGCTTGACGGGAACGACCGAGAACAGGTCCACCGGCGTGCCGCCTTCCGCGATCCGCACCGCGGCGGCCAGACCGGCAAGCCCTCCTCCGACGACGATGACGCGATGTTGAGACATGTGTTCTTTCTTCAACGGGCGATCGGAGAGGCCGAGACCATGGCTTGCTTCTGGGTCATTCGTTCCTCCATCTCCCGCAGTTTCGCCGGATCAGCGGCGGCAAAGGTGAAGAGGGACATCCAGCCCATGATCATGAGAACGGTGCCGAGCCCGGTGCACGCGTAACCCCAGCGGCGCTGGGAGGCTTCCGAGATCGTGAGGCCCCAGGTGATGGCCGCGGTCCAGAGACCGTTGGCGAAATGGAAGACCAGGAGCGTCACGCCGATGAAATAGGCGAGCGAAACCGCCAGGCCCGCGGCGGTGACACCCGAAGAGCCGCCACGCAGCGTGAGGGCGAGAGTTGACGCGGCGAATTCCTGAGACCAGACCGTGCCCCCGGGAACCAGGAACGTCCAGCCCCAGCGGAGGGTGGCCACGTGATAGAAAATGAAGAGGATGCCGATGTAACCGCTGATGCGCTGGAGCCGGTAGCGCCAGTTGCCCTGATAGGCGTACCGCGCGGTGTTGACCGATCCCGTCATGGCGTAATAGACGCCGAACACGGAGTGAAACAGGATCGAACCCCAGAGAGCGATCTCGATGAGCAGAAGGTTGGGAATCTGGGTGTTCAGCCAGCGCACCTCGCGCCAGAAGTACTCGGCGCCGTGCACCCACCACGGAGCATCGACTGTCTTTTCCCGGAGAGCCAGCGCACCCCATGCCACCGACGAATTGGTCAGCAGGTGGTTGATGAGGAACACGCCGATAGGGAGTATGCCCGTCAGCGAATGGAGGCGACGGAACAGGAAGTAGTGACGCTGGAAAAAGCTTTCCTTTGATGCGGTCGCGCTTTGCATCACGTGATGAATCCCGGTCGTGCCGCCCGGTCGGAGAAGCCCTGCGGACCGGCACGAAACCATCGTAGCGGCGCGGGCTGGGTCGTCCAAGGGGCGTCAGTGCACAGGAGGCGTCGCGCCCGTCGCGCCCACGATCCCGGGGGCTCCGCCCATGCCCGCGGCACCCGGCTTGATCTTCCCTTCGGCGATGGCCTTGTTCACGTAGTTGGTGATCTCGACGTACTCAAGACGCAGCTCGTGCAGCGCGCGGCTCAGCAGCTTGGTCTCGGTCTCCGAGAGGTTGCCCTTGGTCTTCTCTTCGAGCGCCGCCAGCATGTCGATGTGGAGCTTGGCGTATTCAGGGGCGACGATCGCGCGCCCGGACTGGGGATCGGGGACGGCCCCCAGGTACATCAACGCCTGGCTGACGAGCAGCGAGATGAGGTCCTGGATGCCGACCGGACCCGCTTCGCGGCCCTCACCGGCCTCGGATTTGGCCTGCTGTTCGGCCTTCTTGGCCGACTCAGCGGCAGCGAGTTTTTCCTTCTCGGCTTGTGCCTGCGACTTCCAATCGGTGTCGATGATAATCTTGGGAGCCTCGCCGGCTGCACCACCTGAAGGACCCGTGCTCGACATGCTCACCTCTCGCTATCGCGGTTGCTGGTTCGATCGACTTTCAGCAAATGCTAAGTCGACCGGGGCGGCGATTCTTGCCGCGGGCTTGCTTTCGGGCTGCATGAGCGAATCCAAAGTCGCCTCGGCCGTGAAACCCGCGGAAAAGCCGATCTCGCTGGCAGAGTTCCGCGCACCCGCGGCCGCGGCGGGGCCCCAGACGGCGCCCGCGACGCCGATCAGACAAATAGATGAAGAGGAAGCGACAGAAGAGGTCGGCCCGGCGCATCCGCTGCGAACCGGGCCGATCGCCGCAAGCCAGGGCCTGCTCGACGTCTCGGCCGAGGTGGGTGAGCCGGCGCTCGACACGACGAATCCCAAGCCGGTGGGGCCGCCCGTCTTTGTGGATGCGAAGGTTGGTGACGTCAACAACCGCGCGATCTATGCCTCCGCCTTTTTGGAGGACATGATCGACCGTCTGAAAGCCAAGTACGAAGAGATGCAGAAGGCCAATCCCAAGATGGCCAAGCAGATGTGGCGCGTCTTTGCCAAGAACGAGATCCAGCGCAAGCTCAACGGCATCATCGAGGACGAGGTGCTTCGTGCCGAAGCGCTCAACACGCTGCAGCCGGAACAGAAGGCCGGCTTCTTCAACTGGCTGCAGACAGTTCGGAGCGAGGTGGTCGCCGAGAACCGCGGCATCGAAGCTGCGGCGAACGAGAACCTGTCGGCACAGAACGGCACTTCGCTCGATCAGACGATGAAGACCCGCGAGCAGCAGGAACTGATCCGATACATCCTGATGACACGGATCAACAACCGCGCGAACGTCAGCTGGCGTGATATCCGGATGGCGTACGAGAAGAACTACGACCTGTTCAATCCGGACCCGATCGCATCGTTCCGGGTGTTCACGGTCTCGGAAAGAGACAAGGCGGAAATCCAGCGTGTCACAGACGAACTGGCAAAGGGAACTCCGTTCGATGACCTGGCCGATTCGAAGACGACAGGCACGGATGAAAAGGACAAGTTCCTGAACCGGGCGTTCCAGGGCGAGTACAGCAAAGCGCAGCTGCTGGGCCCAAAGGAACTCAACCAGGCGGTGCAGAAGCTCTCGCCGGGTGAATGGGTGGGCCCGATCATGTACCGCGGGAGCGCGTACTGGATCAAGCTCGCGCACGTCTGGAAAGTGAACGAAGATCTTTACGCGGCGCAGCTCTTCCTCGAAGGTCAGCTCATCCAGACGAAGAACGACTTCGAGAAATACAAGTTCGTCGAGCGGCTCAAGCAGCGGGCGAGTTTCACGGACGTGGACGTGATGACCAACCGGCTGCTCGCGCTGGCGGAAGACCGCGTCTTCGGCATCCCAACGAGCGCGGCGCGCTGAGGTATCCTGCTTGCCCGATCCTCTCCGGGTCATCCGGCGGTTCCTTGGCAAGCCCGATTTCGACTCGGCCTTTGTGGGCCGCCGGGGCGAGGCTGCAGCGGCGCGGTATGTCAAACGGATCGGCCTGCGCGTGCTCGACCGAAATGTTCGGCTCGCCGGCGGTGAAATCGATCTGGTCTGCGAACCGGATGACGAGTCGATGGTGATCCTCGTGGAGGTCAAGGCCCGCGCGGTCAGGGGCGGATACGACCAGCCGTTTCTCCCGCCCGAGGAAGCCGTGGATCAGGAGAAGCGCGAGAAACTAGTTGAACTCGCGCACGAACTCAAGCGCCGCCACCCCCACTTGCAGCGTTCGACGCGGATCGATGTGATCGGGGTTGATCTCTTCGAGCCGGGCACGTGGCGCGAGCGGGTGCGACTCCGCTATTTCGCCGGCGCTGTTTCACTGCGGGCTTGAGCTAGCTGGATGCATCGGCCGTGGCGCGCCGAAGCGCCCCGCGGAACCGGGCTTCGGCCTCGGTCTCCTTCATGCGGGAAGGATCGGGGTGAAGCGGGATGATCAGGCTGAACATCGAGCCCCGGCCCACGTCGCTGACCAGCTGGATTTCGCCCTGGAGCACCGAGGCGAGTTCTTTGCAGATCGCCAGACCCAGTCCCGTGCCGCTGTATTCACGCGCATGGCCGCCCGAAAGCTGCTGGAACTTGTCGAAGATGCGCGCCTGATCTTCCGGTGCAATACCCGGGCCGTTATCAATGACGCTCACCCGGACACGATCGGTGGACTGCGAAGCCGGGTCATCGCTCGGCGCCCCGCTCACCAAACGCTCGGCCCGCAACTTGATCTCCCCCTTCGTGCTTGAACCGTGCACCGTCGGGGGCGTGAACTTCACCGCGTTGGAAAGGAAGTTGAAGATGATCTGGCGGAATTTCTTGATGTCGGTCTCGACCAGCGGAAGGTCGGGCGCAATCTCGAGCGTGACTTTGACTTCTTTCTGCGCCGCGAGCGGGAAGATGAGGCCCGCCAGCGCTTCGCAGGTCGGCTGCAGATTCATCTTTTCGATGCGGAGTTCATAGCGGCCCGCCTCGATCTTTGCCATCTCCAGCAGACCGTTGATCATTTCCAGCAGATCGCGTGCGGCGTTGTGGATGTTCTCGAGGAAGCGCAATCGCTTCGAGAGACGGGTCGAGTCATCTCCGGCCGCGGCCTCGCTCTGGGCGACTTCGATGAGCAGGTCGGCGAACCCGATGATGGCGTTGAGGGGCGTGCGGAGCTCGTGGCTGACGTTGGCCAGGAAGTCGCCTTTGAGCTTGGCCGCCTCGTAGAGCGCAGAATTGGACTGCGTGAGCTCGTCCACCTTGAGGTTCATCGCGGCGTTCAGAGCTCGCAGTTCGACCTGGCGATTCTCCAGGTCCCCCAGCATGAGGTTGAAGGTGTCGGAAAGCTCCTCGAACTCATCACCCGTGGTGATCTCGGATCGCATGGTGAGGTCGCCCTCTCTCACGCGCTCGGCGGTGGTCTTCAGTGTCCGCACGGGCTGCAGGATCAGATGGTGCGTAATGAGATAGAACATCAGCACCGCGAACGCGGAAACGAACAAACCCGCGGAGAACAGGTACGCCGTATTGATCAGCAGCAGTCTCAGGGGTTCATGGCTGGTTCGGTCGAGCAGGACAAGGCCGATGAGCTTCTGGGTGCCCCCGACTTCGGCGCGGACGGCCTTCGCGTATCGGTATTCGCGCTGCGTCCCCGACCACCGGGCCTGCTGGTAATCGTCGCGGGCGGGGTCGGCCTGCAGGGAGGCGATGGCGCGAGCCACGAACCGGTCCTTTTCGGCAATGGAGTTCGCCTCGGTGAGCCCGATTCGTCGCGCAGGAACGCCGGCGTATCCCTCGGTCCCGGGCTTGGGATGATCGTCGTTGGCGATATAGCGCGGGGGTTGACGCGGACGCTGGGACAGAACCGAGGTGTCATAAAAGCCGGCCGAGTACGCCTTGATCTGGCGTTCGGCCTGTTCCCAGTGGTCGACCATCTGACGGGAGAGCTCGAGCTGGCCCTCGTCCACCAGGGAGTTCATGCGGAAGAACGGAAACATGAGTGCCGCGAGCACGATGACGGCCACCGCGCCCCCGAACAGGAGCAGGCACTTGTTGGCGAGTGAGATCCCGCGGAACACGGGGGAAGCATAAACGACCGGGAATCGTCCGGATTGGTCGTTGCCGATGCGATTTGGCGAGGAGAGTGCAGGCCTTTTCGCGCTAAAGTTGCCCCCCATGGCCTCCAAGCGCGTGTACATCGAGACTTTCGGCTGCCAGATGAACGAGCTCGACTCGGAGCTGGTGAGCGGGCAGCTTCGCGCGCTCGGCTACCAGTTCACACCCGATCCGAAATCCGCGGAAGTCGTGCTGTACAACACCTGCTCGGTGCGCGAGCACGCGGAGCAGAAAGTCTGGTCCCGCCTGGGTGAAATGGCCATCCGCAAGAAAGAAGATCCGTCACTGGTCGTCGGGGTGCTGGGTTGTCTTGCCGAACGCGATGGGGAATCGCTCATCCGCCGCATGCCGGTAGTGGACGTGCTGGTCGGGCCCGCGGAGCTGGACAAGCTGCCGGCGCTGCTTGATAACGCGGTCCGAACCAACGTGTCGCTCGCCGAGAATCCTCCGGAAGACGCGAACAACCCGGGCGAGAACCGGGTTGTGTCGGCGCGGCAGGTCGCCCTCCAGGGAACCGCCTCGCGCCGCAGCGCCACGCTCGCCGCAGCGGAAGACTCCCTGGAGATGCTGGATCTCTCGCGGGCGGTCTCGCCGATCGATGCCCAGGCTTCGACGTCGCGGAGCGCGTACGTGCGGATCACGCGGGGATGCAACAAGTTCTGTACCTACTGCGTCGTGCCGTTCACACGCGGCGCGGAGATTCATCGGCCCCCCGAGCACATCATCGAGGAGTGCAGGAGGCTGGCCGATGCGGGTGTGATCGAGATCACGCTGCTGGGCCAGACGGTCAATCACTACCGCTTCGAGCACGGCGCCGCGGTCACGGTGAACGGCGTGAAACAGCCCCAAAAAGGCCGCAGTTTCGCGGGCGGGCATCGGCGCGACCCCTTTGCCGGCGAATCGACCACCACGTTCGCCGATCTGCTCGCGGAGATTCACGAACAGGTTCCGGGAATCCAGCGTCTGCGGTTCGTAACCAGCTATCCCCGCGACTTCGGTGACGATGTGCTCGAGGTAATCCGCGATCACCCGCGAATCTGCCGCTACCTGCACGTGCCGGCGCAGTCGGGCTCCGACCGGATCCTCAAGATGATGAACCGCGGCTACACCGTGGGCGAGTACCTGGATTTTGTGGACCGGGCACGCTCGTTCCTTCATCAGCCGGAAAAGGGCCGCCCGCTGGGTCTTTCGGGCGATTTCATTGTCGGGTTCCCCACGGAAACCGACGAGGACTTCCGGGCGACCTACGAACTTCTCCAGCGGGTTCGATACAAGAACAGTTTCATCTTCAAGTACTCGCCCCGGCCCGGGACGACCGCGTTCGATCGCCTGGTCGACGACGTGCCCGAAGCCGTCAAGCGCCGGCGGAACGGTGAATTGCTCGCTCTTCAGAACGTCGTCGCCGAAGCGGTGGCCCGTGAGCACATCGGCGCGACCTTTGATGTGTTCATCGAGGGTCCCAGCCGCAAAGAAGCAAAGAAGCGGAAGACGTCGCGTTCGGGCGGGCTTGTTTCGCTGACAATCGGCGGCCAAGACGCGGCCGAACCGTACTGCGCACCCGCGCTCGAGGAACCGGCCGAAGTCGATTCGATGCAATACTGCGGCCGCACCGATACGGATCTGATTGTGTTTTTCGATCTGCCCCAGGGCAGCCCCGATCCGTCGGGCACCTTTGCCCGCGTGCGGATCGAGAGCGTGCGCGCGCTGTCGCTTTACGGCCGCCTTGCCTGATTTCTCGCAAAGCACGCCGACCGTTCAACTCCGGCTGGGTTTCTCAGCGCCTGATCAAAGGCCAGCTCCTGTAGGCCGCCCGCTAGTACTCCACAGATTGCCATAGGAAGGCATCCGCCTTCGTGGCTCCTCGCGGCCTGCTCAACCTCGTTGCGGTCCAACCGGTGTGGACGTGCCGGACGCGGTTCCCCTTTCTTGCCGTTCGAGCGGAACTGCGATCCGATATCCGCCACCCACACGCGGATCGCTCTTCAGGTAGGACGCAACCGGGCCATCGGTGAACGCGCCGTACAGAGGAACGGCCGCGGAGGCGAAGCGTTCATAGGAGCGATGGCTTCGGACAGCGCGCTTCAGGCACCTCGGTGGTGCTCGGAGCGTTGCGCGGTCGCACCTGCGTGCGCCGCGAGCCCATCGAGCCTGGTTTCCCAGAACGCGCGGTACTGCGTGATCCATGCCGCGGCGGCTTGGAGCGATGCGCCCTCGAGCGAGAGCATGCGTTGGCGCCCGCGCTTCTCGCGCCGGATGATTCCGGCACGCTCCAGCACGGCGACATGCTTGATCACGCCCTGCAGCGACATGTGCAGGGGCTTTGCGAGTTCGCTCGGGGTGCAGGGCTGAACCGCGAGCCGGCGCACGATCTGGCGCCTGCTCGGGTCGGAAAGTGCGTGAAACGCAAAGGAAAGACGGCGTTCGGCCTGATCAACCATTTGGTTGAGTATAACCATGAGCAGCACATAATCAACCAACCGGTTGAGTAACCGTGCCGGGTGCTTCGCCTGTGGCGGCAGAGGCACTCCGCGCGCCCAACTCGGCAAAAACGGAATTTTTTCGCGCGCTTTGGTGGCATCGCGTGATTCCTGAGGCATGTTCGTCTTGGAGCGACAGCATTGCGCGGTCGCGGAGTGTCGGAGTGCGTAGAGCGCGACGTTTGCGCACGTACTGCGTCATTGTGGAAAAAGGGAAGAGAGGTTCGCTGTGAAGAACTTGTTGCAGATTTCGGCGGCTACGGCGGTGTTCGCGCTTGCGGGCGCGGCGCAGGCCGGTTTGGCCTTCTCGTTCGCTGACCCCGGCCTCGGCATTCGTCCCGTGACGAACGTCGCGAACGGCGGCGGCGCTGGCATCGGCCTCATTTCATACAACATGGCTGTGCCGATCTCGTTCATCGTCGACGGCTCGTCTGAGCCCGCGCCGTTCTCGCAGACCTTCGCGAACGCGCACCTTCAGCTCAACCTGCTGATCAGCCCGGCCGTGACGGTCGGCGGTGTGACCACCGCGAACGTCGCCGGTTCGTTCATCGTCACCGACTCGGGTGGCGGCATGATCGTCCGTGGCGATTCGCAGGCCGGCTCGTTCGTCCGCGTCGGCGGCACGAACTCGATCCTCTTCTCGGATCAGACCGGCTTCAGCTACACCTTCGGCGCTTCGCTCCTCGCGCTGCTGGCCCCCGGCCGCACGCCCGCGAACCCGCAGGAAGCCGTGTTCACCCTCACGAACATCCTGACCGCCGGCGGCGCTCCCCTGTTCGACCCGATCACGAAGATCTTCAACGACTTCTCGGCGAACAGCTCGTTCACCGGTAACACGGAAGCGGTCCCCACCCCGGGCTCGCTCGCCCTGGTCGGCCTCGGCGGCCTCCTCGTCGCCCGTCGCCGTCGCTAATCGACGCGTTTCTGTGGTGTAGAAGCAGCGTCCCTAACTTTCCGACGAGCCGTCTTTTCGAAGGCGGCTCGTTTTTCTTTTTGGCTCCGTCGATCGCTGATGGATCGGTGAGCCGTCAATGAAAGCCCAAGCGCTCGGGCACTTCACGGCTCGTTTTCAAACCGCTCCCGAGCTCGACGCTTCGCGGCAAGTAGCGAGTTATCGCTTTCTGTTGCGGGCGAAACTGCGGGGGGCACCTGACCGCCACGATCCGGCTCCCTCGAAGGACCGGATGGGGTGGCCGGAGAGTTCGGTGCCTGTCCCAATCGTTGCGCCCGGCGGCGATCGCGTGCCGCGGCCGCGAGCTTGGCCGCATCTTCCGACGTCAGTTGCACCGGCTGGTACCCCACCGGCTCCTCGTCTTTGACCGCCTTCGTTCGCGAGGGGAGGGCCGCCTCCGCTCGGGACATTGAATCGGTGGGCAGCTTCTGGAACCAGCGATCCCATGCGATTCGCCTCACGGCGACGTCCAGTAAGAAAAGCGCCGGAAGCCACGGGAGCAGCAATGGCCAGAGCGGGCTCCGCGCCCGCACCGGTACCAAGCCCGTGCGGTCGAACACCGAGGGGGGCCTTTCCGCATCAAGCGGGATCAGTCGGCCCGAGCCCGCCTTGGCAAGCTCTTCAAGAAACACGTCATTCGAAGCGAGTTCCCGCCACTCGCGCCCGGCAAAGAGCGAGGCGCCCGCGATGATCGGCGGCATCGACGCGCCCCCCACGGTCGGACGGATGACCGCGATGTACGCGCCCTCATCACCGACGGTCGTGCGGCCTTCGAACACGCCGGGGGCAACTTCGCTCAGCTTCAACTGCTGCGGGTTGCCGCCGGGATTGAAGACGGTCGCCGCGAGCGAGGCCGACGCTTCCGGGCTCTGCGCGGTGCGTTCGGCCCGAAGAACGAGTTCGTCGCCGACGATTTCGGCCCGCGCCGAGTAGCCGGGCGTCACCTGGGCTCGTCCGATCGAGCGCGCAAGTTGCGTCCACATCCGCCGATATCCCGGCCAGTCGATCCACTTGCTCGCCCAGCGCCCGGCATCCGACGTAAACGCCGCCACCTGCCCCAGCTCGACGCGCCAGTGGCTCAGCACCGGTTCGCCTTCGGGCGTCACGACCGCGTTGACGACCGTTGGATCCGGTCGAGGCTGCGTCAGGCAAAGGCCCAGAAGTTCCGGCGGCTGGGGGAGACCAACGGTTGCAGCCGAGCCGGACGGAAGAACGACGGGACGGAAAGGCTCTTCGCGGATGAGCGGAGAGCGAATAACTTTGACCGCCCGCATGAAGATACGCGGAAGCACCGACGGGTTGTTCACCTGGTAGAACTTCCCGTCGCCCCGCGTCGCGATTTCCTCCATGCCGGAGGCGTCGGCATCGTCGCCGATCGCGATGCACGAGACCCGGATGTTCTTGTTCGAGAGGCTCTGCGCCAGATCGGGCAGATTCTCGCGGTCCTGGCTCACGCCATCGGAGAGAACGATGATGTGCTTGTTTTTCGCCTTGGCGGCGTCCAGTTGCTTGCCGGCTTCCACCAGAGCGGGGCCGAGGTTGGTTCCGCCCCCGGGCGCAATCGAGAGAATCGCGCTCGCCGTCGATGTCGGATCCTTGTTCGGCCCCAGCGGCTGCACGACGTCGTACGACGAGTTGAACGCGATCACACCGACAAGATCCCGCCGGTCGAGGGCGCCGAGCGCCATCGCGGCCGCCTGATTCGCGATCTCCTGCTGGCTGCGGGAAGAGCCCATGACCGACCGCCGCATCGAGCCGGAGTCATCAAGGACGAACACAACCGCCGCTTCCGGCTCCACAAGCCGTTCCGGAAGGTCCAGAAGAACGGGAAGGATGCCTTCGATCGGCGTGTTGCGCCAGCCGCCGGCGCCGAACGAGTTCGGGCCGCCGATGACGATGAGGCCGATGCCCATGTCACGCACCGCTCCGGCCAGGAGCGTTTGCACCCGATCATTGAGATCTTCGGCGCCGACGTTTTCGAGGATAATGAGGTCGTAACTCTGCAGCGCGAGCGGGTCGGTGGGCACGAGCCTGGCGGGAAGCACCTCAACCTTCAGCCCGTCTTCTTCAAGGGTGCGGGCGAGCGGGGAAGCCTCCGACGTTTCGGATGGGCCCTCGATGATCAGCACCGATCCCGTGCCGGGTGAGAGCGTGAACGCCGTCGCGGCGTTGTTCTCCGCAAGCGTGTCGCCCTTGGGCTTGCCGTCCGCGCCGGTCTCCGGCTCGAAAACCGCACGAAACCGGTGCACGCGACCCGCGCCCAGGGGAACCTGGACGGTCCGAACGTTCTCGCCCGCTTCGAGCTCGACCCGCTGCGATGAGAGCTGCTGGGCCCGCGCGTCGCTCGAGAGAATCCGCAGCGTCCCCACCGCCGGCCCCGTGCTGTACAGGGACACCCGCAGTCGCACATTCGAATCCGCGGGCGCCTGCGCCGGCGCATCGACGTTCGAAATGAACACCTCGCCCCCGAGCC
The DNA here is from genome assembly GCA_018242645.1 of Planctomycetota bacterium. Classification (GTDB taxonomy): domain Bacteria; phylum Planctomycetota; class Phycisphaerae; order Phycisphaerales; family UBA1924; genus JAFEBO01. Next base: position 9,156 of record JAFEBN010000002.1, on the reverse strand, counting down.
GGTACTTGAGCGGAACAACCTCGACCGCGATGTTGCGAGGGACGAACTCTCGCATCGCCCGCTCCGCATCACCTCGCGTCTGGTTGCCGTCGGTAAACAGCACGATCCGCCCCGCGGCGTCCGGGGGCAGCACCGCTCGAGCCAGGCGTAGCGCCGACTCGATATCCGTACCTTCTCCGCCGGGCGCCTCCAGCGCCCACTCCGAGCGCCGGGCAGCACTGGGGGTCAACTCCGTTGCTGCGTGTCCGTCAAAGGTCACCACGCCGAAAAGATCGTCGGCGCCCCGGGGCTGCGTCGCGCCCTGCAGATACTCCCGGATGCGGGAGGGGAAATCCAGCCCCGACAGAGCTCCGAAACGACGCACCGATTCCGACACATCTACCGCGGCAACCACGGCCACCTTATCGCTGGTGCGCACCAGCCCCACGCCCGCAGCACAAGCGCCGACCAGCAAAAACAGCGCGAATCGCACCGATGCCGCGATCCAGCGCCTGGGCCGGCTCATGACGCCGAAGAAGCGCGTTGTCCCTGCCATCACACAGGCGAAAACGAAGAAGAGCACCAGCAGCCACGGACGCTCGACCGAGAGGCCGAGCAGGGCCAGACCGCGATCAAGCCAAGCGGATGGCTCGATCACTTCGGGCTCCCCGGGACGGTTTTCGCGGGGGCCTGCGCCGTTTCAGCGTATCGCTTGAACACGCGCCGAACCAGATCCGCGTGCTGAGGTGGGATCGCCTGATTCTCGATCGCTTCCTGAGCGCTCTCGCTCGCACGCTTGAGCGAGTCCGCGGGCACGACGCCTCCGGGCCCCTTGCCGCCGGGCTTGGGCTCGCTCAGCCACTCCGCGATGGTGCGTTCAGCGGGTTTGTCGGAATCGATCGGCTTTGACGACTCGTCCGGCCTCGCATCAAACGTCTGGGTGGGACCTCGCCACGGTGTCGCGGGCGCTCCCGAGGGCCGATCAGAATTGCCCAGCCGCCGCGCCAGATCCTGCAATTTCGCGCGCTCCTCGGGCGACGCGTTCTCCAGCATCTGCTGCGCCTTGTCACGCATGCCTCGGGCCGTGTCGCGCTCGCGTTCCGCGGCGGATTGATCGCGAGAGAGCGATCGAAGCTGATCCGCCATCCGCTCTGTCTGGTTTGGCGCCGATTGCTGAGGCGAACTGTTCTTCCCCTCGCTCCCTTGCTGCGAAGGCGACGGCTGGTCGCTTCCCCCCTCGCTCTTGCCCGAGTCCTGGGGCTGTTTGTCGTTGCCAGCACCCTGCTTGCCGTCCGGCGGTGAGGACGGCTGCGCTCCGCTTTTCTCTTGCGGGCTCGGTGCGGAGGGAGGCGACGAACTCGGTGATTGCTGCGGCCCGGTCTGCTTGGATTTGTCTTTCGTGTCTTGCGTTGTGTCGGAACGCTGGTTCCCGGCATTCGAGGGGGGTTGCAATTCGGGCCGCTGAGGCTGACCGGCGCCCGGCGGCTGCTGCGACGGCGCGTTTCCCGGCTGTTGTTGTTTCTCGTTGACGCCGGAACCCGGAGCGGGCTGATTCTGAGGATCCTGTTTTCCCGACTCAGCGGGCTGCTGCTTGTCGGCCCCCTCCTGTTTCTTTTCGCCCGGCGAGCTTTGAGGCTTCTCCGTGCCTTTCTTCTCCTCGGCTGTTTGTTTACCGGGCGACGGTTGATCCTTGCCGCCGCTCTCCAGCTGCTTGGATGATTCAGGCTTGGAGGACGGCTGATTCCCGGGCTGAGAACCGGGATTCTTCGGCTCCTGCTTCGAGTCGCCCGCGGCAGGATCCTTTGAATCCCCCCTTGGTTGATCTGCGCTCGGCTCAGACGGCGGATTGCCCTGTTTGTCCTCCGTCGGATTCGACTGGCGGGCATCACCGCCTTGCGGCGCGTTCTGGTCAGCCGCTTTCCGAAGTTCATCCGCGGCACGCTTCGCCGCGTCGCTCAGTTCCTGCTGACGCGACGCCGGCTCTTGAGAAGGCTGCTGCTCGCCTGCAGACTGCTCCTGGAGGCCTTGCGCGATCTTGTCAAGTTCTTCAGCAGCACGCTGCTTGTCCTCAGGCGCCGCCGCGGGATCACGCGCCAAGCGATCCAGTTCTTCCGCGGCACGCTCAAAGTCGCCCCGCCTGATCGCGGAGGCAACCCGGTCAGCCCCAGGGGCCGGATCGTGCGAACGGGCGGCAGCCTTGGCCAGCGCTCGCTTCGCCTGTTCAATGGATTGCTGCTTTTCCCGTGCCTGGCGTTCGGTCTGTTGCGCTTGCTCTTCGAGCGCCTGTGCGCTCCGCAATCGGGCATCGTGAGGCGTCAGCGCGCCGGCACGAAGCTCCTCTTCAATCGCCGCAAGCTGTTCTTCGAGTTGCTTGTTCGACTTCGGCGCTTCTGCCTCGGTCGCCTTGGGTTTCACCGCCTCGGCAACCGATCGGATCTCCGCCACCGCGTCCTGGCGCTCCCGTTCTCGTTTCTGGGCCTGCACCCGGGCCACTTCAGATCGCTCCGGAAGCCAGACAAACATCGCAACACCGAGCAGCGCGAGCAGCGGGAAAACCAGCCAGGAGCTGCCCCACCGAAGCGGCGCCACGCGGTTGGTCCTGGCCTCGGCCGCGAACAATTCCGCACGCCGCGCGAGTTCTTCAACAAAGGGCCGCTCCTGTTCGGAGGCGCCCGCACGCAGTTCCAGCGCCGAAGACAGGGTTTCTTGAAGCCCCAGCACGCGGTCCAGTTCGCGGGCCGCCCGAACTTCGCTCCACCGGGATCGCCACGCCAGGGCGCACGCACCAATCGCCGCACTCCCACCCAGAACGATGGGCATCCACTCATTGGGCGGGGCAACCCAGTTCGCCTTTGCAGCCAGAACGATCGCAACGCCCGTCACCGACGCACCAACCGCCAGCCGACCGAACCAGTTCACGCAATCGGCGAGAAACCGCCGACGCACGACGACGCGAGCGCTGAACCGTGTTCTCTCCATCGCGAAGGCGGATTCGCGGGATTGCATCCACCGGATGGTACGAGCCGCCGGCAGGCCGGGATCGCGCAGGCTTGCCCCATCCGCGATACCTTTCCGGCGTGCCCAGTTCATTCATCCAGCCAGCTCTCGCCGAACTCGCCCAGGGACGAAACCTCTCGGCGGCTCACGCCCAGGGCGTTTTCGAAGAGCTTCTCACCGGCGAGGCCGACCCCGCTCAGATCGGGGCTCTCCTGGCGCTTCTGGAACGCAACGGTGTACACGCGGACGAGCTCGTGGGCGGCGCGCTCTCGATGCGAAAGCACGTCACCGAAGTGCCTCTTTCAGAAACCGTGCGCGCCACCGCGATCGATACCTGCGGCACCGGCGGCGCACCGAAGTTGTTCAACGTTTCCACCCTCGCGGCAATCGTCGCCGCCGCGGCAGGCGCAAAGGTCGTCAAGCACGGCAACCGAAGCCGCACCGGGCGCGGCTCCGCGGAGATCATGCAGGCCCTCGGCGTCCAGGTCGAAGCGCCCCCAGAGGTGCAAGCCCGATGCGTCGAACAAGCCGGCCTGTGCTTCTGTTTCGCGATTCATCACCACCCGGCGACGCGGGCGGTTGCTCCCGTCCGCCGCGCGCTCGGCTTTCCCACGATTTTCAACCTGCTCGGCCCATTGACCAACCCGGGCCGCGCCACCCGTCAGCTCCTCGGCGTTTCCAGGTCCGAGCACGTGCGCCTCGTGGCTGAAGCGCTTTCTCGACTCGGTTGCGTGCGTGCCATGGTCGTCCACAGCGTGGACGGTTATGACGAGCTCTCCACCACCGGCTCGAATCTCGCGGCGCACGTGGATGGCAACTCCGTGCGGACCGTCACCATCGACCCGCAGCAGTTCGGCCTTGACCGCGCCGATCGAGCGAGCCTGCAGGCCGACTCCCTCGAAGAAGCCGTCGCCGTTGCCCAAGCCGTCCTCCGGGGCGAGCCCGGCCCAAAGCTCGACATCGTGTTGTTCAACGCCGGCGCCGCGCTGCACGTCGCTGGCATGGCCGACAACGTGCGGGACGGGGTCGAGCGGGCCCGGCAAGCCGTCGCCGGCGGTGCGGCCATTCGTACGCTTGAAGCCCTGCGCACCGCTTCACACGGCAAGTAACCCGGCTTCTTCTTCAGGGCTTATTCGATCGAACCGACGACTTGATCGCGTCACGGGCGGCGTTCCGGATTTCGTCCGAAGCCTCCGCGTTGGCCACCACATACGCAACCGGGGGCTTGGCGGTGTCCGGCTTGCCCGTGCTGTCGAGCTGCGGACGAAGCCAGATCACCAGATCCAGCCCCTTCTCCGCCAGCCACTGCGACAGCCGATCGCGGAATTCCGGCGAAGCGACTTCCACGCCCGAAACGGCGACGCGCACTTCCGCGAGCCGATTCACGGTGTCGGTGTCCTCAGCCTTGGCGTCGGGCGTATCGCCCGCGAGTTCCATCCCCGTGCCTCGCAGACCCGTCACGACCGACTCGATCCGGGTGCGCGTCTCCGCCGTCAAGGGCGCCGGGAAATCGCTGACAAACAAGGCCTTCGCGCTGATCGGTGCCGCCGGGGGGGCGGCAGGTTCCGCCGCCTTCGTGCTGCTGCGCGACTTGCGGCTCGACTTGCTCGCCGTTGTCTTCTCGCCGCTGGCCTGCGACGCAAAGCGGATGGTCTCCATCGCGCCATCCCGCTGAGCAACCGGCGCTTCGGGCGCCGACATGCGAACCGCGGCGCTCGGGGTCGAACTCGAGGATCCGTTCCGCGCCATCAGCAGGACAAAGACGATGCCGCCGATGACGATGAGCGATGTCAGCGCCGACCCCGCCCCCGGCTTATTGGAATAGTGGCCGGGCACCGATCCTTTCAGCGTCCCGCGGCGCGTGCGAATCGCTTCCCGCTTCGCCTTGATGCGTGCCCGCGCCGTCTCGACCTGCTCCCGCGCACTGCGCAGGTGCACGCTCGCACGACGAACATGCACATTCGGTGAACGCTCCGCGGCATCCACAGCTCGGTTCATCGCATCCTGGGCCCGACCCAGCGGATCCCGCGCGATCGCGTCCCAGTTGCTTCCAGGTGAACCCGCCTCCGGCGCCGCCGGCGCTTCGGGCACCACAACGTGCTCGCCCGTCCACCAGTTGAGCAGCCGGATATCCGGGCGCGCTTTCCGAGCTGCACCGGCGCTGGCCGCACGCCCGACCGGCGAAGCAAACTCGGCCGCAACGTTTGCCGCAGCAGCCGGTGTCGCAGACGCCGCGAAGCGTGCGTCTGCTTCCTGCTCCTGCCGGGGCATTTCCGCCACGCCGCCACGCATGCTCGGCAGGTCGATCGGCTTCACCGCAAACGGATCGGCCGCCTGACGCACGACCTCAAGATCCGCCAGCATCTGCGCCGCCGAGGCGTACCGCTTGTCGTAGTCCGTCATCGCCCGCCGGATGATCCACTTAACCGCGTCCGGGCAACGCCGCGTCATCTGGCTCAGCACGCCGTGAGCCGGGAAGCTGTTCTCCATCGCCGCAAAGAGCACCGCGCCCGCGGCATATACGTCAAACTTCGCCCCATCCACCTCCTGAACCTTCACACCCCGCAGCGCAAGCCGCACCAGCTCCGGATCGCGGAAGTACTCGGTGCCGTGCGTCGTCAGCGTCATCGCGCTCCGCAGAGGAGTCACCAGCCCAAAGTCGACCAGGTGAGCCCGCGGCACACCCCGGAGCTGCTCGACGATGATGTTCTCCGGCTTCACATCCTTATGCCAGAGCCCGCCCCGGTGATACTGCTCCAGCGTCGAAACCAGATCCGCCACGTAGCCCAGCGTGCCCCGCAGATTGCGGTCATCCAGGCCCTGCAGGCTCGGATCGCTCTGGGCGTGCATCTGCTGGATCACCACATTGAGCGTCTGACCCGGCACATACCGCATCACGTAATAGAACTTCGCCGGGCTGAGCTCGTGATCCAGCACCAGCCCAAGCTTCTTCGCCGCTTCCAGCGCCCGCGACTCGCGGACGATGTTCGGCAGGTTCGAACCGTCGTCCACGGGGAAGTTCTTGATCACCACCTGGTCGACATCGCGGAAGCCCGACCGCTCCAGCGCCGCACGCTTGATCGGGTCGGGCTCGGCGATGTAGAGCTTCGAACCCGAGCCGCCCGTCGGAAGAGACCCGACGATCTTGTATCCCTCAAACTGCCCGACGCGCCCCGACTTGCCCCCCTTGGGCGCATCGGCCGTGGGCGCCTGCGCCACCGCCGCCGGGAACCGCTGCTCGATGCCCTCAACCAGGCCCCCCATCCCCACCAGCCGCGCCGGGTGACCCAGGCACACGCGATAAAGGCACGCCCCCGCGATACCCAGTTCCGCCTTCAGCGAATTCGCAAAGTGCGCCGAGGCCGACCAGCGGCCGATGATGATGTTCAGCAGCACCAGCGGGGCGAAGAGGATCATCGCCAGGATCGCGCCCACCATCCGCACCAGGTCGGCCAGCGTGCCGGTGATCCAGTGGAAGATCCGCGCCACGACCCACGCGATGCCGCGGAACAGCGGCACGAGTAGATGCGTGATCAGCAGCACGGCGATGGCCACCGCGAGGATCACGCCGACGATGCCGAGAATGCCGAATCCGATTCCGCTTGGAGTCATCGTTCACCTCGAATCCCGGACAGGCGCACCCGGCGAAGTGCCCGGGCCCCGTCCAGTCCCGCTCCGCGGGACGCGTGGGAACAGGACGATCAGAAGACGACGCTCTGGGTTCGGCGGAGTTCCATCTGCCGGTGGTAGATCTCGGCGATGGAGTCGTCGAATTGCGCGTCGTCCTCCGGTCCTGGAGAGTGTTTGGGATTCAGATCCAGACCGTTTCGCTGGGCCTCGGTCAATTCCTCCTGCGTAAAGCTGTAGGTCATGATGACCTCGCCGAGCCGCCGACGCAACGCATCGCGCACCTTGGCCAGACGCCGGCTCACCGTCGGCTCGCTGATCCCCAACGCCTCCGCCACTTCCTTGCCCGGTTTGCACTCGAGCACCCGCATGGAATAGATGGCAAAGTCCGCGAAATCGCTCTCTTTCTGCACCATCCGGATCGCGGCCTCGACTTTGGCCCGGAAAACCGCGGCCTCGTAGATCTCATCCGCGCCAAGCGCCGTCCGCGCCGCGGCCATCCAGCTCTCGTCAAACTCCCCGGTCTTCTTCCCGCTGCCCCGCTTGAGCGCCCCCCGCCGATCCATCTCGTCGCCCAGGACGTGCTTGGCAATGGCGAGCAGCCACGTCGAGAACCGAGCACCCTTGCGGGGGTCGTATCGATCGATGGAATCAGAGAGCGCCGCAAGCGTTTCCTGCGACAGATCCTTCACCGTTTCCGGCCCGATCCGCCCCTTGCCCCACTTGGTCAGCTGCGCCCGGATCACCGGTCCGAACGTCTCCCACAATTCAAACCACGCGGCCTGGTCGTTGGCCCGCAGCCGATCAACAAACCCTGTTGTGAGCGAGTTCAGCATGAGCGTTGTCCCGGGCCGGCACGGGCAGCAATCGGAGTATTTTATCAGCGGTTTCACCGAAAAAGCCGGAGAAACAAGGGTTCTGCAAAATCCTTGCAGGGCGCGAAATCCGCGCCCGCACTTTCCCAATGACCAGTTGCGGAACCTCGTTCCGTCCGGCCTGAACGGGAAAACACAGGCCGGGGGCACCAACCCACTGGAGGCTCGGCCATGTGCTTCGTCAAGGGACTCGTTCGCTACGGTTTGATCGCCGGCCTGGTTGCCGGGGCCGGCCTTGTGATTGCCGGTCCGGACCGGGCGTTCGCGCTCGTTTCGCAGACCCGCGATTCCATCAATTGCCAGATCGATAAGCACGTGAAGGACCCCGTGGCCCTTCGCACGCAGCTCCGCAAGCTCGAAGCCCAGTACCCGGCGCGCATCGCCGACGTCCGCGGCGACCTTGCCGAGCTTCGCACCCAGATCTCCCAGCTCAACCGCGACCACGATGTCAATCAGCGCGCGATGGAGTTGGCTTCCGCCGACCTGTCCTCGCTCAAGTCGATGATCGCCAAGGCCGAGTCGCTCCGCTCCACCACCAGCGGCGTTTACACCGCTGGCGGCGACAGCAGCGCCCCAGTCTTCGCCGTCCGCTTCGCCGGCGAGACCCTCGGCATCGATCAGGCCTATTCCAAGGTCAACGCCGTCGAACAGCACGCCTCGGCCTTCGGCCAGCGCGTGACCGACATCGAGCGTGACCTGGGCTATCTCTCCCAGCAGGAAAGCCGCCTCGCCACGCTGCTGGACCAGCTCGAAACCGAGCAGGGCCAGTTCCAGAGCCAACTCTGGCAGCTCGACCGCCAGGTTGATGCCATCGCCCGCAACGACCGCATGATCGAAATGATGTCCAAGCGTCAGGCGACCATCGACAAGCACAGCCGCTACCGCGCCGAGAGCCTCGACCAGGTCAACGCCCGCGTCTCCGACATCCGCGCACGCCAGGAGGCGCAGCTCGAGTCGCTGGCAAAGACCACCTCGGTCAACGGGTACGAAAACCGCGCCCGCATCGAGCTCGATTCCCGGGGCTTCAAGCTGGCTCCGGCCCCGGTCAAGGCCAAGATCCCTGTCATCGAGGTCAAGCCCGAGGATGTGAAGAACCAGCCCGCCGTCACCCCTTTCTCCCCGACGCAGGTCGAGACTTCGGCCGGCACCGGCAAGGCTCCCGCCAGCTTCGCGCTCAACGGCCGCTGATTTCGAAAAAAGAAAGCGCAACCACTTTCGCCCCCGCTTTCGAGCGGGGGCGTTGTTTTTGCCGGTTTGGCCCGCCGAGGCCCGAACTCGTGGCGGGCCGGCGGCTCGGGTGCCGATAATGTGTGCTAGATTTAGGTGCCCTGCGAGCCCCTCGCCGGGTCCCCCGTGGCAGGAAGCCGCGGCAGTGCCGAATTGAGCGGCGGAGGCGAAGAACGCGTGCCAGTCTTTGATCGACTACTCGGCCTATTCAGCGTGGACATGGGCATCGACCTTGGCACGTGCAACACCCTGGTCGCCGTGCGCGGCCAGGGCATCGTGCTCAACGAACCCAGCGTCGTCGCCGTCATCAAGGGCACGAACAAAGTTCTTCACAACGGCGAGGCCGTCGGCTGGAAAGCCAAGGAAATGCTCGGCAAGACGCCCGGCAGCATCACCGCCGTTCGCCCGCTCAAAGACGGCGTGATCAGCGACTTCGAAATCACCGAGGCGA
>JAFEBN010000029.1 GCA_018242645.1 Planctomycetota bacterium | reverse complement strand
TGGGCAAGTTCGGCGGAGGGCGCCGCAAAGAGCCGAGTGATGGCCGCGTGGCGACTTTGCGGGGCTATCTGCTTGACCGCAACGGTCAGATGATGATCGAGCTGGAACCGGGCGAACAAGCGGTGGACGCAAACGACAACGAAGGCATCGCCCCCCCGGACGTCGATGAGGGAACCGCGGCGTTTGAAGGCGAGATTGTCGATTCCAAATGCTGGATGGGCGCCATGAAGCCGGGCGAAGGACGCGTCCACCGGGAATGCGCGATCCGGTGTATCTCCGGCGGTGTCCCGCCGGTGCTCGTCTCCCGCGCAGCCGACGGCTCCGCGCTCTTCACGCTGATTTCGACCGACGATGGCGGGCGGCTCTCCGATGAGGCGCTGGCACTCGTCGGTTTACCCGTGCGTGTTCGCGGACAACTTCACCGTGTGGGACAACTCCGGGTGCTTCATGTCGATTCATCCGGCATCAAACCCCTCACATCAACCCGGGCTCGTCCCTCATGAACAACACTCACTCGTCGTCATCGGACAATGCCGTGTGCTCGGCCCGCGGGGCGCTGGTCGAGGTCCTGCTCCAGGTGCGCGGATTGCTGATGCTCCTCAACCAAGATCAGTACGTTCTTGCTCCGGTTGGCGACGTCCGCTCGAGCATCGCGTCGCACGTTCGTCATGCACTTGAGCATGTCAAGTCTCTGCTTCGCGCGACGGGGACCGGCAGGCTGGATTACGACCTGCGCGACCGTGATACGCCCGTCGAGCGCGAGTTGCCGGCCGCGACCGCGGAGATCGATTCCCTGATCGACGCTCTGCGCCGGATCGATCCGATCGATGCCAACGCCGATTGGACGCTGGGCGCCAGGGTGACTGAATCCGGAGCGACGCTCGGCATGCGCACGACCCCGCTGCGGGAATTGGTTTTCGTGCTGAGCCACACGATCCACCACAACGCCCTCATAGGGGTCATGGCACGGCGGCAAGGGATTTCACTTCCAGCTCGATTCGGATATGCCCCTTCGACGCCTGTTTCCGAGACGGAATGCCAGCCGTGTGCACGCTGACCATTATTCCTGTGGCGGGCGGGCTCTCCGCGATGATCAACCGGGACGAGCTGGTCGGCCGTGCGGCGGCGATCCCGCCTCGGCCTCTCGTGCGAGGAACAGCCAGGCTGTGCATGCCGCTTGATCCGGATTCGGGGGGAACGTGGGTCGGGCTCGCCAGCGCGGGCTACATGCTTGCGCTCCTCAATTTCAATCCGGGGACGAAACCCGCGTGCGGGCCTTGTCGCAACGCGGCCTCACGCGGCCCTGTGATCCCTGCCGTGGGCCTCGAAGACGACATGCAGGGAGCGGTGCAGGCAGCAACAAGACTCGATGTGTCGCGGACACCACCGTTCAGGCTGGTCATCGCGGGTCGCGACCAGGTGGCGGAGGTGACCTCGCCGGGTTACGGTGCCCCAAAATCGCTTCGGCTTCTGCCGCTGGTTGAACCGCTTCTGTTCGCCTCGTCGGGACTGGGGGATGACCTGGTCGATCGTCCCCGTCGTGAGCTGATGAATCGGTTCTTCGGGGAAGATCGAGAACGCTGGCCGCGAGCGCAGGCGGAATTCCACGGCCACTCCTGGCCCAAGCGTCCGGAGGTGAGCGTGTTGATGGCTCGCGCGGGCGCTCGGACCGTTTCGCGTACGGCGGTCACGATTCGCGGCGACCACATGAACATGACATATGAAGCGTTCCACCCAGAACCCGGTGTTTCCGCGTGAGCTTTCCCATTTATCCGACAGCATCTTGCAAACCACCACTGAGTTGGCGATTGCACGCTCGATACGCACGGGTTCGGCGGTGGGAGTTCTGGCCCCGTTGGCTGTTCTATCTGCCTCTCTTTCCGTTCTGGGTTCTTCTCGCGCTCAAACACTGGTCGGCCACCATCTGGACGGCGGCGAACACCTGCATGCCCCACGGAGGGGTGGTCGGCGAGCGCAAGTCGGACATCCTCTCGAGACTCCCGGGCTGGGCGGTCGTGCCCTTCGAGCTGATTGACGCTGCAGAAGGAAGCGCGCGGGTCGCCCAGTTCGGCCGGCTTGTCCGGGAACGGGGCTGGGCTTTTCCGCTCATCGCGAAGCCGGATGTCGGCGAGCGGGGCGAGGGCTTTCGCTTGCTCCTTGATCTTGCGACAGCGGAAGCGGCGTTGCGCGAGCACAGCGAAGCGCTTCTGATCCAACCGTACCACGCGGGGCCTTTCGAGGCCGGCGTCTTCTATGTTCGGCCTCCCGGCAGCTCGCGCGGGAAGATCTTCTCGATTACCGACAAGTACTTTCCGCGGGTCATCGGCGACGGCTACTCAAACGTCCGCACGCTTCTTTGGGCCGACGCCCGTTACCGGATACAAGCCGACACATTTCTGTCCCGGCTGGGGCCGCTGGCCGAGCGGGTACCGCGAACGGGCGAACCGGTCGCGCTTGCGGCCGCTGGCAATCACTGCCAGGGCACGCTCTTCAGGGACGGCTCGCATTTGCTCACCCCGGCACTGGAACGCGCGATCGACGAGATTGCCTTGCGAATCGAGGGTTTTCACTTTGGACGCTTTGACATTCGCTACGAGAACGTCGAAGAGTTCAAGCGCGGCGAGCGCCTGGCGATCATCGAATTGAACGGCGTCCTGTCGGAATCCACGAACATTTACGACCCGAGCAATTCGCTATTTCGCGCGTATCTGACCCTCGCGAAGCAATGGCTGCTGGCGTTCGACATCGGGGCGGCCAACGCGCGGCGTGGCGCACGGGTCACCGGGGTGTTGGAACTGCTCAGGGCCGTTCGGATGCACGCCGCCCGACGCGTGCCGCGAATCGCCGATTGATTTTCTTGCCCACTCAGGCACGAGCCCGAACGGGTTCGGTCTCGGCGGACGTACACAGCGTCGAAAGGAGCTGGCGAAGGTCGGCAACCTGGAGTTTCGTGAGTCGATCCATTCCGGGGACGTCACGGAACAACTCGAGCCCGATGACGTCGCGGAGCTTGCGACCGGCGGCGGTCGGTTGGAGAATTTTCACGCGGCGATCCTGCGGGTCTTCGGTGCGGGTGATCAAGCCGCGGTCCTGCAAGCGGTCGACGACGCCCGTGATGTTGGAGGGATCGCAGCTGAGGTTCTCGGCGATGCATCGCATGGGTTCGCCATCGCCGAGGAACATCAGTACTTTTGCCTGTACGGCGGTGAGGTCGTGGGAGGCCGCGATGGACTCGAAGTGCGTGCGCAGACGCTCCACATAAGAAAAAAGTAATTCCACGACTTCCGCGCGTGAAGCGGCGGCGGGGTCTTTGGGCTTTGGGATTCTGCAAACGCCCATGGCACAGGAGTATACCGCAATCGCTTGACAACTTCAACTATTGAAGACTATTGTTTTCTCCACGGGCTGCGCACGCTGCGCCCCGTACCTGTCCGGGGAAAAGAGGACGGCATGAAGACCAAACCCATTGTCGCCGGCATCGCCCTCTTGGGCGTGCTTGCTGCTGTCGGCGCCACGCTCGTGTTTTTGAAGATGCGTCCGCACGCCGGGCCGGCGGGCGCCGGCGGCATTCCGCCGGAGTTCGTCGAGTTTGTGACGGCCGAAGAAGTGCCGTGGCAGCCCCGTGCACGGCTTGTGGGCACGGCGATGGCGGTGAGGTCGGTGAATCTCTCCAACGAGATCGTCGGTGTCGTGAAAGAGGTCGGTTTCGACTCGGGAGCCACCGTCGAGGCGGGGCAGGTGCTCGTCAAGCTGGACGATGCGACCGAGCAGGCGGATCTTGCCGCGGCACAGGCGGCCAAGCGCCTCGCGGTATCGGGCATCGAAGTGGCAGAGGCCGAGATGAAGATGTCGAAGTCGGCGCTCGATCTGGCCAAGAGCAATCTGAAGCGGTACAAGAGCGCCGCGACCGCGAGCTCGGTTTCGGCAGCGGATGTTGACAAGGCCGAGAGTGAAGTGGATCGCTCGGAGGCGGCGCTGCAGCGCGCAGACTCCGCAAAGTCCCGCGCGGTGGCGGAACGCGATCAGGCCGAGGCCCGCGTCCGACAGATCGAGACGATCATTGCGAAGAAGACGCTGAAGGCTCCGTTCCGGGCCCGGGCGGGCATGCGGACGATTCACCCCGGCCAATATCTGGCAGAGGGGACAAACATCGTCAGCCTGACGGAACTGACGGACAATATCTATGTCGATTTTGCCGTGCCGCAGGAGTATGCGGCCCGGGTTTCACCCGGAACGGTCGTGACGGCCTCATCGAAGCTGCTGGGGACGAATGACGCGAAGATCACGGTGGTGTCGATCGACGCGACGGTCAACCCGGTGACGCGGAACGTGCGCGTACGGTCGAGCATCCCGAATCCGGATTTGATGCTGAAGCCGGGCATGTTCATTGATGTGGAAGTGCCGGTGGCGCCTTCGCAGAATTACGTTGTCATCCCTGCGACCTCCGTTCGCCGGGCGGCGTTTGGTGACCACGTGTTCGTGCTCACACCGGATAGCAAAGGTCCGCCTGGCGCCTTCACGGCCAAGCAGCGGATGGTGCAGACCGGCGCGTTGGTGGGCGACAAGGTGATTGTCAACTCGGGGCTGAAAACGGGGGAACTTGTGGCCTCCGGGGGCTCCTTCAAGCTTCGCGAAGGTGCGCTCGTGATGCAATCTCCGCCCGCGGGCGCACCGGGTGCGCCCAAGAACGGCGCGGCGCCGGTTGCCCAGGAGCCTGCCAAGCCTGCCGCGGCCGAAGCGGGTGCTTCTGACGTGACCAAACGCTGAATCCGCGTTCGTCGGCTGCGACCGACGCCCCTCCCCCACCTGCCGTCCGAGCACCGAACTCTTTCCGCCCCGCGAGATACCCATGAAATCGTTCACGGACATCTTCATTCGCAAGCCGGTTCTGGCGATGGTGATCAACCTGATCATCCTGGCGCTGGGTTGGAAAGCGATCTACAACCTGCCCGTGCGCCAGTATCCGCGGCTGGAATCGAGCGCGATCATCATCAACACGGCGTACATCGGCGCCAGCGCAGAAACCGTGCGCGGATTCGTCACGACGCCGATCGAGCGTGCCGTATCGGCCATCGATGGAATCGACTACATCGAGTCGAAAAGCACGGCGGGCATCAGTTCGGTGACTGTGCGACTCCGGTTGAATCACTCGAGCAATGCGGCGCTCGCAGAGATTTCCGCCCGTTTGAACCAGGTTCGAAGCGAACTCCCGGCGGGCGTTGAATCGCCCGTCATCGATATCCAGCGCACAGATAAGCCCTATGCGACGTTTTATATAAGCCTCACCACGAACGTCATGACGCTGGCTCAGCTCAACGATTACATGGCGCGCGAGCTGCAACCGGAACTCCAGACAATTCCGGGCGTTCAGCGCGTGGGCATCGAAGGCCCGCTGCCCCTGGCGATGCGGATCTGGCTCAATTCGGACAAGCTGGATGCGCTCGACATCACGCCCGGCGAGGTGCAGGCGGCACTGGTGCGGAACAACTTCCTCGCCACCGTCGGGCGTACCAAGGGCAAGGAAACTCAGGTTGACCTGATGACGGACACGGACCTGCGCACGGCGGAGGAGTTCCGTCAGTTGATCGTGCGGGAGCGAGACGGCACCGTTGTGCGGCTTGCCGATGTCGCACGCGTCGAACTGGGGAGCGAAGAGGCGACCGGACGCGCCGGATTCAACCTTCAGCCGGCCATCTGGTTCAGCGTCTGGCCTCTTCCCAGCGCGAACGAACTTGAAGTTGCGGCGGGACTCAAAGCAAAGATCGATGAAATCAAGCCCAAGTTGGCGCCGGGCGTCACGATGACGCTGGCGTACGACGGCACGTACTACATGGAAAACGCGATCCGAGAGATCGTGCACACACTGGCGGAGACGATTCTGATCGTCGGCCTCGTCGTGTTTCTTTTCATGGGCTCGCTGCGCACGGTGCTGGTGCCCATGGTGGCAATGCCTATTTCGCTTGTCGGCGCCTGCCTGGCCATGCTGGCGATGGGCTTCTCGCTCAATCTTCTCACGATCCTGGCGATCGTGCTCGCCGTGGGCCTTGTCGTTGACGACGCCATCGTGGTGGTGGAGAACGTCGAGCGTCACGTGCGCGAAGGAAAGACACCGATACAGGCCGCAACGCTGGGCGCCCGCGAACTCTTCGGACCGATCGTGGCGATGACCATCACACTGGCCACGGTGTATGCTCCCATCGGCTTTCAGGGCGGTCTGACGGGCATGCTGTTCCGCGAGTTCGCCTTTACGCTTGCCGCGGCCGTGGTCATCTCCGGCATTGTCGCCGTCACGCTTTCGCCGGTGATGAGCGCCTGGATGGTCCCCGCGGAAGCACGCGAAAGCCGCTTCCAGCGTTTCGTCAACCACCAGTTCGATACGCTCCGGCGCCTGTACGAGCGCCTGCTCGCGTTCGTGCTGCAGATGCGATGGGCGGTTGTGCTCGGCGCCGTGGTGATCACGGCCGCCGGCTACCCGCTGTATCGCATGTCACGCTCCGAGCTTGCGCCCACCGAAGACGAAGGCATCGTTTTCACGATTGTCCAATCGGCGCCGGATGCGTCGCTCGACTACTCCCTTAAGTATTTCGACCAGGTCGGCAACGCGTTCATGGAACTGGAGGACCGGGAGTTCCTGTTCCAGGTCATGCAATCGCCGACGTTCGGTTTCGGTGGCATCAAGGCAAAGGACTGGAACAAGCGTCACAAGTCAACCGCCGACATGCGCAACGAGGTGTTTCCGAAGCTGATGGCGATCAGCGGCGTGCGTGCGTTCCCGGCTCTTCCGCCACCGCTTCCCGGCGCGGGCCAGTTCGATGTGGAAATGATGGTGACGAGCACGGCCGAAGCGCAAGACATGGAGCGATACGCGGGGGCGATTGTCGGTGCCGCGTTCGAGAGCGGCAAATTCCTGTACGCCGATTCTGATCTCAAGGTCGACTTGCCGCAGACCAGAATCGTCATCGATCGCGACAAGGTGGCCGACATGGGCCTGGATCTTGCCTCCGTCGGTCGCGATCTCGCTGTCTTGCTTTCGGGCGGATACACGAACCGGTTCAATCACGAAGGGCGGAGCTACAAGGTCATCCCACAGGTTGAAGACGAGGCACGAGCGACACCCGACGCGATTCTGAACCTGAAGGTGCGCGCCGGCAACGGCGGGCAGGTACCGGTCTCGTCTTTCGTGCGTTTGGAGACCACCGCCGCACCGCGAGAGCTGACGCGGTTCCAGCAACGCAACAGTTTCAAGGTTTACGGGGGCGTGGCGGAGGGCGTTACCAAAGCGGAAGCGCTGGCGGCACTGGAAGACGCGGCGAAAAAGATCCTGCCTCCGGGTTACGCGATCGACTACGCCGGGGAAAGCCGGCAGATCAAGACCGAGGGCGCTTCGCTGGCTTCAACGTTGGGCCTGGCAATCGGCCTCATTTATCTCGTCCTTGCGGCACAGTTTGGCAGCTTCCGCGACCCGCTGATCGTGCTCTTAGGCTCGGTCCCTCTCGCCCTGACAGGCGCACTGATCTTTACGTTCTTGGGCTTCACGACGATCAACATCTACTCGCAAGTCGGACTGATCACTCTCGTTGGTCTGGTGGCCAAGAACGGCATTCTGATCGTTGAGTTCGCGAACCACGTGCAGTCGACCGGCGCAACCAAATTCGACGCGGCCATGCAGGCAGCGGGCACCCGGCTCCGCCCGATTCTCATGACTTCGGCCGCAACGGTGTTTGGCCACTTTCCGCTGGTGCTCGTGAGCGGAGCGGGCGCCGAAGCTCGAAACAGCATCGGCATCGTTCTGGTGACGGGCATGACCATCAGCACGGTGTTCACGCTGTTTGTGGTGCCCTGTATCTACACAATTCTGGCCGGGGAACACAAGGCCGCGCCGACCGAACCAGACGGCATGCCCGAACCGAGCCTGCGTCTGGCGTAACCGCAAAAGGATCGCACAGGATCAGCGGCGAACGCGCTGTCCCGGCACGTCATCGAGCGTTTGGACCGCCCATCGCGCCAGTGTCCAGGCCGCCAAGGTCAGAAATCCGAGCACGCCCAGAACAAAGCCAACGTGTGACAGCACGCCGGTGTCGGTGTGTCCGCCGAAAGCAAGAAAGCCACAAACGGTGGCCAGCAGCAGAAAACAAACCGATAGAAAGCTCATACCGCGACCTCATTCCCGTCCTGGGCTTGCGGATCGTTGAGAATCGACGTACAAACATACCGTGAGCCGATGAAATCTTCGCTGAACTCCAGATGAAATCGACATGAGCACACTCGCCGCGGAGTCGCCCTCAACCATGTTCGACTTCTTCCTCCACCTGTTCGATCCAACGGATCCACCCGCCAGTTCAAGGGGCGGAGGGCTCTCCTCTGTCGCGGGCTGGCTTCATCTGTCGTCCGATATGTCGATTTCGTTCGCGTACGCGGTCTTGTGCGTGCTGCTGATGATGTTCCTTTCACGCCAGCGAGATCTGCCCCACCGCACCACCCTTTGGATGATCTGGCTTTTCCTTCTTGCCTGCGGCGTGACACGGTTTACGAGCGCCCTGATGTTGTACTACCCCGCTTTCCGCCTCTTGCTGGTGGTGAAAGTCCTTACCGGCGCGATTTCCCTGGTCACCATTTTCTCCGTGGCGCGGATATTCCCTTCGCTGCTGGGGTTGGCCTTCCAACGTGCACCCGCGCCGGCGGAAGTGGCTGATGCCGACCGCTTTCGTGCCGCGGAAGCCGCGTTTTCAGATCAGCGCGAAAAGCTTGAACAGCGCGCAACACAGCTCACCGTGCGTGACCGACGGATTCGGCGTGCGATGGAGACGTCGTGTGCCGCGGCAGTCAGTTGGAGCGGCACCAGCGATCGCATTCTCTGGGAAGCGGGGCTGAAGGAACTTCTACGAAACGAATCGGAGCAGCCGATCGATTCTTGGTCGCAATTGATCCCCGAGAGTCTGCGCGACTCGCTGGTCGAAGCGTCGAATCACGCCATAACTTCGGGAACGGATGTCGTGATCGACCTCGCCATAGATCTCCCCGGCTGCGGGCTTAAGACGCTACACCTGCGTGCAAAGACCGATGTTTCGGATCGCACAGCACTCACCGGGCTGGCGTGGCTTCGCCCCTGCTAGAGCGCCCCCGGCGAGAGCGGCGAGGCGGGGAGCAACCCGGGCTGTCGCCTGGGCAATGTCACGGTGAACTCGCAGCCGCCCGTTTCCATGTTGCGGACCGCAATCGAACCGCGATGAAGTTCAGCGATGCCCAGCGCGATTTCCAATCCAAGGCCGTGGCCCCGCCCGCGGCGTTCTTCCTCCTTCGCCTGTGCAAATCGATCAAAGACTCGGGGCAGAAGTGCGGGGGGGATTCCCGGCCCCCGGTCTCGCACCGTTACGCGAAGGTTGGCACCGTCCGCTTTTGCCTCGACATCTACGACTTCACCCTCGGGACTGAAGCGCACCGCATTTCTGATCAAGTTATCAAAGATGATTCGCAGCAGATCGGCGTTGCCTTCGACCGTTGCGTCCATGTCCTCATCCTCGGGAAGCCGCAAGCTCAGCCGCACCTTGTGAAGCGACGCCATGGACAGACAGCTGGCGTACGAATCCACCAGCACATCCCGGAGCACGCACAACTCCAGTTTCGGAATCGGGCCTTTGTTGTGGCGTACACGGGTCAGCAGCAGAAAATTGTCAACAGTTCGGCCCAGCTTTTCGAGTTCTTCGAACATACCCCGCAGAAAGTCCTTCACCGGACGCGGTGCATCATCCGTCTTCAACGCCTGAACACCGGTCAGCACGACCGCGATCGGGGTCTTGAGTTCGTGCGAGACATTCGACATAAACCGCTCTTGCGCGGCAAACCCCGCTTCGATTCGCTGGCGGGCCAGTTCCAGTTCTTTGCGCACGTCGGCGACTTCCTGTGCCGCGGGCGCATCTTCGATGAACTGATCGATCGACTCGGGTGAGAGCCGCTGAGCCAGACCCTTGATATCCGCCAAGGGGCGAACGGCAAGCCCGGCGATCAAGTAGGAGGCCAGCGCGATGGGGATGATCCCGATAGGAACGGTGCCGAGGATGACACGGGTCGTTAACGCTTGCATTTCCGCAGCGCTGCGATCGGTCGTGGTAACCGCGAGCAGAAACTGACGACCGTCGTCCGTGCTGATTCGGGTGATCGTCAGTCTCTCAAGGTTTTTCTTGGGCCCCACCGATAGCTTGGCGCTCGTCGTGATTTCTTCTCCAAACGAGCGATCCAATACGCGCGGATCCAGCGGCTGAACCGGCGGACGGCTGGTGGCGATGGGCGTGCCGCTGACATCGTAAAGATCCAGGCGCACAAAGTCTTCGGCATCAAACGTCAGCTGATGCTGTACAACTTCGTCCAGATCGCGATCGGAGATTTGAAGGATCTGCGGCTTGATGCCGCTTGCGATCGCTTCCGCCGCCGTACCGGCTCGATCGGCGAAGAAATCTTCGATCGACCTCGCCAGATACAGCCGGAACACGAATGCAATCGACAACTGAACCGTGAGGAAGATTGCCAGCATCCACAGCGTCAGACGTATCCGCAGCGGCAACTGGCGAGACTCATCGGACGTCGCGGAACGAACGCTGCGCATTCCTTAATCCAGAATTCCAAAGCGGTAGCCGGCGTTTTTGACGGTATGGATCAACGGACGAAGACCGGGACGGTCAATCTTCTTGCGGAGTGTCGAGATATAGACGTCGATCACGTTGCTGGAGGGCTCGAAATTCAATTCCCAAACGTGCTCCCCAATCTGAACGCGGCTCAACACCCGATTCTGATTCCGCATCAGGTATTCCAGGAGCGTGAATTCGCGGGATGGAAGATCGAAGTGCTCCCCCGCGCGGGAGGCGCGGCGTGAATACAAGTCAAGCTCAAGGTCGTCGCACCGGAGCGTCTTCCCCTCCGTTGCCTGACCTCGCCGGAGCAACGCCCGCAACCGAGCGACGAGCTCCTCAAAGCGGAACGGCTTGGTCAGGTAGTCGTCCGCGCCCGAATCCAAGCCCTGGACCTTGTCCTCGGTCGCCGAGAGAGCCGTCAACATGAGTATGGGCGTGGCCACCTTGCGCCGCCGCAGATTGCGGCAGACCTCCATGCCATCTCTATCGGGGAGCATGAGATCCAGCACGATTGCATCAAACTGCTCGCCGGCGGCCAAATCCTCGCCTTCAGCCCCGGAATGGGAAACTTCGGTAGAAAACCCGGCTTCATCAAGGCCGGACCGGATCCCCCTGGCCATCTTGGGGTTGTCTTCAATGACAAGCACGCGCATGCCGCAACTCCTGTAAACGCATGAGCCACGGCCGCCGGAACCGGCGTGGTTGGGGGATTGTACGCATGCTCAAATTGCGAGAGCCCCCCGGCAGACGCAGATCCGAACTCACCAGCATTCGGAAAAAGAGAACCGCTTCGCGATACGGGTGCAAAGCGTTACACACAACTGACACTGCGCTAATTGCGTCGCAGGATCGTGCCGGAGCACTGCGATACTAATCGCATTGTTATAAAGCTAGCCCCAGTCACCCAAGTCGTCCCGCCATATATAAGTGCATAGCACGCAATCCGGCGCACCGCCAGTACGAAGCTTTCAACATTTGTAACTCTACACTTATTTGCTTTGCACCGCCGCTTTTTCCGTGCCCGCCACAACCACACACGCCACGGCGTCGCCCGACACGTTCACGATCGTGCGGCACATGTCCAGCACTCGATCCACCGCCAGGATGATCGCGACGCCTTCCGTGGGGATTCCAACCGACTCCAGGACGATCGCCATCATGATCACGCTCGCACCGGGGAGGCCGGGCGTGCCGACGGCCACGACCGCGGACATCACGCCGACCGTCGCGTGCTGGGCCAGGGTCAGGTCCACGCCATAGAGCTGGGCGAGGAACAGGACGCTGATCACCTGGTAGAAAGCGGTGCCGTCCATGTTGAGCGTCGTGCCGATGGGGCAGACGAAGTTGACGATGTCGGAGGGCACCCCAAGGCGGTCGCGGGCGCACTGGATTGTGACGGGCAGGGTCGCCGAGGAACTGCTGCTGCTGAACGCCAGGGTCATGGCCGGGGCCATGCCGCGGAAGAAGCGGCCGGGAGTCATGCGGTTCTGCCGCGGCGTGAGAGCGTACATCAAAGCCGGGTACTCGAGGAACAGCACGATCGCCAGCCCGCCGATCACACAGAGGCAGTACACCAGCACGCTCTTTAGCGCCCCCACTCCCACGCTCGCGACGAACTGGACGATGAGGCAGAAGACGGCCAGCGGCGCGAAGAACATGATCAGCCGCACCAGCGCCATCACAGCCTCGGTCACACCTTCGCAGAACGCCACGACCGGGGCGGATCGTTCACGGGGGATGAGCGTCAGGCCGATGCCGAGCAAAAACGCCGAGGCAACCACCTGCATCATCTGGGCGTTGGCGAACGCGTTGAACGGATTGGTCGGGATGATGCCGAGCAGGTAGGCCCAGACACCCTGGTCTTTGAGCTGGTGCGCCGTGGCGACACGCTGGGTTGCTTCACCCGCGTACTGCGCCAGAATGTGGGCGCGGGTCTGCGCCGTCACGAACGTGCCCGGGGCGACAACTTTGCCCAGGACAACAGCGATGGTAACGGCGATGACGAGTGTGGCCCCGAAACACAGAAGAGTCTTCAGGCCGATCCGACCGATCTTGCGAAGGTCCCCCACACCCGCGACCGCGATGATCAGGCTGAAAAGAACGATCGGCACTGCGATGAACCGCAGGGCCTGCAGGAAGAGCCGGCCGACGAAGTCGTTCAGGTCCGCGGCAAAGCGGATGACGACCGCCGCGGCACCCGCAGCGTCGTTCGCAGGGTTCGGTCGGAAGGCGCGAAAGTCGGCCGAATTGCCAACGCCGAAGCGTGACCAGGTCGATGCGGTCCAGAACTCGTGGATCGCAGCGCCGAGGAGCACGCCCATCGCGAGCGCGATCAGGACTTTCCAGTGCAGAGCAAGCCCGGGCCGTGAATCGGTCATGCCACAGACTACACGGTGGAGGGCCGCCCCGGGGCGCGGAGCGCTCAGTCGGTGGTCATCTCGGTATACACGCGATCGATGAAGTCCAGCAGGTCTTGTTTGCCGACCTCGACTGCTTCGAGCATGACATTGAGGTGCGAGCCCACGTCGACCAGGGCCGCAGGGCGGGTTTCGCTGCACACCGCGACCCATTCCATGTGCTCGGTACCCGGCGCACGCGAGCGGCCCACAGCGATCGAGCAGACCAGCATGTCACGAGCTTCCTTCCAGGAGAACGCCTCAAGAAACCGCGGGCTCACCGAGCTCGAAGGGAGCTGGCGAAGGTCGAGGCTGGTCTTTTCCGCCGAAGGCTGTCGAGCCGATCCCGGCGCAGGCCGACCTCGGCCGGCGCGGCGATCGGGGGCTGGGTCGGGCGACGATGATGCGCTGGCCATGCACACACTCCGAGAATTCCGAAGGACACCCGCTATCAGTTTCTCGTCTCTTTCCAAGACCGCCTGTACAGGCGCACGACAACCGCCGCGTGGGGCACGCGGTCGGCAGTTGTGACCCCATTCCCCGGGTCACCCGATCCCCTTGCTTTTTCCCGTTCCTCTCACGTGCGACACAAGACGGCCCGCCGCGCCAGTCGAAACTTGCGGACGGGCATCAGACGCTCCCGGAACGCGGCTGATCCCTTTCACGAGACCCGAGCCTTCCGAACCCAAACGCCCCGCCCCGTCGGACGCTCACGCAAGCATGGAGCTTTCAGCGTGCGCGCCCGCGAGTCATTCTAGGAATTGCAGCCTTCAGTAGCCACCACAAGATTGTGGAACTTTGAGGCAAATTGACGTGCACCGTCTACGCAGCTCGCCCGTCAACTGCGACCCGATTTCAGACGGAGGGTGCCTTCCCTACTTCATGCCCGCTGTTGCAGCTTCGCCCTGCTTCTCGGCGACGCTGATCCACGCGTTCATGTTTGCGGTCTCTCCGCGGGCTTTGAGGCCCGCGATCACATCGTTGGTCAGCATGCGCCGCCAGGGCGATGAGACGGTGTCGGTCCAATAGGATCCTTTCCACGCCTGCAGCAATGCGCCATGGGCTTCATCATGTCGTCCCATCTTGTGGAAGACGTGACCTCGGGCAAACCGGATGTGCGAGGCGGTGTCGATCGGCGTGGCTGGCCAGAGAGCGAGGATTTCGACCGCGAAACGGGCGTTATCGTCGGCTTCTTTGAGCTTGCCGAGTTCCGCCAGGCAAATCGCCTGATGCGATCGGGTGAGGGCGACCAGGTAATGACGGCCGCCGACCTCGCTCTCCATCTCTTTCTGAGCCTGTTCCAGTACGGGAAGCGCTTCGGCGTACTTGCCCGCCGCGATCATGTACCAGCCCAGCCGCCGGCGACAGTTGGCGAACAGCAGGCCGTCGCGCACGGTGGCGGGACGCGATTGCCAGATATCCACCGCGCGCTTCTGCAATTCAACGGACCGTTCGCCTTCCGCATTGAAAGCCAGGTTGGTGGCCGCTTGCTCGACGCAGACGAGCACCGAGCTGTCGTTGGGACCGAATCGCTTGGAAAGAATGTCGGCGGCGCGGAGTGCAGCCGATGCGCGGATATCGAGGCGGCATTCGCTCTCCGCGGCACGAAGCTGACAGATCAGCGTGCGGACGATCGCCGGGTCGTTCGCGCCCAGCATGCTCTCTTGCAGCTTCACGAGCCGCCCGAGAGCGCGGGTGCGTCCAAGGTCCATGGGCTTCCAATAGGTGCCGCGATCGGGCAGCGTGAGAATGGGGATATCCCGTTGAAAGTTAGCGAGGGCCGGCTCGCCCGTCCCGCCCCACACCTTCTGGATCTCGCCGACCAGATCACAATCGGGGCACTTTTCGATGAGCGTTGCTGCTGTCGCGAGGGATGCCTGCAGCTCAAGATCTTCCGGGGGCAACCGTCGCAGGCGACGGATGAGCGCATCGCGGATTTTTGGTTCCGCGGCACGGTAATCGGCGCTCTGCATCAGCACCTGCGCCTGCAGTGCCGAGAGCGTGGCGATCTGCAGGTCAACCTGTTCTTCCGGGAATTGCGCCAGCGATCGCTGCGCGATGCCCGCTTCGTACATCGCCTCGTCAGGCCGCCCGAGGCTGAGGCGAATCTTGGCCAGCAACGTGCGGGATTCGGCAGTCTCGATACTTGATGCACCGACCAGTTTTTCACGCATCCGCAGCGCTTCGCGGCAGGCCTCCTCCGCTTCGCCCCAGCGCTGCCGGACCATGAGCACGCCCGCGAGGTCGTGCAGCGTCGCCGCGATTTCTGCATGTTCCGCGCCGTGGAGTTCGCGCAGGTGCATGAGCCCGTTGCGGAGCGAGACCTCGGAGTACTCGATCTGAGCGATCGGCTTGCCATTGGCAAGACCGGTGTACACGCCGCCCCACATGCGGCGAAGTGCCTGATCCATCTCCGGATTGTCGGAAAACGCGCCGGTTTCGAGGCGGAAATACAACCGGCTCAGACCCGACCCCACGGCCGCGGCGATCTCGGGCCGTTCCGGGTCGGTGCTCGGCAAGGCTTCGCGAAGCAACTCCGCAACGGCGCGGGCACGGATCGATTCGGCTTTCGCCTGTTCTCGCTGCAGGTTCGCGGATCGCGCGGCATCAATCGCCTTGGCCATGCTCGCGACCACCGCGGCGCCGGCGAGCACGACCAGCCCCGCTGCCGCACCCGCCAGATAAAATCGCTTGCGATTCAGCGAAATCGCCTTGCGGAGAACGTACCAGCCAGATCCGCTGCGCGCATCAACGGGCGCGCCCTCAAGGTAATGCTCGATGTCGCGTGCCAACGCCGCGGCAGACTGGTACCGGAGCGTCTTGTCCTTGCGCATTGCGCGCCGCACGATTGCTTCCAGATCCGGCGAAATTGAGATGTCGTGGAATCGCATCGGCACCGGCTCGACCGTGCTGATTGTGGTCGCGATGTCGAAAATGGATCCTTCGATGCTGTAGGGCATGTGGCCGCAGAGCAAGCGGTAGAGCACAACCCCGAGCGAATACACGTCGGTCAGTGCGTCCACGACGTCCGAGCGGCCCGACACCTGCTCCGGCGAGGCATAGGCAGGGGTACCCGCAAATTCACCTGTGAGCGTGGTTCGGATGCCGCCGGCCTTGGCGATGCCAAAGTCGAGCACGACCGGACGCGCGTCCGGTGTGACCAGGATGTTGTCGGGCTTGAGATCGCGATGAATAACGCCGTTCAGGTGGGCGTGGTGGATCGCGTTGCACACATCGAGGAACACACGCAGCAGGCCACGCCGACGCAGTTCGTCGTTGGCCCCCTTGGGATACCAGCGGTCGATCGGAACACCGTCGATGAACTCCATCACGACGGCGATGCGTCCGTCACCGAGCTTGCGCGATTCAAAGACGGTGACGATGTTGGGATGGCGCAGTCGAGCGGAAATCTCCGCCTCGCGTTCGCCTCGCGCACGCTGGCGGGCCGAGGCGGTATCACCGGCGATCATCACCTTGATAGCGACGGTGCGCGAGGTTGATTCCTGCACCGCCTTGTACACCACGCCCTGCGAGCCGGAGCTGATGACGTGCAGATTGCCGTAGCCGGGGATGCGCGGCGAGCCCACCGGGGGCAGGCCGTCCTCCGCGAGCGACCGCACCCGCGTCAGGAAGCTGGCGTCTTCTTGTGCCGCCCGGAGCTTTTCCTTGCAGTCGGCGCACGTGCCGATGTGACGCATGACGTCCGGGCTCGCCGCCTCGCCATTGGCCATCATTTCGATCTGGCCCATGCTCGGACATTCGCCGATGGTGTCGGATGAAGGCGGAACCGGCACTTCGCTCGGCGTCGTGCTGGAAGGAGGAGGCGTCATACGTCCTCCTCAAACGCCTCTGTCAACTGCAGCACGACCTCCCGAAGCCTCTTGGTCATACGGCTCTTGGCGACGTAGACCTGTTCGACGGTCATGCCCGCCTGTGCCGCGGCTTCCGCGGCGGGCACACCCCGGAGGGCG
This sequence comes from Planctomycetota bacterium, assembly GCA_018242645.1. Lineage (GTDB taxonomy): Bacteria > Planctomycetota > Phycisphaerae > Phycisphaerales > UBA1924 > JAFEBO01. Next base: position 6,053 of record JAFEBN010000029.1, on the reverse strand, counting down.
ACCAATTCGAATGCCTGCAGCGTTCGGTCGTCCACATCGGTTTCGTCGCGGAGCATTGAGATCGCTCGTGCGAGAATCGCGCGGTCGCGTTCATCGGTCCAGATATTGCGCAGGGCCTGCTCGTCCGGCGCTTCAGAGAGGATGGTGGCCCCGGGCAGAAGATTCTTCTTGTTCGTTCGGGCGATGCGCAGTGCCGTGTGATGAGCGATCGCAAGGATCCACGAGCTCAGGCGGCCCTTCGTGCGGTCGTAGCGGCCTTCGCGATACACGCGGACGAATTCCGAGAGCGCCTGCTGGGCGACTTCATCTGCGTCGTTCTCGCGAAGCCCTAATCGGCGCGCAAGTCCCGCAATGACCGGGCGATAGCGCGCATCAATCTGCGCCCACGCCGGCTCGTTGGCCGGATCCAAGAGGGCGTCAAGAAGACGAGTCGTCGTCTTGGTGGCAAGCAGTGCTTCGCTCAAAGCCGGAATCCTTCCGAGCCGCCAGTATACCGAAAGCACCGCCTGCTTTACAAGGTTTTTTGCCGACCCACATGCCTCGAGAACCTGCAGAAAACGACTTTATTGGACATTTCCCGATCTGAAGCCCCGCAGTACGCCGGCTGCGGTTAGTCTGCCGGGGTCATTCCGGAGACACGCATGAAGCTTTCCCTGCGCACGTTGGCGGCAATTCTGGTTGCTCTTTCAGTCTCGGGCTGTGCTCACTCGGGCTCCCCGGGCGATCACGGGGCCGGAGCGGCGACCGCCCCCGTCACCGGCGGCGACGCGCTCGCCACGCTCAAAGCCGGCAACGAGCGTTTCGTTTCCGGAAGGCCGCTCGCACCGGCAACCGATGCCGAAACCCTCCGGGTCGCCGCCGAAAAAGGGCAGCACCCTTTCGCAACCGTTCTTACCTGCTCCGACTCCCGCATCCCGGTTGAGCGCGTCTTTGACCGGGGCTTTGGCGAAATCTTCGTCGTGCGTGTCGCGGGCAATGTGACCTCTCCGCACGAGACCGGGAGCGTCGAATTCTCGCTCTACAAGCTCCACGTGCCGCTGCTGGTGGTCATGGGACATACCAAGTGCGGCGCGGTGCAGGCCGCGTGCGCGGGGGCTCGCGTCACGCCCAACATCGATTCGTTCATCACAAGCATCGAGCCCGCGGTGCAGCGCGTGCGCAACGAGAACCCGGGAATCTCGTCGGACGAGCTCGAGAAGCTCGCCATCCAGGAGAACGTCCGTCAAACGCTGCGCGATCTCTACGCAACCAGTCCGCTGATCCGAGAGAAGGTCTCGACCGGCGCCATCCAGGTTGCCGGCGCCGTGATCGACGTATCGAACGGCCGTGTGGAGTGGTTCGCCGACGTCCCCAGGCCCGACGCGAAGTAATGCTCACAAGGGAATGAAAAGGCTGGCAACACTGGCCACCATCTGCGTGGCCAGTGCGCCCCCGAGCATTGCCCGCATCGCGAGTTGAGCGAACTCCTTGCGCCGCGAGGGAGCCAGCACCGACAACCCGCCGATCTGGATCGCGATCGAAGCGAAGTTCGCAAAGCCGCAGAGTGCATACGCCGCAATCTGCGCCGACCGCGGTGACAGCCTGCTGACAATTTCCCCCTGGTCCGCAACGCCCGGAACCGCATGAATCGCGTCGGCGAGATGCAGATACGCCACGAACTCGGTCAGTATCAGTTTTTCGCCCAGCAGCGAACCTATGAGCGGCGCATCCTTCCATTCGATCCCCATCGTCCATGCCAGCGGCGCGAAGAGCTTGCCGAGGAACACCTGCAATGACGGCTCCGGCACTCCGTGCTCCCGCAGCCAGCCCATCATGTGCAGACCCTCGAACAACGAGCTCAGCCCCAGATTGATCAACGCCAGCAGCGAGACAAAGGCGATAAGCATCGCCGCGATGTTCGCCGCGAGCTTCATCCCCGTGGTCGCGCCGCCCGCGGCAGCATCAAACACGTTGGCATGATCCTCTTCCGTCGCCGCCCGCAGACTCTGAGCGTCTTCCGCCGGCGGTTGCTGCGTCTCGGGCACGATGATGCGGGCCATCACAAACGCGGCAGGAGCGCTCATCACGCTGGCGGCAATCAAGTGCTTCGCGAACATCGCGCGGCTCGCATCGCTGGTTCCCCCCAGCATCATCACATACGCCCCAAACACCGATCCGGCGATGTGCGCAAAGCCCCCCAGCATCACGAGCATGAGCTGTGCCCTCGTCATCCGGGGAATCAGCGGCCGGATCGTCAGCGGCGCCTCCGTCTGGCCAATGAACATGTTGGCCGCCATGCACGTCGCCTCCGCACCGGTGACGCGGAGTGTCTTGCGCAGACACCACGCCAGCACCGCCACGATCCGCTGCATGATGCCCACGTAGTAGAGCACGCTCATCAGCGCCGAAAAGAAGATGATGATCGGCAGCACCTTGACTGCAAAGATGAAGCCCCACGGCTTGGACGGATCACGCAGCGCCGGCCCGAACACAAAGTCCGTGCCCGCCTCCGACATCTCGATGATCCGGTTGACGATCCGACCCAATATCTCGAATGCGTCCTTGATCCCGGGCACCCACAGGATCGCGCCCGCTACGAGAATCTCGACCATCACGCCGATCAGCACCAGCCTCCACGGAACCCGCGCGCGGTTCGTGGAAAGCGCGAAAGCGAGCATGATCATCACGTAGATGCCAAGGACGCCGGTGAATTGACCCACGGGAAACTCCAGTCGTTCCGCCGCGAGCCGGCGGGCACGAATGCGTAGTAGATCAGGTTCCGCGCGAGTCGTCCAATGTTCGGGGCGGGCGCCGGTCGATAGACTGCCCACAGGGCGATCCAACCATGCGCATAGCAATCCCCAAAGAAAACGATCCCGGCGAGAAACGAGTGGCCGCGACCCCGCAAACGGTGATCCGTCTGCGGAAAATGGGCTTCGACGTGGCCGTCCAGGCCGGCGCAGGTCTTGCCACCGATATCGCCGACAATGCCTATCAGGAAGCCGGCGCGACAATCGTTGACGACCCCAAAGCGCTCCTGTCCTCTGCCGACGTCGTGCTCAAGGTCCGCCCGCCGAGAACCGGCGCCGCGGGCAGCGTCGATGAAGTGGAATGGCTCGCCCCAGGCTCCACCCTGATCAGCTTCGTCTGGCCGGCGCAGCATCGTGACCTGCTCGACAAGCTCGCGGCCCGCAAGGTCACGGCCTTCGGCATGGACTGCGTCCCCCGCGTCACACGCGCGCAGAAGATGGACGCACTGTCGGCGATGGCCAATATCGCCGGTTATCGCGCGGTCATCGAAGCGGCCCAGTTCTTTCCCCGCTTCTTCACGGGACAGATGACCGCCGCGGGCAAGATCGACCCCGCCAAGGTGCTCGTGATCGGCGCCGGAGTAGCGGGTCTCGCGGCGATCGGCGCCGCGCGCTCGCTGGGTGCCATCGTCCGCGCCTTCGACCCGCGCTCCGCAACCCGCGACCAGGTGAAGAGCATGGGCGCGGAGTACCTGGAACTCACCGTCCACGAAGAGGCCGAAGGCAAGGGCGGCTATGCAAAGGAGATGAGCGATGCGTTTCTCAAGGCCGAGATGGCGCTCTTTGCCGCCCAGGCGATGGAAGTCGACATCATCATCACAACCGCGCTGATCCCCGGGAAACCGGCCCCCAAACTCATCACCGCGGGCATGGTCGAGAGCATGAAGGCCGGCTCGGTCATCGTTGACCTTGCCGCCGAACAGGGCGGCAACTGCGCGATGACGCGACCAGGCGAGGTGGTCACACACAAAGGCGTCACCATCGTCGGATACACCGACCTGCCCAGTCGCGTCGCCAGCCTCTCAAGCCAGCTCTACGGTGCCACCGTGGCCGCCTTTCTGGAAGAGATTTCCCGCGAAGGCAAGATCCAAATTGACGAATCAGACTTTGTGGTCCGCGGCGCCATGGTGACCCGCGATGGCCGGGTCACCTGGCCCCCACCGCCGCCGCCACAAGCCGCGCCCGTCCCGCCGCCTGAGCCCGGCGTGGCAGCGACCGCGCCCAAGACCGAACACACATCCCATGCGCCGAGCGCGCACGCACCGGCGCCCGCCGCCGTGTGGCTCGGTGTGGCGCTCGCCGCAGGGGCCGCCGTCGGGCTGGCCGCGATCGCACCACCTTCTTTCCTCAGCCACTTCACGATCTTTGTCCTGGCGTGTTTCGTCGGCTGGCAAGTCATCTGGAATGTCAAGCCCGCGCTGCACACGCCTCTGATGAGCGTCACTAATGCCATCAGCGGCATCATCCTGATCGGAGGAATGCTGCAGCTCTCGGGCCCGCCGACGTCCCTCGCCGCGATCCTCGGCGCGGTCGCGGTGCTGATCGCCACCATCAACGTCGCAGGCGGTTTCCTCGTCACGCAGCGCATGCTCGCGATGTTCCGGAGGAACAACTAGCCATGCGTGAAGGCCTCTCCAACATCGGCTACATCGTCGCCAGCGTGCTGTTCATTCTCAGCCTCGCCGGACTTTCCAGGCAGGAGTCCGCCCGCCGCGGCAACGCGCTCGGCATCGTCGGCATGCTCATCGCCCTGCTCGCGACCGCCATCCGCGAAGATTTCAGCGGCTACGGCATGCTCATGGCAGCTCTCGTGCCCGGCGCCATCATCGGCGGCGTGCTGGCCAGACGCGTCCAGATGACCGCGATGCCCCAGCTCGTCGCGATTCTCCACAGCTTTGTTGGAGCCGCCGCGGTGCTGGTCGGCCTCTCGACATACCTCGGACCCGGGCATCCGCTCAGCGCGGCCGAACGCAACATCCACCTGGCCGAGATCTTCATCGGGATTTGCATCGGCGCGATCACGTTTACGGGCTCCGTCATCGCCTTCGCCAAGCTCCAGGGGCTGATGTCCGGTAAGCCGCTCATGCTGCCGGCCCGCCACCTGCTCAATCTCATGATGCTTGTTGTGACGTTCGCGCTGGGGGTCTGGTTCTTCCGTGAGTGGGAGCACGGCGGCCTCTGGCCCTTGCTCATCGCGATCGCGGTGACGGGCGTTCTCGGAGCCCATTCGGTCATGGCGATCGGCGGCGCCGACATGCCCGTCGTCGTCTCCATGCTGAACAGTTACTCGGGCTGGGCCGCCGCGGCGGCCGGTTTCATGCTCAACAACGATCTTCTGATCATCACAGGCGCGCTCGTCGGGAGCAGCGGTGCGATTCTGAGCTACATCATGTGCCGGGGCATGAACCGCTCCATCGCCAGCGTCATCCTGGGAGGCTTCGGAGCAACCGAGGGGTCCGCGCCGAGCGGCGCATCGCCCCAGGGCGAGGTTCGCTCGATCGATCTCGCCGCTGCGGCGGAGCGTCTGCGCGAAGCCAAGTCCATTGTCATCGTGCCCGGATATGGGCTCGCGGTGGCGCAGGCCCAGCACGCGCTGTCGGATGTCGTGAAAAAACTGCGCGAGCGCGGCGCCAAGGTCCGCTTCGCAATCCACCCCGTCGCGGGACGCTTGCCGGGACACATGAACGTGCTGCTGGCCGAAGCCGACATCCCGTACGACATCGTGCTCGAAATGGAAGAAATCAACGACGACATGCCCGAGACCGACCTTGTGCTGGTCATCGGCGCCAATGACATCGTGAATCCCAGCGCGTACGAAGACCCCAACAGCCCCATCGCGGGCATGCCCGTCATCGAAGTGTGGAAAGCCGGCACGGTGATCGTGATGAAGCGTGGCATGGCCAGCGGATACGCGGGCATCGATAACCCTCTGTTCTTCAGACCCAACACGCAATTGCTCTTCGGCGACGCCAAGAAGACAGTCGAGGGCCTGCGGAACGAGCTGGGGGCTTAGAGGGGCATCGACCTCGGTGAACTTCCCCACTTTGCGCGAGGCACGCTTGACGAGAGCCCGGGCCGTGCCTTGTATTGCCGGACCGAATTTTCACAAACCCCCGATCTCATGATGCTGAACGCGACCAAACAGGGCAAATCGAAAGAGCTGAAAAGCTCGTCGGCTGCCCCTTCGCGCGGTTGAGATCCAACAGATCCACTGACCGTTCCGGGCCGGCCGACCAAGCCGGCCCGCTGTGCTTTTGGCAACAC
>JAFEBN010000028.1 GCA_018242645.1 Planctomycetota bacterium | reverse complement strand
ATCGCGGAACTGCGCGACGTGAAGTCGGTGGCCGATGTGCGCTTCGGATCGCCCATTACGCTGCAGTTTGATGCGAAATCGGGCGCCTCACCGATTTCGGCCCGCGTCAAGATTGACCAGTGGACCGGACCGGATGGCGCGGTTCATTTGGATTCGGTCACGCTCGCGAAGAACTCGCCCAAGGTGGACGCCTCGGTGAATGTCGAGGCGTTGTCGGTTGCCCTGGTTGATGCGCTGGTCGCGGCGGCAACTGGGCAGAATCAGCAGCTGCAGAAGATCCTGGGCGACACGCTCACGGTGCAAGCGAGCGCCAACGGCGATTTCAACGGCGGCAGCGCATCGCTTGCCTTGCGGGCCCCTCAGGCCAAAGCCGATGTGAAACTCGCGCTCAAGGACGGCGTGCTTTCGCTGCCCGAGCCGACGAGCGCCCGCGTGGATTCACCGGGCATGGCGGCGGTGCTGCAACGCTTCCTGCCGCCGGGCGCCTCGGGCGGGCTTGCGATCCGGACCGCGCCCAGCGCGACCGTGCAGGTGGACACGCTGTCGATGAAACTGCCGACCTCGACGCCCGACCTGCGCGGCGCGCGGGTGCATGCGAAGGTCACGATCGAGAACACCGATGCGACCCTCACCTTGGCGGACAATCAGCCTCCCGCGGCGGTCTCGATCCCAACGCTTCGCGCCGCTCTTTCCTCGGATGATCTTGCGGGCAGCCTGCGGCTGACGGCGGACAGCAGTTCGAGCATCACCTCCGGCGGGCAGACCTCCTCGGGCGGCACGCTGGCGGTGGACATGATCGCCTCGGGCCTGCTGGATTCGAACGGCGCACCGGTTTCGGGCTTGCCCAAGTCGATCAACGGCAAGGTGTCGCTCAAGGGCGCTTCAACGGGAATCCTGCAGCCGTTTGTTGCGGGCGCACTGGCCAACTCGGGCCTGAGCGTCGATCTGCCGCAGGACTTTGGCCCCACGGCCGATGTGGAACTCGTTGCGCGCACGGAAGGCGGTGCGAACGACATCGATCTGACGGTCGCGGCGGCCTCTGCCCAGATGTCGGCCGCGCTGCGGGTGACCGAAGGCGAACTCGTCACGCGTGAAGCCGGCGCGAGCGTGCGGCTGGCCAGCGCCGGCCGGCTCGCGGCGCGCGCCCTGAAATCGGATCTCATTCAGTTCACCCGTCCCTCGGGCGTGCTGTACGCCAAGCTCTCCTCGCTGCGCTTGCCGCTCGAGACGGGCACGCGGAAGCCCCGGCTGGATCAGCTCTCGGCCAAGGCCACGGCCGAGCTCAGCGACTGGTCGCTCGCGGCCGCGCTGCCTGCCGGCGCGAACCAGACGCCGGGCCGGCCCGTCGCGCTCGAACTCACTTCGTTGCAGGCTGATCTCTCGGTCGCGCCGGGCACCGGCGCAAACGTCAAGGTTGCCGCCAGCCCGAGCATCAACGGCGCACCCGTGCAGCTTCAGTCCGACGTGCAGACCCGCCCCCTGTTCACCCCCACCGGGGCGATGGCGGCCGGCGGTCTGAACGCGCTGGCCTCGGCAACAGTGGAAGTGAACGGCATCCCGAGCTCTGTTGCGGAGATTCTTCCGCGCTCGGGGGATTCCAATGTTGGCGCGCTCGTGCGCGAGGCGGTTGGCGACGCGATGAATCTGAGCGCGGAGCTGAAGCCGGATGCAAAGACTGCCAACGCGGGCGCTTTCCAGGCTCGTCTCGAAAGCCCGCGGCTGAAATTCGCCACCAGCGGGAGACTCGAGCCGGCTTCGATCCAGTTCGGCCTGGATGGTTCCGGCACGCTCGCGCCGACGCTGCTCGAATCGCTGGGCGGCGCGGGCGCCGACAAGCCCCGTTTGCGCGCTCCCGTGGCGTTCACGCTCAAGAGCGAGACGGTGACCATCCCGCTCGACGCGAAGGGCTCGCCCGACTTTGCGAAAGCAGGCGTGCTGAAGTCCCGGCTCACTGTTCCCGGACAGGCGATCGTGCAATCGGGCGCACAGGCGTACGGCGTGCAGGACTTTGCGGTTGATTCGTCTTTCCCGCTCGCGGCGCTCGCGCCGGCGAACGGTCAGGGCGAGGCCGCGGTTGTCGCGACGGGCGGGCTGCTCTCGGCCGACGGCACGGGCATGGGGAAGCTGGAAGCCCGTGCGAATGCGCCGCTTGCCGCGGGGCTCTTGCTGAACGGCCCGGCCCAGGTTGAGCTCAAGATCATCGACCTCAACACGGTGGGTGTGGACCGTGCCATCAATCAGCCCGGGCTCGTCTCGGGCACGCTGGGCCCGGCGGCCAATCTCACCGCGACCACGCGCATCGCTCCGCCCGGCGGCAAACCGACCGCGCTGGGTGAAGCGATCGGCGCCGCGGATATTGCCGCGGATCTCACGCTTTCGTCGCAGCACCTCGAGATCAAGCGTCCGCTGCACGCCAAGGCGCAGGGCGATCGCATCTCGCTGGAAGCGGCGGAGCCGTTGCTGTGGACCATCGAGCCCGCGTGGTTCGATCGTTTCGTGCTCGGCAAGGGTCAGGGCGGCAAGGACAGCGACCTGAGTCTCGCTTCTCCCACACGCGTCGAGCTCGTGCTCACGCGCGCGGTCGCCGCTCGAACCAACCCGGACAAGGGCGTGCAAGGCCCCGCCTACCCGGGCATCTTCGCGCTCGATGCGACGGCGAGAATCCCCTCGATGGAGCTGGTCGATACCCGTTCCGTCCGGACGCAGATGGGAGATGGCGTTCTCAAGCTGCAGTCGGGCAGCGGATCGCCCGTCACGATCGCGTTTGATCTCTCGTTTGCGAAACTCGCCATCGTTCCGGATCTTTCCAAGGCGCCGCCGGGCGGCGGCGGGCTGAAGGGATCGATTTCCAACATCGCCTCGCCGTCGGGCGTTGTCGACGCGAGCAACGCGGTGCTCACCGCCAAGGGACAGATCCAGTCGATCCCCTCCGCGCTGGTCGATGCGTTCAGCGTCCGCAACGGCCTGCCCGGTGAAATCCTGGGGCCGAGCATCACGGTCGGTCTGGACGCGCAGAATTTCTCCAAGGCCGGCGGGACGATCGCCTTCGCAGCGGTCAGCACGGAGACCGGCAACGTGACCGAGAACGGCGCCACGGTCAAGAAGCCGCGGGCGGAGATGTCTCTCCAGGGTGTGGCGCAGAACGGCGTGCTCGTCGCGCCGCTCAACATCATCATCCGGCGGGTTGATCTGGGCCTCCAGAAGCGGCTGTCCGAAGTGATGCCGCTCGTCGCCGACGTGGAGAAACGCTACGAGGACAAGCAGACGGTGATCTCGTCGAAGCAACTGGCGATCCCGCTCGACGGCGATGTCCGAAAGTTGAACGGCGTGCTGAACGTCGAACCGGGCGATGCGCGATTCAAGGTCTCCGGTCCGTTCAGCGCCATCCTCCGCGCCGTCAAGGCACGCGAGGAGGGCAAGCTGCTCCAGCGTCTCAAGCCGCTCGACCTCACGTTTACCAACGGCGTCATGACCTACCCGCGCTGGGCTTTCCCGATCGGAGAGTTCAATGTCGAAATGGAGGGCACGGTCGATCTGCCCCAGAGCCGCATGGACCTGATCACGTGGGTTCCGTTCGGGCAGCTGGCGGACGACACCGCGAAGCTGTTCAGCCGCATCCCGGGCGTCGGGACGGCCGGGAACGTCATCAATCAGACGACGATGGTTCCGTTCCGCACGAGCGGCCCGCTGGGCAACACCCGCACGACACCGGACCTGGAGCTGTTCGGAAAGAACTTCCTGAAGAACGTCAACCCCGAGAAGGTGGTGGACGTGATCAAGGACATCTTCAAGAAGCCGAAGTAACTCAGGCGAGCAGGTCGCGATCGTCCTGGTCTTCCATTTCCTCGTGCGACGGGAACGCGTCGCCGGGGCTGGCCCATTCTTCCTTGGGGAGGTGGCGGTGATGCACCTTGATCACGCGGCCGAACTGGCTGGCCAACACGCGTGAGATCGCTTCGATGGTGCCGCGGGCGTGTTCGGGGAAGGGCGTGTTGCGGTCGCGGAAGAGCACGATGCAGGCGAGCGTTTCGTCCTCGTGACGGGCGGGAGCGCCGATCACGGTGCAGTCGCTGATCCACTCCGCGGCGCCGGGAAGGGCCTTGCGCAGCTCGGCCTCGCTGTCGAGACGCACGGTGGCCCCGAGTTCATCGAGGCGGCAGGGAACCGTGTCGGCGAGGTGATCGAGCATCATCTCGGCGGAGTCGCGGGCACGGTCGTAGTTCACGTAGGCGCCCAAGGTCCAGTCGCCGCTGCTCGAGGGAAGGAAGAGCGCCGCGTTGGTCGAGCCGAGCTTGGCGAGCAGAAACTCGAGGCTTGTCCGCATCAGGCTCTCGAGTTCGAGTTCCTGGCGGATCAGCCCCGTGAACTCGCCCACGATCGCGACGGTGTCGATCTTGCCGGCCAGGTCGGCGTAGGACTGCGTCATTTCCGAGCACAACCGGTTGAGTTCGCGCGAGAGCTCGCGGCGGGAATCGTTCAGCTTGCGGCACAGGCCCCGGAGCCGGCGTTCGCGCCGGCCTGCCTGCGAACGGGCGGCCTCGGCGCGCTGGAGCATGCCGCCGAAGTCCACGAAGTCGCTCTTTTCTTCCACCAGGTCGTCGAGCCGCAGTTCCATGGCGCGACGGGCCGCACGCACGTCCGCCTTTTCACAGAGCAGGAAGACGGTCTCGACCGTGCGGATCGAGGGGATGCTGTCGGCGAAGGCCTCGGCGACCAGCAGCACGGTGCCGATGCCCATCTCGATCGCTTCTTCCGTGGCCGAAGCCGTCGGGAGCGCGCGGGCTTCGTAGCCGCAGGCGGTGATCGAGCGGACGATCGCCTCGCGACGGGCGCCGACCGGGTGCGCGATCAGCACCACCGGGGGCGAGCCCACCGGCTGGGACTTTTCGTGGCTCTGGGTGGCTCGATTCGCCTTGATCTTCTTGGCGGGCATGGTCGGTGCGTCCTGTGTGCGGGAAGGTCCGCACTTGGTTTTCGGCGCACCGGGAGGGCGACTTTTGTCTCAGTTGAGGGCGGAAGCCGAGTTCGGCGCGGTTTCCAGGTCGGGAGGGGTCGCTTCTGCGCTGCCCCGTGTCGCGGTTTCCAGAATTGATTCAAGTTCCCGCGAGGCTTCGACAATGGCCAGCGCCGCGGCCCGGTCCCGGGCGTCGTGCAGGCGCATCGCCAGGAGTTGGGTCTTGGAAGTGACCACGGAGAGGCTCTGACGCGCCCGGCGGCCCGCATCGGCGAGCATGCGCAGGTCGGTCGTGCTGGCAAGCGCCACATCGTCGGGCGACGATGTGCCACGCGCCGCGTGCGTCAGGTCGCGCACGCTCTGGAGCAGGCCGCGGTTCTCGCGCGTCGTTTCCATGATGGATTCGATCGCCAGCGCCGAGGGCCCGGCGTTGGACAGCCCGAGCGCGCCGAGGCGGTCGCTCACGGCCCGGAGAAGCTTCTCGCCGAACTCGGACATATCCGGCGGACGGATGTTGGCCGCGGGCAGCAGCATGGGGATCTTCGGTGGCTCGGAGAAATCCCCGCTCCAGCCCAGTCCCAGCGTGCGGACAAACGCGGCGCTCCCCGCGACGAGCCCGATGAGCCCGCGATGCTCGGAATCCGGCAGTTCGTCGAAAGGCGTTGCGTGCAGCAGCATGACTTCGGTGAGCGCCGGGGGGAGTTCCCAGTGCTCGGCCAGCCTTTTGCCCGCCTCGTGGTAATCGACGCCCAGGATCCGGCGCTCGATGGCAGCGCTCGACTCGCACTCGCGCCGGGCGAGGTCGATCACGCGCCCGTACGCCTTGGGGAGCACGTGATCGAGCACGAGTTTGCCGACCGCGTGCAGCAGGCCGGCGACAAAGGCTTCTTCGGCCGGGATCCGCAGGGCCGAACGGTTTGCGACCGCGAGCAGTTCCGCCGTGCAGGCGACGCAGACGCAGTATTTCCAGAAGCCGGCGCGATCGAAGCGAGCGGCGGGCGGGCTTTCTTCCGAGAACACCGAGAAGGCGCTCGCGCCCAGCACCGCGCTCTTCACGGCACTCAAACCGACGAGCACGACCGCGCGCCGGACCGACGTGATCTTCTCCGACACGCCTTTGTCGGCGCGCCGGCACAGGCCCAGGATCCGGCCCGAGAGGACCGGATCGGTCTCGACCATTCGGGCGACCTCGGCGAGATCGACCTTGGACTCGTCCTGCAGGGCGAGCAGTTTCGACGCCACCGGCGCCAGCGCCGGGAGCATGGGAATCTGCCTCAGGATCAGGCGGACCTGCTCGGGGCTCGGACACTCTGGCATGGAACGAATTGTGTTCGACATGACTTACGCCGCCGCGGCGAGCGGGCCCCGCTCGATCCCAAGCAGTTCATCGATTTTCGCGCGGAGCGCGGGCGGCGCGAACGGCTTGAGCAGCATGGCGTTGATGCCCGCGGCCGACATCGACCGGATCTCCTGATCGCTGCTCGAGGCCGTAACCCCGAGGATGCGGCAGTTTCGCAGATCATCGCGGGAACGGATGCGTGAGCAGACGACGTTGCCGGGCACATCGGGCAGCATCAGGTCGAGGACGATCGCGTCAGGGCGGAAGCTCTCGGTGAGCAGTCCCGCGTCATACCCGTTGTTCGCGGTGCGCACTTCGTAGCGGTCGTCGTGCGCAAAGGCGTGCTCGGCGAGCTTGAGGAATGCGGGGTCGTCGTCGACGATTAGCACGCGTTTGCGCTCGACCGCGCCGGATTCGGTCGTGAGCGCGTCGGTGGGGATGCCGCTGGCGCGCATGAAGCGGATGAGCTCATCCCGCGGGATCCGGCGGAATTTCGAACCGGGAACGCGGAAGCCGGTCAGGCGCCCCGCATCGAAACAGCGGATGATGGTCTGCTGGCTCACTTTGCACAGCGCCGCGGCCTCGCCGGTCGTGAAGATCCGCTTGTCGGCAAGATGCTCGCTCGACTCCGAAGCCCCGTCCGATGCGTCCGTCCGATTCATGCAGGCCTCCCGGCGCGTGTCCGGCCGTGCGTGCGAAAAGAAAGGTTCTCGGGCTTCCATCGATCCCCGGGCCGGGCGACTTCAGGCATTTCACCCAAACACGCGCAGCATGAAAAAGGGGCGTGCGTTTCCCGCGACCAACCGCGCAAGATTGATCTCACCCGCCGTGGCGCTTCTTCCACAACGTGACCGCTTCCGCTTCCCGTGGATAAAGAGGAAGCAGCTCATCCGGAGTGACAGGGGCCAGACGCAACGCCAGTTCCAGGCATGCTCCGGCATCCCAGTGCGGCGGCACGACAGGCACGCCGAGATGTTCCGCGCGAGCTCGGATCGCGGGCACGAGGTGGCTGTCGGCCACGATCTGCGTGACGCCAAGATCGGAAAGCGTTGCAGCCGTGACCAGACGACCTTGGGGTGGATGGAGATCGTCCTCGCCGCGGTTCCAGCCGGGCTCGAAGATGGTGGCAAACGCTGAGTCACTCTTGCTGGCGAGCAGCACCGCGAACCGTCCCGAAGCCCGGGCTCTTTCTGCCGCGACGCACGCGCTGGGCACGCCGACGCATACCCCGCCACCCGAATAGGCGATGAGTTTGGCGACCGTCACCGATACACGCAGGGCCGTGAAGCCGCCGGGGCCGGTTGATACGGCGACCAGGCCGATGTCCTTGGCCCCCACGCCCTGGGACCGGGTCAGTCGCTCGATCGCGGGCAGCAGGTCGTCTTCGCGAGCAACCGGGGTGCGAAGCCGTTCAACCGTGGAAGGCGACGACAGGCGGTGTCGGCCCTGAACACTTTGAAGCGGAGCAATCGCCACGCTGGGGCCGCTGGATTCGCCTGTGGGTGAGGACGAGGGATTGCTCGTCTCGATCGCCAGGGCCCACCGTGTGCGTGAAGTCGGGGTCACAACCAAAGCCTACGGATGCTCCGATCGGCTACGCTCCGGCTCCGGAAGTCGAAACCCGGACGGATCCCCGCTCTTCAGACCCGGAGCCTCGTATGCGCCTTGCCATCCTCGGTCTTGCCGTTTGCAGCAGCGTCTGTCTCGCCGAGCCCGAAGTGGAGCAGTCGGTTCCGGCTCCGGAGCAAAAGGCCGAGGACAAGTCGGCTCCGCTCGATGCCAAGATCCCCGAATGGCATCTGCAGTTCGAGCCTTCCGCGTGGTATGCGGGCATCAGCGGGCGGGTGCGCATCGCCGGGGCCCCGGCTTCGAGCGGCCAGGTTGCCATCAACGACCTGCATCTTGACAATCCCCGCCTGACCCCGGCGGGCGACCTGCACGTCCGCACCGGCAAGTGGCGTTTTACGCTCACCACGTTCTTCTTTGAGCAGAGCCGCCTGCAGACCATGGACGTCGGGGGCCAGCTCGGCACCGTGAACTTCGTGCCCGGGAACCAGGTCTACTCCAAGATGCAGCAGAACGAGTTCCAGCCGGTGGTCGGTTACGAGTTCTGGCGGCGCGATCCCGAAGCGAGCGACGCCGTGAAATTCCTCGGCCGGCTCGAGGTGTTCGGGGGCGCACGGCTCGACGACCTGCAGTTCAATTTCAATCAGGGTGCCGCGGCATCGGAGCAGAGCGAGTTCTTCGGCCAGGCGATCGCGGGCGTCAAGGGGACGATGGACATCGGCGAGCAGTTCTCCATCGATCTCGAGACGAGCGCGGGCGGATGGCCCGGCAGCACCGACTACGCGTGGAGCTGGGACATCACGGTCGGCTTTATGTGGCGCCCGATCACCAACGTCGGCGTGCAGATCGGCTACCGCAATCTCGTCAACCATTTCCACCGGGGCAGCGACTCGGATCAGTTCGCGTACGACGGCGGCATCGCGGGTCTGTTCTTTGGCGCCGTTGTCCGTTTCTGATCAACTCGCGGGGTCAAGTCAAGCGCGACGCCTTCATTTTCCACATTCCTGTGGGTCCGGAAAGGCGTTCTGTGAATCATCCGAAACTCTTGCTGCGACAGGCCTTCTCGCTTGACGAACGTTCCCGGATCGCGGATACTCCTGCTCCGGGATTCTGGAAACATGACACGTGCCTGCTCAGAACACCGGTTTGCGATTGGGGGTTGGGCGATGAATCGGGGCACACACACTTCGCCATTTGTTTGTCATCGACTTTGATCGGGAACGGTTCGCGTTCCGCTCTGCCGTGGTCCAGCCACGCGGCAAGCGTGAAATCTTGTGCATGCGGTTGGACGTCACAGTCGGGCCGGGCAACGATGCCTCGCTCTTAGCATTTGCGACTTTCGCAGGAATACAGGGCCATGCGAACGATTACCAAGAAGAACCTGATCGACCACATCTCTGCTCGCGCCAAGATCAAGCGCCCAATCGTGAAGACGGTCGTTCAGGAGTTTCTTGATCAGGTCATCACCGAACTCCAGCGTGGCAATCGCCTTGAGTTCCGCGATTTCGGCGTCTTTGAAGTCAAGCAGCGCGCCGCCCGCTCCGCCCAGAACCCCAAGACGCTCGAACGCGTCGAGGTTCCGGCCAAGCGCACGGTGAAGTTCAAGATCGGCCGCCTCATGCGCGAGAGCCTCGAGGAGCCCGCCTCCCGGGCCAAGCCCGTCGCCGTTGCGCCCATCGCCAATTCCGTGGTCGTGGCGAAGCCCCGCTTCACCGGCACGAAGGTCGAGGCCTAAGTCCGCTTCATCCAATGAAACAGGCCCCGCCGCTTCCGCGGCGGGTTTTTGTTTGCACCTTCCGAACTCGGTTCATTTCGGCGTCGGCGCAGGAAAGTCGGGCTGCTGGGGCCTCGCGGGCAAGGGCGTGCCCTGATCGGGGGAGAGATTGGAACCGTGATCGGGAGCGGGGCCCGCGCCGGGCGTCGCCGGCCCGATCGCCGGCGGAGCATGCTCCACCTCCGGGGGGGCGATCATGTCCTTGAGGCTCGAGCTCAGACGCTTGGCATCAAACTGCGAAATCGCGTAGAGCCAGCCGCCCAGTTTCTTGTTGAGCTCCGCCGCCTCTTTCTTCGGGTCTGTCGGAGCGGGACCGTCCGGCTTCGCCTCGGGCTGGAGAGCGTCGGCCGCGGCATCCGCAGCCACCTGCGCCCACCACTTTCCGTCGCGGAAGCCGGTCTTGATCGTCACGACCAGGCCGTCGAAGGTTTCAATGGTTGCGGTCGCGGGGTGCGCCCCGTCCGGGCCCGCGCCGGAATCCGCGCCGCCGATCACGCCACCCGGATCCTTGATCACGTCATCCATGCCCAGATACGCGATCGTCTGCACCGCGCCGTCGAGGGCTTCGTTGGGCTTGAGCTTTGCATCCGGCGGCAGCGCCGCTGATTCGAACGCCGGGGCCTGCTTGTCCGCGCGCGAAATGAACAAGTCAGGCTCGCCGTGACCTTCCGGGCTGGCCGGGCCGCTGGCGCTCCTGCGGATGGACACGCTCTTTACCCGATCGCGCGCGATTCCCACGATCTTGCGATCGACCCAGTTCATCGGCTCGGCATCGACGTAGATCGTGCCGCGGCTCAACCAGGACTGAGGCGAGCCGGGGCGGCGAACGAACTGGCCGGATTCCAGAGGCCGATCCAGCGTGGCGCTGCCCATGTTGGACGCGTTCCCGATGATGATCGATCCCAGCGTTTTGCCGGAGGCGTCTTTCACTTCCACCAGCGCGCTGGTGGGCGCCGTCGCTTTTGATTCGCCCTCCGCTTTGCCCGACTTGCCATCTGGCGCAACATCCTGCACGCCGAGCTTCGCGTAGTTCTCCGGGTTGGCGGTCTGCGGGTCCGCCAGTTCGAGATTGGCCAGTTGGATCAGCAGGTTGCGGACGCGATCGACATCGGCCGGATAGCCGCCCTTGGCCGGAACCACCCACTGCGATTCCGCCCCAGACCCGGATCGCGCCAGCGCGACCGAGCCGCTGCTCTTCAAGATGTTCACGGTCGCGACGTTGTTCAGATTGGTCTTGAGACCCGGGATCGCCGGGCCCGGCGCGGGGATCTCCGGGCCGGCGTTGCGCCCCCGCACCGCGAAGAACGCCCCACCAACGACCAGAGCCGTTGCGATCGCCAGATTGCGAACCTTCGTTGCACTCATGCCAGTCCCTCACAGCCTCACGATGCCCGCGAGCGGGCCGACTTCCTTCCGGCCAGGCGCACCAGCGCCCACAACAAGGCGATGACCATCACCACGATGGGCACCAGGCCGATGTTGATCAGCTTCACCCACTGACCGAGCTTTTCCACGTCCTGGTTCAGATTGAACTGCACCTTGCGGAGCTGCTTGCGCGTCTCCACCGCCTCGGCTCGCAGCGCCTCGATCTTTTTCATCTGCTCGTCGGTCAGGATGATCGCGCCGTTCTCGGGGGCGTCCGGGCGCTTCTGCTGGATCTCCATGATCTGCTGCTCGGTCGCGGCCTGCTTCTGCTTGAGCTGCTCCTGCTCGGCGCGGAACTTCTGCTCGGCCGAGCGCTGAATCTCTTCCACCCGCGTGAACGGCCGGAGGTACTCGCCCCGGGCTCGCACGCCCAGCAGATCGCCGCTGCCGACAAAGGTGTCGATCGCCGTGGTCAGGAAATCGATGTTGTCCGCCGATTTCATCGCGCCGAACATCGAGTTCTGGATCCACATGCGGTCGGAAAGCAGATCCACATCGCTCACGATGATCACGCCCGCAGGCTTGGCCGACTCCTTCAGCGACTCGCCCGCGGACGGCTCGGCGGGCCCCTGCTTGGCGTCGGCCGCCTGCGCGGCGCCCGGGTCGCCCTGCGGAAACGCCGATTTCAGCTTGCCGGTCAGCCGTGCCGCGAGCGTGAGCTTTTTCCCGCCGGACTTGAAGTTCGCCAGCACGCTGTTCGGATCGGTCAGCGCCAGCATCGCCGACGCCTGCAGAACCTCGGCGTTGTCCGTCGTCTCGATGATCGGCGTCAGCTCGCCGCCCTTGTTCGACGGGTCCGCCGGAGGCTTGGCCGTCAGCACCCCCGCCATCGCGAAGTTCACCGAAGTGAGCTTGCCCGTCGCCGGATCAGACTTGTTCAGGCCCCGAGAATCGACGCTGATGTAGGGGGGGAACACGATCTGCTGCTGCCGGTTCCCCTGTCCGGCGATCAGCCGCGTGCCCATGGAGGCGTCCGCGGCGATCTGTGCGGTATCGAAACCCACCCCCCAGGCGGCAAACAGGCTCTCGAGATTCGATGACAGGTCCGCCGCGCTCGGCTGCATGCGGCTCTGCTGCGCGGCATCGTCCGCCATGCAGAGCGGATCGACAAAGACGATCGCGTTGCCGCCTTTCAGCACGTACTGATCGATCGCGTACTGCGCCTTGATGTTGAAGTTCTTCGGATGCACCACCAGCAGCACGGTCGTCTCCGGCGGGATCACCAGGCTGTCGGGCTGGAGCGTCCGAACGTCGTAAAGCTGCTTGAGTTCGCGGATGAATCCCCAGCCCGGCTTCCGCACCGGCTGGTTGGTCCGCGGATCCATCATGAAGCCGCCCGCCAGGTCGAGGCTGCTCACCACCGAGACAACCGGTTTCTTGTCGAGCGAAAGCGACTGGATCACGCGGGCGATGTCGTACTCGATGAACCGCTCGTTGGCGACGTCAAACAGCGGGATGACCTCGCGCCCGCCGATGGTGTTCGTGCCGACCAGCCCCAGGTAGAGCGAATCGCCGTTTCCCGCCGGGACGCCGGTCAGGCCCGCCTGCACCGCGCGGTCTTCTTCCTCGCTGAACGCCTCGGGATCGACGGTCCGGACGATGACTTTGCCGCCCGATGCCCGCGCGAACTCGTCGAGCAGTTCGCCGATGCGCGCCGCGATCGACTCAAACTGGGGCCGCCCCTGCGCCACTTTCGCCGAG
Source organism: Planctomycetota bacterium (assembly GCA_018242645.1). Taxonomy (GTDB): domain Bacteria; phylum Planctomycetota; class Phycisphaerae; order Phycisphaerales; family UBA1924; genus JAFEBO01. The sequence continues at coordinate 10,397 of JAFEBN010000028.1, read as the reverse complement.
AAGTAGAACGTGAGTGTCACGGGCTCGGCGGGCTTTCGGGCAATGTTCTTCGACCCCTCGGTCAGCGTGTACAGCCGACCGGACGTGAGATCGAGCCGCGCCGAACGGAGCCCCGCGCCCGCCAGCACGTTGACCGCGACCAGCAGAATCGCCAGCAGCACGAGCGACAGGATGCCGGAAATCTTTGCATTCATGGTTCTTTGTCCCGCCGAAACGCCTTACTCCGCCTTCTTCATATTCACCACCACGCCCGTGGCCGCCACGAACACGCCGATGATCGACGCGAAGAACAGCACATCGCGAACGTCCAGCACGCCCTTCGAGATCGCCTCGAACCGCGTAAGGAAGCTGAACGACCCCACCACCTTCACCGCTTCCTGCGGCAGCCACCCCGTCACGAAGGCCTGCACTTCCTTGAGCCCGGCGAGCATGAATAGCAGGCAGATCACCACCGACACGATGAACGCGATGACCTGGCTCTTGGTCGCGGCGCTGATGCACGAGCCGATCGCCAGGAACGCTCCCGCCATGAGCAGGCTGCCGAGGTAGCCCGCCAGAATCACGCCGTTGTCGGGATTGCCGAGGTAGTTCACGGTGATCCACAAGGGGAATGTCAAGCCCAGCGCGATCCCGGCGAAGGCCCAGGCCGCGAGGAACTTGCCCACCACCGCCGCCGAAAGCGAGACCGGCAACGTCAGCAGCAGTTCGATCGTGCCCGTCTTGCGTTCCTCCGCCCACAGACGCATCGAGATCGCGGGGATCAGGAACAAGTACAGCCAGGGATGGAAGGTGAAGAACACCACCATGTCCGCCTGCCCACGCTCGAAGAAGCGGCCGAGCTGAAAGGTGAACACACCGGCCAGAAACAGGAAGATGACGATGAACACCAGCGCCACCGGCGTGGTGAAGTACCCGCTCAACTCGCGCCGGAACACGGGAAGAAGACCGATCATGCCGCACCTCCCGCCCGCACCGCTTCCCGCGGCTCATCCCCGAGTGTCAACTCGCGGAAGACGTCGTCCAGCCGCCCGCCCTCCACGGCGATGGTCTCAATCGCCCATCCCTTGCTCTTGGCCAGGCTCGTCACATCCGCCAGCAGGGGCCGACCGCCCTTGGGCACGAGCGTGCAGGTCTGCCGAGGCCCGCCCGGACCGGCCGCGGAGACCGGGACGTGCCGCACACCCTGATCCTCCACCTGCGCCACCCATTTGATGGAGCCCAGTTCACCCGCGAGGTTGATCGGCTCGCCCGTGCCCGTCACCGGCGAAACCAGCGTCAGCGTCACAGCGTTGTGGTAGCGGCTCATCGCGCGAAGCTGCGCGGGCGTGCCGTCGACCAGCACCTTCCCCTTGGCGATGATCACCGCCCGCGTGCAGATCGCCTCGACTTCTTCGAGAATGTGCGTGCTCAGCACCACGGCGCGCCCCGAGTTCACATCGCCGCGCGAGGCCAGTTCGCGGATGACGTTGCGCACGTCGTGCTTCTGATTCGGATCCAGCCCGTCCGTCGGCTCGTCGAGAATCAGCACCGGCGGCTCGTGCAGCATGGCCTGGGCGAGCCCCACGCGCCGCTTGAATCCCTTCGAGAGCGTCTCGATCGGCTGGCGCATCACGCCCCCGATGTGCACGCGCTCCACCACCGCGTCGATGCGTCGGCGCTTCTCCGCGCCAGCGAATCCGCGCACCTGCCCGATGAAATCGAGGAAGGCCGCGGGCGTCATGTCCGGGTAGTTGGGAGCGCCTTCGGGCAGATAGCCGATCGCCCGCTTCACGCCGACCGGGTCATCGACCACGTCGTGGCCGCAGACCACCGCCGTGCCGCTGGTCGGGGTCAGAAAGCCCGTGACCATCTTCATGGTCGTGGATTTCCCGGCGCCGTTGGGCCCGAGGAAGCCGAGCACCTCACCGGGCCCGACCTCAAGGCTCACGCCGTCAACGGCAAGGATCGAGGCCGATCCCGTTCCGTAACGCTTGCTGATTTTGCGGATGCTGATCATGCAGCCGGCTTCTCCTTCACAAGCACGCCCCGGGTCACGAAACCCGACGGGGACGTTTCCCAATCAGTGGCGGGGTCGCCCAGCGTAGCGGGACCCCGGTGCGGGCCCCGGATTTTTCTCGTGCGGGAGCGACGGCTCCACCGATCGTGGGTATCTAGTCGTTCCGGCAGCCGAGAGGTTCGCCCAACACACAAGACCGAAAACACCCGCGGGGCCCCTACACCCCGCACAGATGGAGCAGAAGCGCATGGCTCGCCGCCGCGCCCCGTTCCGGGGCTTGCAATACGCCACCTTCATTGACTTCCTTGAAGCGGGAAGGCGTTCGCCGCGGCTCCGCCCCCGGGCTCTTTCGTTGCCCGAACTGGGGATGCCGCGTCGGGCGTCAACTTTGACGCCCTCGGGCGGTGGAGAGCTTCTGATGGACATTTTCTTGGATTCGGACGCTTTATTGGATGGTGCACTCGGCGCGGGGCAGCGAAAAACGGCCCCGGGTCAGACGGCGCCCAGCGATGAGCGGCCTCTCCGCGCTGACGCGTCGTCGCCGGGGCCTCGGCAATTTCCGCGCGACCGCTTCATGGCCGTCGATCGCCTCCCCTATGCCACGGTCGTCACTTTCATTGCGCCAAATCTCCGCGAAGCCCACGCCGCTCAGCTCGGTCCCGAGCTCATCGCGCTCGCCCGGCTCACGGGGGGCCGTCTCGCGCTCGACATGACGCAGGTCACCGACTTCTCCTGCGCCTGGATCAACGCCATGATCACCGCCTCCCGCCACTGCGAGCAGTTCGGCGGCAAGCTCGCCATCATGTCGCTCTGCCCGCGCCTCGAGAAGCTCCTCCGCGACACCGGGCTTGATCGCCAGCTCTACCTCGCCGGCTCCGTGAAGGAAGCCCTCCAGCGGTTCGCGACTTCCGCCAACCGCTCGACCGGCAGCGGACTCGGCCGGTGGCTGGGCCTCAAGCGGGTGGACGCCGCCTGACCCTTTCTGGGCACAACCACTGATTCTCGGACGTTCCCGCCCTCGGGAACGCACCTTCGGGAAACTCACGACCCACACCCTCCGTACCACCTTGCGGAGGGTTTTTCTTGCGCTTTGAATAGAAGCCGCAGGACCGCCGATTTCGCTCGGGTTTCGACGGACATCGTGAGAGGGAGCCGGCTTGCTGATCCGACCGACCGACATGACCAGGCTGATCGTGTGCGCCGGGCTGGTGTGCAGCGCCGCCCTCGCGCAGGATGCACTCAACCTGCGCGCCAAGCCCGTCCGCTGGCGCGACACGCCCGATCTGCTCAAAGAGAAAACCATCGCCCGGTCCGGCGGCCCCCGCGTAGTGACGCTGAACGGCCCCCTCTCGCCCGAACGCCGGGCCGAGCTCGCGCGGGCCGGCGTGCAGATCAAGGGCTTTCTCGAGGGTGACTCCTTCCTCGCGGATGTCGCGCCCGGCAACGCCGCGGCGATCAACAAGCTGGGATTCGTGCGCGCCGCGGCCGACTTCAAGCCGGAGTGGAAGATCTCGCCCGAAATCCGCGCGATCAATCCGGCCCGCCAGTTCCGCGATCCGGTGCGCAAAGGGCTCAACAGCCGCGGCAAGCTGGCACTGGTCGTTTCGCTCGCGCCCGGAGCCGACCCCGTGCTTGCCCGCGCGCAATTGTCGGCGCTTCCCGGCGCCGAGCTTGTACGCATGGACGACGCCGGCGGCGATTTGCTCGCCGTGATGGCGCTGCCGCCGGGTCAACTGACCGCGCTGAGCCGGCTCTCAACGGTCCTGTTTGTTGAAGAAGCCCCCGAATACGAAGACCGCAACGCCAACGCGCGCTGGATCGTGCAGACCAACGTCGCCAACGACACGCCCCTCTACACAGCGGGCCTGACGGGTGTCGGCCAGATCATGGGGATCATCGAGTCGTCCACCAAGCTCGACTTGGCGCACTGCACATTCAACGACCCCAACGTGCCCGCCGCAGGCCCCACGCACCGCAAGGTCATCTACCTGAACACGCCCCGCAACGTCGGCCTCCACGCCACCCACGTGTCGTGCACCGCTGCGGGCGACGACGGCACCGATGGTTTCCTCCGGGGCGTCGCCTATGGCGCCAAGGTTTCATTCGTGGGCGGCCTCGCGCTCAACGAGAGCATTATCTACAACCTTTTCCTCGACAACTACAACCACGGCGCGTTCGTGCACAACAACAGCTGGGGCAACTCGAGCACCAACGCCTACGACGTGACATGCCGCGCCATTGACAACTTCTCCTGGACCAACCCCAACTGCCTGCTGATGTTCGCCACCTCCGAGAGCGGGCCGCTCACCAACCCGGAAAACGCGAAGAACGCGCTGGCGGTCGTCGCAACCGGCAACGTGGGCAGCACCGAGACAGTGGCATTCGGCGGCACCGGCCCAACGACCGACGGCCGCCGCAAGCCCGAGATCGCCGCCCCCGGCATCCTGACTTCCGCGCTCAACGGTTCCGGCTGCGGCACCGCGGGACAGGCCGGCACTTCTATGGCAACGCCCGTGGTTTCGGGCATGGCCACGCTCATCCGCCAGTACTTCACCAGCGGCTACTACCCCTCCGGTGTCGCGAACGCTCCCGATGCCTTCACGCCCTCCGGCGCGCTGCTCAAGGCGATGCTGCTCAACGGCGCCGTACGGATGACTTCCCAGGCCAGCTATCCCAACGACACCGCCGGTTGGGGCCGCCTGCTCGCGCAGCGCAGCATCTACCTGCCCGGCGATCCCCGCAAGCTGCTGGTGCGCAATCAATCGAATAACGCGCCCGGCGCCCTGGTGACCGGCCAGACCAGGTACGTTCGCTTTGTCGTCACGCCCGGAAGCGAAGACCTCCGCGTCACCCTTGCATTCCACGATGCCCCCGGCAGCGTCGCCTCGATCGCGCCGGTCGTCAACAACATCAACCTGACCGTCATCGCGCCCGGGCGGACCAGCTACCTCGGCAACGTCTTCACCAACGGCTGGAGCGCCACCGGGGGCAGCGCCGACGCGCTCAACAACGTCGAGATGGGCATGTTCCAGTCGCCCACGCCCGGCGTCTGGTTCGCCAGGCTTGACGCAGCGGCGGTCAATGTCGGGACGCAAGGCTACGGGTTGGTCGTCACCGGCAACGTCGCGGAAGCCACCTGCATCTGCGACCTCAATGTCGACGGCATGGTCGACGACACCGACTTCACGATGTTTGTGCCCTCATACGACATGCTCGAAGACCCGCTCGGCGATTTCAACGGCGACGGCGTCACCGATGATGCCGACTTCAGCATCTTCGCCGCGGCATACAACGAATTGCTGTGCCCCTGAAAACAGCCGTTGAGGTTTCAAGGTGACGAGGTTCCAAGGATGCCCGACCGGCGTCTTTAGATTTCCCTTGCCACTAGTCTTCAAAATACTCGTCCGCCGTCTTGTCGTCGTCTTCGAACTCGACGGGTGACGACTGCGCATCGCTGAGAATGCTGTCGTCGAACTCGCCCTCGTCGGCGACCCAGACGCCTTCCTGCTTCGTGATCTTCGCGCGCGTTCCGCCGCGCCCCAGCTTGAGCTTCTGCGAGTACTTGCCGGTCTCGATGAGCTTAGTGTCGTCCTCACGCTGCCGACGCGCTCGAATGACCAGGCGCAGCGGCACCTCGACAAACGGCGTCTCTTCGCGCAGGCGGTTGATCAGGAACCGCTGGTAGTTGGGGCGGAACAGCTCCGGGTGATTCACCACCATGGTGATCGTGGGCGGATTCGTCTGCGTCTGCGCGACGAAGTACACCTTGGCCTGCGTACCGACGGTGTCGGTCGGGCCCTGGCGGGTGACGATCTCACGGATCAGGCGGTTGAGCTTGCCGGTGGTGACCCGCTGCGACGTTTGATCCTTCAGTTCGAACGCGAGTTCGATCGTCTCGCGCACGTTGCGATTGTCCTGGCCGCTCACGAACGCGATGGGAGCGAACGTCAGTCCCCGGAGCTCTTTGCGGAGATACTCCTCGTACTTCTCGGGGGTCACCGGCTTGTCGTCGCGACCGATCTGCCCTTCGGCAAGGTCCCACTTGTTGACGACGATGATGGTCGGCTTCCAGCTCTTCTGGGCGAGCGCCGCAAGCTGCTCGTCCACCTGGCTGATCTTCTCGGTGGCGTCGAGCAGCAGCAGGATGACATCCGCCCGCTCGATGGCCCGCACCGCCCGATCGAGCGCCCAGTGCTCGATCATGTTCTGGAAACTCTTCTTGCGCCGAAGCCCCGCGGTGTCGATGGCGACCAGCGTCTTGCCGTCCATCTCGAAGCGGACGTCGATCGCGTCGCGCGTCGTGCCGGCGATCTCGCTCACGATCACGCGCGGCTCGCCTGCCAGCGTGTTCACCAGCGTGCTCTTGCCCGCGTTGCGCTTGCCGACGATCGCGAGCATCAGGTCCGCCCGCGCTTCGGGCTCCGCACCCAACGCCTCATCCGGCGTCAGTTCGTAGATCGCGTCGAGAAACTCGCGACGCATGTAGTTGTTCATCGACGAGACCATCAGCGGCTCGCCGAACCCCAGCGCCGACAGCTCGTGCGCGTGCGCTTCCCACTTCGGGCCGTCCACCTTCGTCGCAACCACCCGGATCGGCGGCTTTTTCTGAAGCCCCTTCCCCGAGGGGGGTTGGGGGAAGGGTTCCTGTTTTCCTCCCTTTGCCGCTTTGCCCCTCGTCCCCTTCGCGCCTTCCCGCCCGCTCCCCAGTTTCCCTTCGCGCAGCAGCTTCGCGATCTGCTCGTCGTGCGGCGTAATCCCCGCCTGCGCATCAATCGCAAACAGAATCAGGTCCGCGCCCTCGATCGCCGCGGCAATCTGCGTCTCGATGTCCTCGGTCAGCGTCGCAAGGTCGGCCCCCACCTCGTCAAACCGCTCGCCCTCGGCCACGTACACGCCAAAGCCACCCGTATCCATGAACTCCACTGTCTTCTTCGGGCTGCGGATGCCGTTGGGGCCTTCCAGATCCACGATGGCCGCGACGCGATCCCGCGTCACGCCCGGCGTCGGGTCCACAATGGAAACCTTCGACTTGGCGATCAGGTTCATGAGCGAGGACTTGCCCGCATTGGGCCGTCCGACAATGGCAATACGTGGAATAGGCACGGCAAAGGGTAGGAAAGCGCGCCCGGACGAATCGCAATCCGCTCAGCCCGCCGTTTCGCGTTCCTTGGCCCCAAATCGCCCCTTCACCGCAAACAAATCCAGGGGCGGCATCCCCGCCACCCGCCTCTCGTGCTCCAGCAGCCAGCGCTTCCGCCACAAATCGCCGCTGTAGCCGCCAAGCGCGCCGTCCGCGTTGATCACGCGATGGCACGGGATCGCGATCGCGATCGGGTTTGCCCCGTTCGCGGCGCCCACCGCCCGGAATCCGTTGGCGCTCCCCACGCGCCGGGCGAGTTCCGCGTACGAAATCGTCTGCGCAAACGGCACGCGGCGCAGCTCATCCCACACCCGCCGCTGGAAGTCGGTCCCCGCCGGCTCCATCACAAAGTCGAAGCTCTGGCGACGCCCCTGGAAATACTCGTGCAGCTCGTGTTCCACCTGCTCCAGCAGCGGGCTCTTTCCCGGCACTGCAGCCCCCGAGCTCGATCCCACAAATTGCAGCGACAGCAGCCGCGGCCCGTCCGCCTGCAATTCCAGATCGCCGAGCGGCGAGCTCACGATCCGATTCAAATTGGAAAGCCCCGCAGCCACAAAGCCATGGTACCACCGGATCCCCGCGACGCGCATGAAATCGGGCTTTTCCACACCGGTCCATGCGAACCGAAGGCAAACCGCTGATCGCCAAGCGAACAATCATCCGTGCCGCACCCCCGTCTCATCCCCCTCATCGCCGGCCCCACCGCCGGCGGCAAATCCGCGCTCGCGGTCGATCTCGCCCTCGCGCTCGCGAACCGCGGCACCCCTGCCGAGATCGTCACCGCCGACGCCTTCCAGATCTACAAAGGCATGGACATCGGCACCGCCACGCCCACGCTCGCCGAACGCAAGAACATCCCGCACCACCTGATCGATCTCCGCGATCCGCGCGACCCCACGCCCTTCACGGTGCACGATTGGCTCCGCGCCGCCAAGGAAGCCATCACCGATATCCGCGCACGAGGCAAGCAGCCCATCGTCGTCGGCGGCACACATCTCTACGTCAAAGCCCTCCTCGACGGGCTCTTCGAGGGCCCCGGTGCCGACGCCGCACTGCGCGAGCAATTGCGCGCCAAGGGCCTGCCCGCACTCCGCGAAGAACTCGAACGCATCGACCCCGACGCCGCACGCCGCATCCACGCCAACGACGAACGCCGCACGATTCGCGCGCTCGAGGTTTTCCACCTCACCGGCAAACCGATCAGCGCCCACCAGACGCAGTGGAGTGCGGGAGCCCCCTCCCCCAGGGAGGGGGTTGGGGGTGGGGGTGGGGGTGGGGGGCAGCCGCTACCAGGTGCACCGTCGCCAACATCGCCGCAAAGTTCTCCATCCGACATCCCACATCCCACATCCGACATTCCCTTCCGCCTCATCGTCCTCGACTGGCCCACCGAACTCATCAATCCCCGCATCAACGCCCGCGTGAAAAACATGATGTCCGGCGGCTTGCTCGAGGAAGTGCGGGCGCTCCACGCAACCGGCGCATTCGCACCGGCCGCCAACGCTCAGGCCCGCGAAGCGCTCGGCTACAAGCAGCTCCTCGCCCATCTCGAGGGCCGGATGTCGCTCGAAGACGCGATCGAGCGCATCAAGATCGATACCCGCCATTTCGCCAAGACGCAGCGCACCTGGCTCAAGAGGCTGCGTGCCACACCAGGCTGCCTGCCGATCGACGCCGCCGCAACGCCGGTCGATCACTGGGTCGCATCCATCCTGCAATAACGCCGACCGGTCCTCACACAAGCGCCAGCGTGGCTTTTCAGTCCTTCTGTGCGAGCGCCCTGAGGCTGTACGCCGTGCTCCGCCCGCCGCCTGCCTCCTGAACCAGGATCCCCGCGGCCATCAGTTCGCGGATATCCCGAAGCGCCGTATCTGTTGAGCACTTTGCAATCTTCGCGTATTTCGAAGTAGTCAGTTTCCCCTCGAAGCCTTCGACGAGACGGCCGATCACCGTCCGTTGACGCGCACTCAGGTCGGCTCCTTCGAGCGATTTCCAGATCGCGCCGCGCCGGAGCACTTCCGCAAACGATTCCTCCGCCCGCTCGAGAGCACGCGACAAACACCCCACAAACCACTCCAGCCACGCCGTGACGTCAAGCCCGCCCCGCTGCTGCGCCTCCAGCCGCAGGTAATACTCCTTCCGCTCCGCCTCGATCTGCGCCGACATGCTGTAAAAACGCTCGCGGCAGCCGTCCGATCGCGCCAGGCACATATCCGCAATCGCTCGCGCCACCCGACCGTTTCCGTCATCGAACGGGTGGATTGTCACGAACCACAGGTGCGCGATCCCCGCTTTCAAAACCGGATCGATCTTCTCTTCCGAGTTAAACCAGCGGAGAAAATCATCCATTTCTTTTCCGACCCGCCCCGCCGCGGGCGCCTCGAAATGAACCCGCTCCCGCCCGATCGCGCCAGAGACCACCCGCATCGGTCCCGACTCCGGCCCCCGCCACTTCCCCACCGCGATGCGTCTCGTACCGCTCCATCCCGTCGGAAACAGTCCCGCTTGCCAGCCGAAAAGCCGCTCCTCGCTCAGGGGCAATTCAAACCGTCGCGTCGCATCAAGCAGCATTTCCACGACGCCGTCCACATTCCGCGCACTCGGCACCAGACCCGCGATCTCAAGCCCGAGTTGCCGCGCCAGAGAAGATCGCACCTCTTCTGCGCTGAGTTTCTCGCCCTCGATCGCCGACGTCTTGACCGCCTCCTGGGTCAGCACGCTCAGGTTCGCCGCCTCGCGGGCCGCAAACCCGATACCTTCCATCCGCCCAATCCACTTCCCCTGCCTGTGCCGTACCGCGGCAAGCGCAGTCGCCAACCCCTCCGCTTCCCAGCGAAAGTGCGGCCAGCCTTCTTTTTCGTGGATGTATTCGATGGACGTACCCCCTTTCTCCGACAATCATATGCCATATTCACCGCATTCATGCGTCGATTAATCGATGTATTCACCGCATTTCTGCATCCTCCATGGCCATATGGCGAACTATTTTCAACACCGAGACTCCGCCGCGAGTCGAAATGGCCTTGACACCGCGTCTGTTCTTTCCTTATCTACAGCCTTCCCCGGGCTGCCATTTCAGGCTCCGTCCGGCGAATCGCCGAAGGTCTGACTGCCTCCGATCAGACCCAACGCCCTGCCGCAGCACGGTTTGACCCTGTCCGGCCGCTTCGGAGAACGGCACGCCACTCGCTCTTCCCCCCACCACCCATGGCCAAACGACCCTCCAAAAAAGCCGCAGCAAACGAAGGTGGAGCCACCGCC
>JAFEBN010000027.1 GCA_018242645.1 Planctomycetota bacterium | reverse complement strand
ACAGCCTGGCGTTCAACCTGAACCTGCAGCAGCTCACCGGCGACGTCAGCGAGGGCGCCTCGCTGCCCGGGATCAACGGGCCGATCCTGGCCGTTTACTACAGCGATTCGACGACTGAAGACTTCACCCAGCACCACCACAACACAGCCGTTCGCTGGTTCGCCGGGCTGACCGGAAGGGGATCCAACCGTGCCGCGTAGCCCCAAGCAAGAGAGACCAAAGTCGGTGCGCCAACTCCGCGAGCAGGTCGAGCGGAAGAGGCTTCTGGCCGAGTCCGCGTTCTATGACGAGATGGACGGTCGAAATTCGCTCTATGACCTGGGCTGGGACGGGCCGGGAGCGTGGAAGGTCGGCCAGACCTTCGGAGAGCTCGCAGGCGACGGCACTCGCGATGTGTGCTGGGGGTTCGTCGATGAACGCTCTCACCAGCAGCACATCGCTGAATGCCGGGCCCTGGCCTATCGCAACTGCTTCGCCCGCAACGCGATCAACAACCTTCGCTTCTACGTCAAAGGCACGGGCTTCACCTACAAGGTGACGGCCCGAGATACAGCTTCCGCCGTGGATAAGAAGCTCGCCGAGAAGGTGCAGGCGGACGTTGATGAAGCCGTCGAACGGCTCGGCCTTGCCGCAATCGAAAGCGAACTCGTAACGCGGTGCGAGCGCGACGGCGAGATCTTCGTGGTCGCGTACGCGAACGACTCGAATGAGTACGAGCTGCGGATTCGCGAGCCGAGCGAGGTTTACAACCCAACCAGGAGAAGCGAAGAGCGGGGCGTTTCCCGGTTCGGCATCGACTTCGACAAAGACGACGCCGCGAAGGTGCTGGGCTACTGGGTCGCAGGCAATTACGCCGACGCCGAAGACGTCCGCCACCTTCGCATCAACGTCGATAGCAACGTGCCGCGTGGCATTTCGTCGCTGTGGGTGCCCCGGGAAGCGTTCACCGATGCGGCGAAAGCCCTTCGGTCGGTGACGCGAACCGCGATCATCCAAAGCTCGGTTCCGTTCATCCGGTACCACGACGCGTCGGGGGCCGTGGTGAGCAACATGCTTGCCGGGTCCGTCGATCGCACGCGGACGACGGAAGGCGGCAAGACCGCTTCGCAAAAGGACTGGAAGATCGGCTCCGCCATCGATGCCAGCGCCAAGACGAAGTACGAGTTCCCCACCACCGCCGTTGACGTGGTGAAGATGACCGAAGCAATTCAGGCCAATCTGCGTGCCGCGGGCTCCGCGCTCACCATGCCAGAATGGATGCTGACCGGAAAGCTCGACGCCAAGTTCGCAAACGCCGAAGTGTCCGAGGGCCCGACCGGGATGATGTTCGCGGAGAAGCAGGTCATGTACACCGCGTTCATGCGGGGCCTGCTGATGGATTTCGGTCTTGATGGCTACAAACCCGAGGAACTGTCGCGCGTGACGATCGCGGTGATTGCTCCCGGCACCGGTCAAGGCCAGACGCTGGAAGAGGCGCAGGTCTCGGAAGTGCAAGCCCGCAACGGCGTCATTTCGAAATCCACCTGGGCAGCCAAGGCCGGGTACGACTTCGCGCGGGAGCAACAGGAAATTGCGAAGGAAGAGGATGCCGCTCTCGGCATCACACCGGGCGCGAACAACGGTGCCAACCCGCCAGCCTGAGTGACCCGTGACAACCGCAGCTCGCCAGTCCAAGGAACTCGCAAGCCGGGCGCATATCAGGCACGCCCTGGCTGTTGAACGCGCCCGGGCCATGGTCGCGATGATCGGTCGATTCGCCGATCAGGTTTGGGAGCGCGTGCAGGCCAAGATCGACGCCGGAAAGGATCCGGCCGGCGCGATCGAGGCATTCGTGCGGGAGCTGCCGCGGGTGATGGAAAAGGCCTTCCGTGATCACGCCCGCTGGGCATGGGCGCGAACCGAGGAAATGTGGTCTGTGCTGACTCCGGTTCAGCGTGCGCGGATCAAGCGGCGGACGATCACCGTCCGGGAAGACGACATCGCGAAGGCACCGAGAGGACAATTCGACTTCTCCGGCGATCAGGTGAAGGTGTTCACCCCGCCCGATGCTGACAAGATCGCGGCATGGGTGAGCAATCCCGGATGGTTCAACGGCCGGGAGATGAGCTGGCAGGACCGGCTCGAGATGCAGAGCCGCAGGATCGCCGACAAGGAAGAGCTTTCGCGGACGCTCACTCGGCTCTACGCCGACGGGGCGAACGTCGCCGAAATCGCCCGGGCCATCCGCCCCGCCGTGGACAACATCAAGGCGAGCGCTCAGCGAATTGCCCGCACGGAATCGCTGCGGATTGCGGAAGAGGCCCAGCGCGAGTCGTACGCCCAGGTGGATGACCTGATCGCCGGAATGCAGATATGGGCAACGCTCGACGATCGAACCCGGCCGGAACACGCCGCTCGAAACGGCACCATCTACCCCAAAGACGCTTGCCCAATCGTTCCAGACGAGCCCAACTGCCGGTGCTTCACCGCGCCGGTGCTCAGGGACGATGCCGAGATCATCAAGGCCGATGTGGGTGGGCGCCCCGCCGGCAATCTGACGGTGGTGAATGGCACGGTCCAGGATCTCGACACCTGGTCCGCCTGGTTCGATGCGCAGAGCCCGGCGCGTCAAAGGGGCGTGATCGGCCCCGATCGATTCGAGGCTTTGGACGGGAAGGTATCCGGCCGCGTCCGCTGGGCGCACGTGGTTGACGATGCGGGCTACATGAACACGGCCGAACAGCTCAGGGCGGCGGACGCGGAGGCCCTAAACGCCCGGGTGTCGGCATCAGCCCCCGCGGCGGCGACCACGGCGATTGCCGACCAGACGGAGGTGGTGAAAGCCGACGTGCCCGAGACCAGCCCACTCGGGAGGATCCTCAATCGGACGGACGCGGATGGAAAGCCGACAGGCCTTCCGCTTGACGCGTTGAACGCTGCGCGAATGAAGTCCGCCTCGGAGCCCGATGCCGAGACGATCGCAGCCACCCCGAACACGGCGGGTATTCCACCCGCAAAGGTGCCGGAATACGTCGCCCGCGCAGCGGTTGAGGTGAACAACACCGTGAGCGGGCGGGCGATCGCTGCCGCCCTCAGCCGCATGACCCCGCGGCAACTTGCTTCCGCTGCCGGCGCTCGGAAGATGTTTCGGATCGTTCAGCACCCTGCGGTGGTCCACGACCCGAGCACCATCGAGTACTGGCGCAGCCGCGCGCAGCTTGACGCTCCGGCTCTCGCACGGTGACTCGCAAAGTTTTGCGCGGGGTGCGTCGAACTTACCTCGTGCCGAACGAGCGACTGACATTTCTGAGCGAAGCCGCGTTCGACGGGTCCAACGTTGATCACGAGAACGGCATCATCCGCGGCGTGAAGCTGCTGGGCGAGAAGGCGCCTTCCAAGGGCATGAACGCCCGAGGCGGTCGCGGTCGCCGCTACGAGCTGGACGCGATGCGGAGCGCTGCGGCTCTCTATGAGAATGTCCCTGTGCACCTCAACCACCTTGGGAGCGAGGGGCGCCGGGCGACGCAGGATCGTGGGGTTGAAGACGTTTTCGGCGTGGTGAAAAGCGCCCGCTTCGAAGAGAGCAAGCGGGGCATCTTCGGCGACATCCACTTCAACAAGAAGCATCCCCGCGCCGAGCAGATCGCATACGCGGCCGAGAAGTTTCCTCACACGGTCGGAGCGAGCCACGTCGCTGATGGCGCGTTCGTGCGCACGGATACCGAGGAGGTCATCCGCAAGATCGTCGCCGTGGAGAGCGTGGACCTTGTTCGCAAACCGGCAACCACCAGCGGGCTTTACGAGTCCGAGGAATCAGGAGCAGACCCCATGACGCTTGAAGAACTCCGCAAGAACCAGCCCGATCTCGTGAAGCAGCTCACCGAGTCGATCCGCACCGAACTCAACGAGACCAGCGAGGTCGAATCGCTGAAGCGGCAGGTCAAGACCCTCACTGAGGAGAAGGCCACGCTCGCCACCGAGAACGACAAGCTTAAGGCGACCGTCAGTCTCGCCGAGCGCAAGCAACTCGTCGAGAGCAAGATCGCCGCGGCCAAGCTGCCGCCGGTTCTTGTGACCGACACGTTCCGCACCCAGCTCGTTGAAGCCAAGGACGAGAAGGCGTTGGACACCCTGATCGCGGAGCGCGTCGAGATCGCCAAGGCCACGAAGCCGAGCGGCGGCAAGCCCGCGAGCACCGTTCAGCGCGTCACCGAGTCCAAGGGCGGCGACGAAGCGCCGGTGTTCAAGGACCTGGACACCAAGGGGGTCGCGAAGGCGTTCGGGTTCTAAGCAGAGCAGACCGACCAGGTAGACGCGGGCACAACCGCTGACAAGGGGACCGAGCATGGCAGGCGTTCACAATCATCGGGCCGGAGCGACCAATCAGGTTCTGTCCGGCGTCATCCAGTCCGGCGTGACGATCCTGAAGGGCGACATCGTTCTGCAGGACAGCTCCGGGTATCCCTATCCGGCGTCGGCCGAGACCTGGAACACGAACCTCGCGACCACGCAGGCCGCGGCGAAGGGAAAGTTCCTCGGCGTCTCGCTTGAAAACGGCACCGCCGGCCAGCGAGTCATGGTCGCCACCGATGGCGAGTTTGACTTCCCGATCACTTCGGGCACGCCGAACGTCGGAGGGGCGGTCGGCTGTGCGCAGAACGGCGCGAGCAACGCGATCGTTGCGAACGCCGTTGCCACGGTCGCCACTGCTTCGACGATGGCGATCGGCCGTGTCGTCCGCCAGCAGGGCACCATCGTCCGCGTCCGCATCCGCTCCGCGATCGTCGCGCACGTCTGATCGCACAAACGCACGCACGTCACACCGCACGTCACAAGGAAGAGTCAGCCATGTTCACTCGCAGTCGGATCGTTTCTCTCATCGAAGCCAGCGGCGCCATGCTGGTCGCGGCTCGCTTCTGCGAAGCCGTGCAGGCCAAGGAAATCGACCCGAAGCAGGTGAGTATCCGCACGCTCGCCGAGGGCTTCCTTGGTGAGGATGTGGTTCGTGAGTGGTCGCAGAGCCGGGGCGGATTCGTGCAGCTTCAGGAAGCTGGCGACCCCGTGAATATGCGGGCTTTCCAGAACACGATCGGCGGCCTGATCATGGCGGCGATGGACTCGGGCTATCGAAAGCCTGCGTTCATCGGCGACCAGCTCGTCGAGATCGTTCCCACCACAGACCGGAACGACCGCATCGGGTTCCCCGGGGCGATGGAAGGAACCGACTCGAGCGTACAGGAGGCCGAAGAGCTTCCGACCGCCGGGTTCTCGGATCAGTACATCGACACGCCCGCAACCGACAAGCGCGGCGCGATCGTTGGCGTGAGCCGTGAAATGGTGCTCGCGGACAAGACGAACCGCGTCGTCGAGCAGGCTCAGTATGTCGGCGAGTATGTCGGCACCCAGCGCGAGAAGAAGATTCTCCGCGGCGTGCTGGGCATCGACAATCCGTTCGTTTGGAACGGCACGTCGTACAACACGTACCTCACCACGGGCGCCTGGGTCAACTCGATCAGCAATGAGCTTGTGGACCACACGAACATCGAAGCGGTGGAGATCGCTCTGGCGAACCAGACCGATCCGGTGAGCGGCGACCCGATCTTGTGCATGCCCGACACGATCGTCGTTCCGACTGCCAAGTTCCAGACCGCTCAGCGGCTGGTGGCGACGGCCGAGATCGAGGTTCGCACGAACTCGCAGACGAACGTGGTCAAGGGCCCGAATCCGTACTCGCGGTATGCGGGTCGCGTGTTCACGAGCCCGCTGATCTACTCGCTGCTGGTCGCGTCCGGCGTTTCGACCACGAACGCCGCCAAGTATTCGTTCATCGGCGAGTCGCGCAAGGCCTTCAAGTACTTCGAGAACTGGCCGCTCTCGGTCATCGCCCTTGGTCCGAATCACACCCGCGAGATCGAGCTGCAGTTCAAGGCGAGCGAGCGCGGCGTTCTCGTGGTGCGCGAGCCCCGCGCGGTGATCCGCTCGACGAACTGATCGGGCAGCGACATCCACACACAAACCGGCTGGGTTGGAAGACTCAGCCGCTTTTTTTCGGAGGATCCCTCATGGCCAAGAAGACACCGGAAACGACCAAGCCCGCCACCACCACCGACAAGGCCCCTGCGCCGGAATCGCCCGTCTCCGAGACCGCGGCAGCCACAGCGCCCAATCCGGCCCAAGCGTCCGGGTCCGAACCGAAGGCGGACAAGCCCCACGCTGAGAAGCCGCCGGCGGCCAAGGCCCCGCAGCTCAAGTCGTTCTCCGTGAGCCTGCTCCACAATCGCACCCACATCGTGAAGGCGAAGGACGAGCAGGACGCGATCGCGGCGTACAACGCCTACATGGGCATCACCAAGACGACGCACACGCACATCGTGGGCGAAGTGAAAGAGACCGAAGCCGCGACCGCCTGATAGTCGCGCGGGAGCGTGACCGTGAGCGAAGTCGGCGACAGCCTTCAACGAAGCCGAGCAAACCTGCTCGCCGCGATCGAGGACGTTACGGCGAACCCCAAGCCGAACTACAAGATCGACGGGCAGGAAGTCTCGCATTCCGACCATCTGAGAAACCTGCTCGACTCGCTTGAGCAGATCAACCGCCAGATCCGCGAGAACGGTGACGGTGACGGCCAGGCGTTCGAGTTCATCACCGAGATTGTGCCGATCTGCTGATGGACCTTGCCGAAGCCATTTCCGAAGACCTTGCGCTCATGGACGGTCTTGAGCAGCTGACCGTGCGCGACCGGGCGGGGAGATGGCAGGTGCTCACCGAGGGCGTTCCGTCGAAGCTGCGGACGAGCGAGATCGCCAAGAGCAACGGCGCCTACCTGGCCGATGACATCCGGCTCCACGTCGCCTCGAAGGATTTCCCGCAGGCGCCAAAGCCCGGCGACGTGGTGATTCGTGACAGCGGGCAGCCGATGGTGGTGCTCGAGGCCGGTGAAGCGACGCTGCGGACGCGGATCCCGCTGGTGGTTCGCAACGCGACCATTCGAGGCGCCACCGCGGCGACGGCCGAGCTGCTGCGTCTGAGCGGCGAAGTCGATGCAGCCGGAGCGCCGGTGGATCAGTACATCGCGACTGGCGACACGATGGTTTGCCAGCTTCAGCCAAACGACGTCGCCCGGTCTGAAACCGACGAGGATCGCTTCGAGCCGGCGGCGACGCACACGGTGTTCCTGCTCAGCCTGCCGGTGCTTGAGGCACGAGACGCTTTCCGGATTGGCGGCAAGCTCTACCGCTGGACGGGAACGAGCGACGCGAGCCGGATCGATCAACTGCCCTCCGTTCAGGTGGAAGAGGTGAACGGGTGATTACCTGCGTCGGCCGAGTCACCTTCAATCCGATGGCGCTGCTGGGCCCCGCCCGGCAGGAGATGCGCCGCCGCGTGGTGAAGGCGGCGTTTCACCTGGAGGGGAAGCTCAAGGCCAAGGTGGGAAAGCCCGGCAACGCCATGAACAAGCGGGCGCGGCAGCGTGACGGCGTGAAGCGCTCGGCGCCGGGTGAGCCGCCCATGAAGCAGACCGGGTTCGGCCAGCGGAATATCACGGTTCGGTTCACCAACATGGGCTTCACCGCACAGGTGGGCATCTTTGAGAACGCGCAGTACATGGTGTACCTCGAGTTCGGCACCGAGGTCCGAGCTGGCGAGCCGCACATCCTTCCCCGCCCTTGGCTGCGGCCAACCTTGGCAGAGGAGTCGGTGCGCGTCCATGACATTCTCAACTCCTGGGGGACTCGGTGAAGCTCCCAACTGCCATCCAATCCCGGCTCAGGACTGATGCACCGCCCGGCGTGCCCGCTCCGTTCGTCTTCGAAGCTCCGGCGGGCCGAGCCTATCCGTACATCGTGCTCCTGCCCCTTCCCGGATCCACCGATGATGACACGGCCGACCGGACCGTTTACGAGACCTGGCAGGTGAGTGTGTACGCGAAGAGCGCTGTCGAGGCCTGCTCCGTGCGCGACGCGTTCACCGACTGGCTTGAGAAGGTTGGCGCGTGGGAGTCGGTCGCTCCCGATTTGGTGGTGGTGCTTGCGCCAAAGAACCCGCAGCAGATGCGAGCGCCGTCCGGGGCGTACCACGCGACGGCGGACATCACTGCCAGCTTCAGCCGCCCGCGGCCCGCGTAGTTTGCGGGGGTCTGCGTCGAACTTACTCCGAATCGATCCACAGGCGATTTCGGAGGCTTCACGATGGCCCTTGCTGGCAAAGTTCAGGCGCAGATGAATTGGCAGTACACGAACGGCACCGGCATCGAAGCCGTGGCCGCGTCGGCTGGCATCACGCCTTCGGACTGGACGACCAACTACCAGGACGGCACGGGCTCGGGCAAGGCCCAGAAGCTCATCGTGAAGCAGGGCTCGATCAGCAGCGGCGCGAACCTCGATCTCGACCTGGCGGGCGTGCTCACCGACGTCTTCGGCAACACGATCACGCTTGCGAAGATCAAGGCGATCGCCATTCGCAACAAGGCGACGGGCACCGGCGTCAACCTGCTCGTGGGCGGCTCGGCAACCAATCCGGTCTCGACCATCCTCGGCGGCACGAGCCCCAGCCTGAAGATCGGACCGACTGGCTTCTGGCTGCACAACTCGCCCGTGGACGGTTTCGCGATCACCGGCGGCACCGGCGACATCCTGCGGCTGACTGCGAGCGGCGGCGCTGTCGATTACGAACTCGTGATCTTCGGCGAGTAAGGCGGCGGCTGATCAGCACGAGGCAGAGAACCGGAGCGAACGACGATGGCAAGCAAGAGCATTTCCAGCAAGACGATCGTGCGAATGGAGCTGGCTGGCTCCGAGATCCCCATCAAGAAGGGGACCGCAAACTTTGAGAAGGATCTGCAGGACGCGACCGGCTCGACTTCCGGCGGCTGGAAGGAGTACGTCGTCGGCAATCGCGGCATGACGTGGACAGCCGATGGCGATGTGAAGAAAGACACGGCCCAGCGCGTACTCAACGACACCAAGGCGATCGACATTCCCGCGAACCCTGACGACGAAGAAGTTTCGTTCAAGTTGTACTTCTCCGATGGCGGCGGCGTGCAGGGTAAAGCGTTCATCAAAACCACGATGAACGGAGATCCGCAGACTGGAACCCCCGTCGGATGGACGATGAACGGAACCGCGAACGGGCCCGTGACCACGTTCTAACTCCGCCTTCTCGGCGGATCTGGCCGGGGCAGGAGTAGACATGGCAAAGCGATTTTTCAGCAGTGGCCAGCCGGTGACGATCGGCGGCAAGTCGTTTGAGCTGCGGCCGATGAAGCTGCGGCAGGTCGAAGAGCTTGATCAGTGGGTGCGGGACGAGCCGATCAGACGGGCCCGCGAAACAGCCAAGCGAATACAGGCTTGCGGCGACATCCTCAACGGCGAGACAGATGCGCTCGTCCGAGCCGAAATGCGAAAGGCCCTCGAAGCGTCCGCATCCGACGAATGGGGGCCGGGTGGAACTCTTTCGCGTGTACTGCTCTCGTCCTATCGCGGGATCTTGAAGCAGGTCTGGCTTGCCGCGCAAGAGTCGGCTGCGAAGCAGTCGCTCGGTGAGGATGGCTTCCTGGCTCTGTTCGACAACACATCAGAAGTCGGCGAACTGATCGAGGCGTTGTGCGCCGCGAACGGGATCAACACCGAAAACCCTCAGAAGGCGGGGGCGGCGGCGCAGACTGGAACCGCATCTACGTTGCCCTCGCCAAGCAATTCGGGTACACGCCGGCGGAAATCGGCGACCTGACCGTCCAGCAAGTGAACATCCTGCTCGGCAGCGGTGAGCGGCAGGAAGGAATCGAGATTTCTCACCGCGAACTGATCGCGATGCTTGGAGCCTGAACGTGAGCGGTACGCCGGTTGCCAGTGTATTTGCGGAAGTTGGACTCCGCGATGAAGGGCTGGCGGTCGGCTTGAACAAGCTGCTCGACCGGGCGGTCGGCTTCAAGAACGCTCTCGTGGGCTCGGTGGCTGGCGCCGCGGTGATCGGAGCCTTCACTAGGCTCACTCAGCAGTTCATGGGGGTGGTAGACGCGCTCGACAAGCTGAAGGACCGCGCACGCGAGACCCGCACTCCGATCGAACAGCTCAGCCTCTTTGAGTTCGCTGGGAAGCTGAATGGCATCGACAACGTGACGCAGATGCTGAACTTCCTCACCAAGAACCTCGGGGAAGCGGCGAGCGGGAATCAGGAGCTTGCGGCGACATTCCAGGCCCTTGGGGTCGATGCGGCCGCGTTCGTGTCGTCCGGCCGCCCAGCCATCGACCTGATGGGCAAGCTGCTCGATGGGCTGGGAAAGATGGACCCGGCCCGCGCTCACGCCGCTTCAATGGCGGTGTTCGGGCGCGCGGGGTACGAGGTCGCGAAGTTTGGATCGAGCGAAGAGTTCCGGCAGTCGATGGCTGACGCGAAGGCGGCCGGCGCGGGGGTCACACAGGCCCAGGCGGATGCGGCCGATGCGCTCAATGACGAACTCGCGAAGCTCGGTGAAGAGATCGGCTCGCTCACGCGCGAGACCGTAACCGGTTTGATTCCGGTGCTGATGGAGTTGACCAAAGCAATCTCGCAGTCAGGCTTGCTGCAGAACACTTCGCATCTGGTGGGCCAGACCGTGAAGAGCGGTGAGTACGGCGCCGGCGCCGGAGTCGTCGGCGCGGCGGTTGGGCTGTCGCTGATGAAGTTCATGGGAGAGCGAGAGGCGGCCAGCGACTTCCTGATGGGGGCGATCAAAGACCTCACCACAATCTTTTTCGGCGCGGCAAAGGAAACAGCCAAAGAAGCCGCGGAGGTGAAGAAGATTCGAGGGCCACAGCGCCCGGCGTTCGTGACTGAGCTCGGACCGCGCCCGGCCCCGCTGCCCGATTCGCCGGAAGACCTCAAGCGAGCCCGTGACGCGCTGCGCAGCCGCTTGGGCGATGAAGCCACCGCAGCGTGGAACCGCTATGCAGACGCCATGGACGCTGTGAACGAGAAGGTGAACGCGATGAACAACGCCCAGCGGTCGATGCCGGCGCTCGTGGACGTTGGATCGTACTGGACGACGGCGCAGTCCGCGATCGTGGAGGACGTGCAGAAGAAGCAGCTCTCCATAGCAGAGCAAAGCCTTGAACGACTCAAGCGGATTGCCGAGGCATTGGAAAAGAAGGCCGAAGACGCATCCGACGCTGTCGCTGCGGTCGGTCCCTGAGTGAGGAACTCATGCTCTCAGACGTTGGCAGCCTGGAAACCATCGACCTCCGCGAACTTGAGCGGAGTGGATCCCGCACGCGCGGTGTATTCACTGGCAAGCGGGTCTTTATGTGCAAGGCGGAGTTTGCCGTCCTGCTCGAGCACGCGCTGTGCGGATACCCCATCAGCACCGCTGGCGCCATCATCTGGGCGGATGCTGACGAATGGCCTGACCGGCAGGACGCAACCTGCCGCGGTGTCGAAATCGCCTACATGGGGACCAAGAACGGCGACGGGCGCGACGCACTCCGATACACCTACGCAAAGCTCACCGCGACTTACTCGAATTCCTTCGATGGTGTTTCCGGAACTCCCAAGGCCGGCGCCAACGACGCGCCGACCCAAGAGTCGATTTCATCGGCGAGCATCGGGGCGCAAATGGTTTGCGTCAGCAAAAAGGGACTTGATTGGGAGTTTGGTGGAACGGCTGTGCCGCCCGATGTGGTGCCATCGAAGTCGGTGTTCCACCAGGACGTTTCCGTTCCCATCACCAACTCGCCGAAGAAGCCGAAGGACTTCAGAAAATTTGTTGGCAAGATCAACAAGTCTGAGTTTCTTGAAGAGGCTGCCGAGAACGTGCTGTATCTCGGGGCGGAGGTGAGCCAGAAGCGGCTGACGGTTCCGGCGGTACCGCTACCTGCGGTCAGCGGCGCGCCTCCGAAAACCGTGGTCGTTTGGGATTACGTCCACAAGTTCGCTGTGCGCGACGGTAGTTGGAACAAGTTCTATGGCAACCCCAACGTAGATGACATGCAAGCGGACTTCCTAATCGTGACGGGAACAACCGATCGATCACTCCCGTACGGCGAGCCGATCGACCTCAATGAGATGTTCACAAAGTAATGCCCTTCAAGCGCTACAAGTCAGGCGATAAAAGCATCAGCGCGTCAGACCTGAACGCGCGCGCCGATTCTCTCGAGCGCGTTCAAGCGATGCTCGGGCCGTTTCCCGGGGCTGGGTTGGTCGGCATGAGCGGTTGGGCCGGGGTGCTCGGCATGAGCACGCCCGGGCCAATGCTCACGATCGGCAAACTCACCTACCGCTCCGCTAGCTCTGGCGCCTTGGCCTCCACCGTGAACTACAAGGCCGAGTCCCTTGACGGGTCGATTCGGATCACGACAGCACAGACTCCCCTCTTCCGCATGTTCAGCAGCGGCACGCGCATCATCCCCGCGGCGGAGAATTCAGAATGCCTGCTCGGTTGGTTCATCGACTCCGTTGAAGGAAAATGGACCGAGCGGATTCTCATGGTGCAAGAGGTCTGGGATCCGGGAGCGTGCTGAATGGGCTCTCAAGGCCAGGTCTTGCTTGATGACGACGGCCGGGTGGTACTCAACTCGAGCGGGCAGGTCATGCTTTTGGACGCTGGCGGCACTTGTCCGACATGCTGCGAAACGCTGAGCGGTCCATGCTGCGGATCCCAAGATTGCACGCTGATCGACAACGGGGCGGGCAATTGGACTTTCACGGTTTCGACGTCGCTCGCGGGTAGCATCAACGTACCGGCCTATCCCGGCGGCTCCCCGGCCTTCTCCGCAACCTACGACGCGCAGGCATCCAAAGCCGTGACGCTGAGCGGACTCGCGCACTGCAACCAGACGTGGGGCCACCTTTGGCAGGTCCAGGAGGATGTGTCGGGTCAATCGAACTACGACCCGGACGCGGTTCTCTCTTCCGTCGCGGTTTCGCACACGGTCGGGTATTACAACCCGATCGGGCCCATCGACGGATGCGGGCAATTCGGCGTGGGCCTGTCGGGGTCCGTTTATCTGAACGCCGGATCCAACTACGTCTCTCCCGGCACGCTGATCTATGGCACGCCGCAAAGCGGAAACGTGCGTCTGCAGTGCTATTGCTCGATCTACCAAAACGCCTACATCGGCACGGGTATGACGTCCCAGCCAACGGGCGACGTGGTCCTGCGGGTTGAGGTGTATGCAGACGGAACCTGCGCGGTGTGGTGGGCGTCCGTGGTCGCGTCGGTCACGAGCAGCACTTTCACGCTTTCAACCATCAACTCGGGTGCTTGCGTCCGCTACGCCGAACTGGCGTTCACCATCGCGAGCAGACCAACCGGCGGATCGGCCGACACCACGCACACTGGCACACTCAAGATCGGCTTCACATCAGGCGTGCAGGGCTGCACGGGCGCTCGCGGTTGCGGCGAATGCGCCCGGGGCCCAGGCGAAGATCCGGGGGTTCCAGAGTGAAGGCGTGGCAAGCCATCAAGGGCGCGTCCAAGTACGCGAAATCAATCGCCACCGGAGACGTTGCCAGCGATGAGGAACAGCGGCGGCGGCTCGAGGTCTGCGGCCAATGCAAGACTCGGCAGCGGCGGCGCAAGCACTCGGGCTACCGAACGCTCTGGTGCGGCGAGCCGTTCGTTCCCGAGCCCGGGGTGAACTGCGGGTGCCTGCTCGCCGCGACGCACGAGAACGCCGCCGTGCGCGTCACGGTCGATGGGCAAGAACTCGAACCCGCCGGGAAGCTGGTGGTCGGCTCCGAGCGCTGCCCCGCGGGGAGGTGGTGATGCGATCACAGCAGGCGATCGAGTTGCTGGCCAGGCTGCGCCGAGAAGGGGCGGAGTTCGGCGTCGAGATCCATCCGCTGCAATCTGGCGGACCATACCGGATCGCCATCGCTGGATTCGACGGCATCTGCATCCTCGACCGCCGGCGGCTGACTGTGCATTTTCGGGAGATCGTGGTGGAGTTGCTGGCGGAGCAGTACCGCAGTGTCGGCCTTTCGCCCCGCAACGCTCGGCGCGTGGCGAGCCAGCAAGACACCCTGTTGCGAATGGGCTTCACCGTGCCGGAGCTCGAGTCGAGGCGGTATCTGTGCGGCCGCGTGGAAGTGGTCCCCAAGATCGCACTCGCCAAAGGACAGCAATGAGCACTCCCGTTTCCCGGCGCGCGCCCAGCAGCACCAACCCCCACCTCTACCTGCTCGACACATTCGGGTTCTCGCATCCCATGCTGCGAGATCCCACGGTGCACGTCCAGACCACGGGAGACCTGCAGCACCTCTACAACAGCGTCCCAGGCGGCAAAGGCACACCGAACTCGTTCGGATACACCGCGCCCAACTACGACGGGCCACCAGCCAACCCGACCGCAGCCGATCTGCAGACGCACGCCGAGCATACGGCCCGGTGCGTCGCGATCAACATGCACTACCGCGGGATGCACGTCGGCTCGGGCGAGTTTGCGGCCGGGTCAAAGTCGGGGTGCCTCTACCTGAAAGGTTTCGGCTTGTGTCAAGCCGCGGACGACACGGATCCGTGCCCGATTCAGTTCAGGCCCGCGGACGCGATCAGCGGCACGGCGCCGGCGCTGATCGAAACCAATTGCGGCACCGCATCGCTGACAAGCCTTGTGAACGTGCCCTGGTCGCGATTCTCCCCCTACCACGCTCAATCTGTCGCCAAGGCCAGCGCGTGGGCTGGATGGTTCTGTGCCGAGCTGAAACGCCTGTGCGAGAACTTCACGCTCCACAGCTCGGGTCCGGCACGTCTGACGTTCCCGGAGATCTACATCGACGACAACGAAGACTGTCTTCGATACCAGCACTTTTCGCTCGCGAGCTTCGTGAACGACGCGAACAAGGCGAGCTTCGTGGACTACAACGCCGGCAGCCCAAACAGCCTGCTCGGGCAATCCATTCCGGGATACGTCTACCGGACCAACATCAAGAACCACATCTTGAACGCCGCGGGCACGGGAGACCTGGACAGGTTTGCGACCGAGCCGATCTGGTTTGACTGCGGTGGCCCGAGCTTTGTGCCCAAGACTTTCAAGGACCGCTGGCAAAGGTGGATCGCCGAGGGAGTCTTCACCGGCTCAACGCCCCTGCCGGTCTCGATGACTGACGCCCAACGTTTCGCCCTCAACGCGTTCGGCCAGGAGCTCTACCACCACGCGTTCCGCACTGCATTCCTCAATGTGTGGGAACAGGTCTTCGGCTTCAGGCTTCGCGCGACGAACTACCAGTGCGTGAAGGGCGCCGACGACTTCTCCGAGCAGTGGCTGTACCGGCATTCGAACTTTGGCTGGGACGAACAGGTGGTGGATTGGCGCATCAGCCAAGGAAGCGCCAGCAGCTTCGACATCACCGCCGGGCTGGCCGAGGCCGCGCGTAGGCTCGCATTCTGCTCGCGAGACTTGCCGATCCGGGCGACGTTCCGCGTCAAGAGCATCGGCACCGCGACGGCCGACTACGGCGACTGGTCTTGGATCAAGGCGCTGTGGAAGTTCGGCGTCCAGAATGGCGTTCATTGCTTCCACTGGTTCAGCTACGATGACCAGCAAGACGCGCTCGCCCAGGCGTGGCGCGAGTTCCGGGCGGACATCGGGGACGATGTGCCAGCCGCAGCGGCAAGAGGAGCGGCAAGGCGATCGCGGGTGGCTCGGCGATAGCCGATTGGTGGACGCAGTGGTGGACAATTTGGCGTGTGCGTCACAATCTGTTTATCCCAAATGATTTACAGCGCGACGCGTCACACTTGAAATCTGCCATGGGGCTTGTCCCCATCAGGAGTTCGAATCTCCTCCCCTCCGTTATGCATCTCAGGCCGGAGGTGCTGATTGTCGAACGACGCTCGCCGCATCGCGTGCATGGAAGTCTGGGGCGGGCACGAGGGCTTCGAGGGAAGCGTCTCGGTGCCGGGGCACGATGTTTTTGTTGGCTGCGCGCCGCACACCGGCGATTCGCACGGCGGGGATATCTACTACGTTTCGAGTTGTGCCGCGGGAGCGATCGCACGCTTCGTGCTGGCCGATGTCGCGGGGCACGGGCATGTGGTGGCCGAGCAGGCTGCGACGCTGCGGAACCTGATGCGCCGGTATATCAATACGGCGGATCAGTCGAAATTCGCGCGGGCGCTGAACCGCAAGTTCGCGGGCGAGGGCGGGCGCTTCGCGACCGCGATCCTGCTCACCTATTTCGCGCCGACCGATCAGATTGTGCTGTGCAACGCCGGCCATCCGCGCCCGCTGTTTCGCTCGCGCGACCGGGGACGGTGGGAGTTTCTCGATGCGAGCACGGAGAGGCGGGTGGGCCGTGCCGCGGCGGGGAAGCTGGGAGCGAACAACCTGCCGCTGGGAATCGTGAACGGAACGCCGTACGAGCAGTTCTGTGTGCAACTGCAGCAGGGGGACCTGCTCGCGGTGTATTCCGACGCGTTTCTGGAGGCGCCCGGCGCCGATGGAAAACCCTGGGGCGAAGCGGGTTTGCTCTCGGTGCTGAACGCGATCGATACGACCGATCCGTCAACGATTCGATCTCATGTGGTGCGCGAGGTCGCCAATCGAACCGGGCGGCCGATCCTGGATGATGACGCGACGATGATTGTGCTGCACCACAACGCTTCCGACCCGCCCCGGCTCAAGGTGTCGGATCGGCTCCGGATCATCGCGAAGGTAATGGGCGTCGGCGAATAGAGGATGTTTCCGTCATCGCCCCGCGCGCCGCACGTCAAGTAGGCTGCTTGCCGTTGTAGTTCGTCGGCACCGGCTGCACCGGGTCCGGAACCGGCTTGCCGGAGTCGGGCGGGGGGGGCGGATCGTTGGGCGACGGCACCTGCTGCGGCGTGGGCAGCTTCGGAGCCGTGTCCTGCTCAACCGCGCGTCCCTTGCGGAAGATCTCGAGCACGCCGGGGCCCGGCAGATAGGGCGCGGGGCCGGAGCTTTCGACCTCTTCCTTGGGCGGCGGCATGTCCGGATCGGGTCGTCCGGGGATGGTGAGATCCACGCGGGTCTGTCCGAGCAGCGTGCCGGTCGAAAACGCGAGATCCACCTGGGCGATTTCGTAGTCGGTGACGGCGGAGATCTCGTTGAACTGCGCTTCGGCCAGGCGGGTGGTCGCGTCGAGCACAAACACGCTCGTGCTGGCGCCGACGGCGAACTGGCGCTGTTCGGCCTGCAAGGCGCGGGTGTTGAGGATGACCGACTGACGCGAAGCGATGACGCGCTGCCAGGCGGCCTCGATCGCGTCGATGGCGTTCAGCACTTCCTGGCGGATGGCCAGTTCGCGGGCGTCGCGGGTGCTGAGCCGCTGGAGGCGCTGCAGGATGGCGCGACGCACGGCGGAGCGAGCGGCTTCGTTTCCGATGGGGATCGTCGCGGAAAGGCCGACCGACCAGTCGGTGTGCTCGAACGACATCATGTTCTGGAAAGCGGTGCCGCGCACGCCGCCGAGGCCGTTGACGTTGTAGGTGTAATCGAGCGTGAGCAGGGGCAGAGCCTGGTTCTGCTGGTAGTCGATGTTGGCGGCATCGGCCGCGAGGCGCAGCTCGAGTTCCAGCATTTCCATGCGGGTGGCGATGGCGAACTTGGTGAGCGCGCCGCGGTCAAACTCGTAGAGGATGAGATCGGGCGGCGTGGAAGGAACGACCATCGTCGCGGATTCCACGTCGAGGCCCGGCATGTTCATCACGCGCTTGAGCTCGCGCTGCTGCGTGAGCACGCTGTTCTGGGCGCGGATGATCACATCGAGCTTGTCGGAGACGCCGGCCTGCGAGCGGATCGCTTCGATCTCGGCGACCGAGCCGGCGTTGACCTTGCGCTGCGCGGTATCGAGCTGCGCCGAGGCGAGTTCGTACTGCTGCTGCGCCACTTCGAGGTTTTTCTTGGCCTGGTAGAGCCGCCAGTAGGAGCGGTCGATCGCGGCGAGCTGGCGGATGGCCTCGAGCTTGGTGCTGGCCTCGGTCGCCTGGCGGTTGTAGTTCGCGACGCGAAGCGCGGCGGTGTTGGCGCGCCGGCCGGCGTTGCGGAGCAGCGGCTGGCTGACGGAGAAAATGAGGTCATCGGTGTACTGCGGGTCGAACGCGCCGCCCGAGGGGTTGGTGTCGAGCCGCTGGGGCAGGAACGAGACGTTGACTGTTTCGCCGGTGCGGGTGGGTATCGACACGCCCGGCTCGATGAAGCGACGGCCCGTGTAAGTGCGGTCGGCAAACGGCAGGTCGAGCCCCGTGGGCTGGTTGGTCTCGCTCCAGAGCGAACGCAGCGTGAAGGCGCTCTCGAAGCGGGCGTCTTCCTGGCTCACGGTCTCGCGCGCGATGGCCGGGTCCATGAGGGCGATCTGCAGGTCGAGGTTGTTGGCGAGCGTGCTGGCGCGGGCTTCTTCGATGGTCAGGTCGTAGGACTTAATGTTCTCGAAGCGCTTGCGGGCGCGCTCGATCGCCTGCTTGTCCACCATGCCGGAGGCATCGGTCGGGATGTGCGGATCGGGCTTGGCGTAGCGGTTGAAGCCGGCGGTGTCGATCTGGCGGAGGCGATCGAGCGCGACTTCGCGGCCGAAGTCCGCGGGTTCGCTCGCAAAGGGGTTGCCCTCGCAGGCGCCGAGGCCCAGCGCGATCGCGCCGAGCGCCGCCGCCCAACCCGCCTTCGACACCAGTTCACCGATCGTGCGTGCGCTTCGTGCGCGAGCCCGGTTATTCATGCCGCAGTGCCTCGATGGGGTCCAGGCGAGCAGCCTTGATCGCCGGGAACATGCCGAAGAGAAGGCCGGTGGCGGCGCAGAAGCCGACCGACAGAACCACAGCCCACCCCGGAATCACCGCGCCGTCGAGCGACAGCGACGGAATCGCCCGCAGCAGGAAGACAAGCCCCTGGCCGATCGCCAGACCGATCGCGCCGCCGATGAGGCAGAGGGTGATGGCCTCCACCAGGAACTGCGTGAGGATCACGCTGGGCTTGGCCCCCACCGCTTTGCGCAGGCCGATCTCGCGGGTGCGCTCGCTGACGGAGACCAGCATGATGTTCATGATGCCGATGCCGCCGACGACAAGCGAGATGGCGACGATGCCGCCGGCGAAAATCTGCAGGAAGGTCGCGAGCTTCTTGAACTGGGCGATGGCCGAGTCGATCGCTTCGACGCCGAAGGTGTTGGGCTCGCCCGGCTCCAGGTGGCGGACGCGACGCATGTAGGTGTTGACCTCGGCCTTGACGTCGTCGGTGAGTTCGGGGCCGCGGCTCTGCGCGACGACGTACATGCGTGGCTCGGGGCGCATCATCTCGCCGGTGGCGAAGGGGATGTAGATCTCGGTCTGGGGCTCGTTGCCGCCGAACATGGGGCTGACCGACTTGGTCTCGACCACGCCGACGATCTTGAAGCGGCGCCCGGCGACGAGGATGACCGTGCCGGTGGGGTCGGCGTTGAGATTGAGCTCGGCGACGCCCTTGTCGTTGATCAGGCAGACCTGCAGCTTGCCGTCTTCATCCGTGCGGGTGAAGGGACGACCGACGGTGACGTACCGCGTTTCAATCTCGTGCCAGTCCGGGCGGATGCCGGTGACCGTGACGAGGTCTTTGACCTTGTCGCCGGCCTGGACCGTGCCGGTGAAGTTCATGACGGGCGAGAGGCGGGCAAGGGAGGGCGCCGCGGCGAGCATGCCGTCGACCTGCTTCGTCGTGATGCGCAGCTGCCGCCATGTGTACTTGTCGCGGCGCTGATCGGGCATGCGGGGGAAGATCCAGACCTTGTTGGCGCCCAGCGTGGCGAACTGGTCGAGCACGAACTTCTCCATGCCCTTGGTGGCGGCGATGATCGAGACGACCGCCGCAACACCGATCACGATGCCCAGCGTCGTGAGCAGCGCACGCACCTTGTTCGCCCAGATCTGGGCGAGGGCGATAAGCACGGTCTGGAAGAGAAGTCGGAAGATGAACATGACTCAGTTCCCCGCCGAGACGGTTTCCGAAGCGGGTTTGTGGTGCGGGACGGCGGCCGCGGCACGCACCGCGAAGTCCGCGGCGGAGCGCAGGTAATCCTGGTGGATCGGGTCCTCGTCGGTCGGGTGGTCCGAGACGATGCGGCCGTCTCGGAGACGGATAATGCGCTTGGCGTGACCGGCGATGTCCTCTTCGTGCGTGACGATGACGATTGTCTGCCCCTCGGCATGCAGTTGCTTGAAGAGGGCGATGATTTCCTCGCTGGTCTTGCTGTCGAGGTTGCCGGTGGGCTCGTCGGCCAGCAGGATGCTGGGATTGGTCACCAGCGCGCGGGCGACGGCGACGCGCTGGCGCTGGCCGCCGGACATCTGGTTGGGCTTGTGGCCCATGCGGTTACCCAGTCCGACACGCTCGAGCGTGCGCTTGGCCATGGCCCGGGCCCCCCACCAGTGACGCGTGGAGTACAGCAGCGGGAGCATGACGTTCGCGACGGCATTGGCGCGGCTGAGCAGTTCGAAGCTCTGGAAGACGAAGCCGATTTCTTCGTTGCGGACCTTGGCGAGCTGGGTCGCACTCATCTTGTGGGTGGGCTTGCCGGCGAGTTCGTATTGGCCGCGGGTCGGGCGGTCGAGGCACCCGAGGATGTTCATCAGCGTGGACTTGCCGGAGCCGGAGGCGCCCATGATCGCAACGAATTCGTTGCGTTGGATATCGAGGTCGACCCCGCGCAGCGCGTGCACCTTCTCGGTGCCGATGCGGTACGTCTTCTCGAGCTGGCGGATCTTGATCGCGAGCATGGGGTTGATCGATTCAGCGACCGCCCGCGGGGGCGTTGGCCTGCGAGGGGTTCTGGCTGCCGCCCTTTTCGGGCTTGGCCGCCTGGCCTGTGGAGGTGTCCTTGGGGGCCTCGGCGGGCTTCTGGTCCTTGGGCTGGTTCTTGTCCTTGGGCAGGTCTTTGGCGGCCTCGGTGCTGGCGGTGCGGACCTCCGGAGCGCCGGTCGTGCCGGCGGGCTTTTCTTCCTTGTCCGTCAGCTTCTGCTCGGACTTGAGCGTGACAAGCACCTTGAAGGGGCCCGCGATGACCTTCTTGCCGTCTTCCAGACCTTTCAGGATGACCGTGTCGGTGAGATCGCTGGGGCCCACCAGCACGGGCTGCACGAGCGACTTTTCGTTCTCGTACAGGTAGACAACGCGGGTCCACTTCTTGCTGCGATCGACCAGGGTCGAATCACGGAGCGCGTCGGTCGGCAGTTCCTCCACCAGGCGCTCGACGACGGCCTGGCTGGGCACTTTGATCACGTCCTGGAAGGTCTCGACCTCGATATCCACATTGGCGGTCATGCCGGAATAGACCGTGACGTCCTCCGGGACTTCGAGGCGGATCTCGGACTGGAAGTACGCGGTGCCGTCCTTGTCGACGACGCGGAGGGGCTGGATCGTCTCCACCGAGCCGCCGAAGGTGCGGTTGGGGAAGGCGTTGATGTAGACCTTGGCCCGCTGACCGATCTTGACCGGCGCGATATTGGTCTCGTCGACCTTGGCCTTGACGATCATGCTGTTGAGGTCGGCAACCTGCATGATCACCGAGCCGGGGTTGTTGAGCGTGCCGACCACGACCAGTTCGCCCACTTCGGCCTGCGCGCTGGTCACGACGCCATCGAAGGGCGCGGTGATCACCGTGTAGCTCATGTTCTTTTCGGCGCGGGAGATGTTCGCCTTGGCGATGGCGATCGCGTGGATCACTTGGTTGTACTGGCTCTCGGCGCGGCTGTAGTCGGCCTCCGCGGTATCCAGTTCGGCCTTGGAAATGTCCTTGCTCGCCCACAGCTCGCGCTTGCGGCCGAGCTCGGTCGTGGAGTTGTCGAGCGAGGCCTTGGCGCCGGCGAGGCGGGCTTCTTCGCTCCGCAGCGAAGCCTTGGCCGATTCGAGCGAGGCTTTGAGATCGTCGGCATCGAGGCGGACGATGACCTCGCCCTGCTTCACGCGCCGTCCTTCGCGATAAGGCATCGCGATGATGCGGGCGGAAACCTGCGCCGAGATGTCGACTTTCTTGAGCGGCTCGATGATGCCAGGTGCGCTCACCACACGCACCAGGTCGCCGCGCTTGATGTCCTCGACGCGCAC
Source organism: Planctomycetota bacterium (assembly GCA_018242645.1). Classification (GTDB taxonomy): domain Bacteria; phylum Planctomycetota; class Phycisphaerae; order Phycisphaerales; family UBA1924; genus JAFEBO01. The sequence continues at coordinate 1,191 of JAFEBN010000027.1, read as the reverse complement.
GAACGTCGCCTTGGAGGACGGGTCGAAGCTCTGGCGGATCTGGTCAAGCTGACCGGATTTCACGAGCCAGAAGGCCCCGCCGCCGACCACGAGGGCAATGACAAACAGGGTCCCGAGGATCCATTTCCACACGCCTGCACGCTCCTTGCCAGCCTGATCGAGCATCTCGCCCGTTCAAGCCCCAGACCGCCTTCGTTCGAACGCCGGACTTTTTGGGATTCGCACCCCGCCGGCTTTCCCGGATTCCGTCAGGACGCAACCTTTTGTTACAACCCGGAGCGCCGTCCGCTGCATCAAGCGGCTGTGACACCAGCAAGACACGAGAGAAGTATACCGATCAAAACCCTTCTGGTTCGCGCGTTCTGATCGAGATTTCCGGTGAGCGTCGGTCGGCTTCAGCGTGGTGCCGGAGCCGCCAGAATCGACGCGTATTGCTCCCAGGGGCCCACTTCGCCTTTGTATTGGTACGCCATCGCTTTGCAGATTTGAGCGATGTGGTTCAGATCGTGCACGACCCACATGGCCAGCAGGTTGCCCAGGGTCACTGGGCCGAGCGCGGGGTGCAGGCCCGGCTTCTGGAGATCAGCGTCCGCGAGTCGGAGTTTCTTCAAACGCTCCAGCGATTCCCTTCGACTTTGGTCGAACTCGTCGAGCAGGCGATGCAGCGTCTTGCCCTGAATCAGCTCCCGCTGACCGTTTCGATCAAACGGGTCGAACGGCTTGGACGCCCCAAACTCCAGGATGTGCTTGGCTCGCGGCAGCCAGTCCGTCTGATCCGCCCAGATCAAGTGCCCCACGATCTCGTACGCCGACCATGTGGGCGTGCCGTCCTTATTTGTTCCGTAGGTCCGGTGCGTCCAGCTCTCCGGGAGAAACTGCACGAGCGACCGCACGACCCGCGGCGTGCGCTCCAGGACCGGCATCGACTCGTCGAACGTAAATCGCATGGAGCCTCCCGCGCAGCATACTCACGCATTGCGGCAGAGCGCCCGCAGATGCCGGTTCACCTCTTCCGCGTGGGAAACGCTGGGAAGATGCCCGGCCCCGGCGATCTTGTGGACCAGATCGGCCTTGGGAAACGGGATGATCCGATCGTGCTCGCCGTGGAGGCGCACCAGTTTCGACGCGACTTTCCGCACGCCGCCCCAACCGAAGATTGCGCCGGTCGCCCACTGCAAAAAGGAATACGGA
>JAFEBN010000026.1 GCA_018242645.1 Planctomycetota bacterium | reverse complement strand
GACACTTCGCGGTATGAACAGTTTCAGGCCTATCGCACGCGGATGAACGCGCGGATTCTGGGTGATGACAAGGAGCGGGGCGCGGCGGGGGGCACCCGGCCGGATGGGTCGGTCGCGCAGGGTGGAACGCTGGTCACCAAGCGCTTTTTCTCGCTGGATCATCAGACCTACAGCGATGGTGCGCTGCCCGTGAAGACCAAGGAACTGCTCGGCCTGGTCGCCTCGGCGGTGCTGCGGTGCGACGACTGCATCGCGTATCACATCGATCAGTGCGTGAAGCTGGGCGTGAGCGATGAGGAGATCTGGGAGTCGCTCGACGTGGCCCTGATCGTGGGCGGGAGCATCGTCATCCCGCACATGCGCCGGGCGGTCGAGTTCCTCGACCAGGCCCGTACGCGATAGGTCTTTCGTACACTGGCGACGATGACCAGAGGTTCGTCCAGCGCCCGCGAGGTTGCGACCTGGATCGTGCAGACGCTGCGCGAGCAGGGGCATGTGGCGTACTTCGCGGGCGGGTGCGTGCGCGATGAGCTGCTGGGGCTGCAGCCCAAGGACTTCGATGTCGCGACCGATGCGCGGCCGGAAAAGATCGGCTCGCTCTTTCCCCGGACGGCGCACGTGGGTGCCGCCTTCGGCGTCATGCTCGTGCGCCACCAGGGCGTGACGGTGGAAGTTGCCACGTTTCGCGCCGACGGGACGTACACCGATCGGCGGCGGCCGGATCAGGTAACGTTTGCGGATGAACTGGCCGATGCGCGTCGGCGCGATTTCACGGTGAACGCGCTCTTCCTCGATCCGCTGAAGGACATCTCCAGTGCAGACCGGGTTGTGGATCACGTGGGAGGAGTCGCCGATCTTGGCGCGCGCGTGCTCCGCGCCGTGGGTGATGCAGATCAGCGGCTGCGCGAGGACGATCTGCGGGCGCTGCGCGCGGTGCGGCTTTCGACACGCCTGGGTTTCACGATCGAGGAGTCGACGCGTGAGGCGATCCGGCGGCACGCCGGCGAGCTGTCGGGGATCAGCCGCGAACGCATTGGTGAGGAAATCCGCCTGATGCTGGCGCACGAAACGCGGGCGCGGGCGATCAGCACGCTGGGGGCTCTTGCCCTCGACACCCCCACTTTCGGGCGCGTGGCACGCGCGGTGCCCGGCCATTCGCTCGCGAAACTTCGGATACCAAAGAACCCGGATTGCGGACTCATCGCGGGAACGTTGGCGGCAGTCCTGATGGACCGGGAAGAGGATCTGCTTGTCGAAGATTCCGCGGCCGGTGAAGGGCGGCGGCTGGAGGTGCTGCGCGAGACTCGGCAGGCGCTCTGCCTGAGCAACGAGGAGCGGGATGACTGCCTGGCGATCCTGAAACTTCTTTCGCTTCTAAAGCGGGAATGGGAATGGGCGGGCGAGGCGCGCCGGAAACGTGCCGCGGCATCACGGGGGTTTGCGTGGGCCAACGAGCTGTTCCGAACGGTGGATGCGTCGAGGGCGGCGTCGGTGGATCGTGTTGTGGATGAGCTTGGGCGGCGGCACGGCGGGATCCGCCCGGAGGCCCTGGTGACAGGGGACGACCTGGTGGCGGCGGGACTGTCGCCCGGACCCGCATTCCGGACGGTTTTGGAGCGGGTGTATGACGCCCAGCTTGAGGGCAGAATCACCGAGAAAGCCGAGGGGATGATGCTGGCCCGGGAACTTTTCGGGAGCGCCGGCGTCTAACCTTTCACGAACCGAACTCCCGGAACCGGGGCGTCGGGAATCTGGTAGAAGACTGAACGGCGGGGTCCCTGCCGCGGAGATCTGACGATGATTGGAACTTTGTCGCGATGGGCGATGGTGTTGTTGGCGCTGGCGGGTGCGATGCTTCTAAGCGTCCAGTCGGCGGTGGCGCAGGACCAGGCACCCAAGCGGGTGTATGTGATCGACCTGAACGGCGAGTTTGGATATGACATCAGCCAGACGCCGATCCGCCAGGCGATGCGGGACGCCCGCAACAACAACGCGGATGTCGTGATCGTGAAGATCGACGCCAAGTGGGGCGAGGATGGCCTGCAGGGCGAGACGCGTCCCGACACAGTGGGTGTGTTTGACGAGTTGTTCCGGGCCCAGAAGATTCTGCCGATCTTTGCCGACGAGATGGCGCGAGAGTGGCCCAAGCAGCCTCGGCTGGTGATGTGGGTGAAGCGCGCGATGGGCGGGCCGGCGTTCATCCCCTTCGTGGCGCCCGAAATCTATTTCACCGAAGACGGCAAGATGGGCGGCATCGGCGGCATCGGCACGATGCTGGAGGGAAAGGGCGACGAGGTTGTACGTCAGAAGCAGTACTCGCTGCGGATGGCGCGGGCGGAGGGATTCCTGATCCGGGGCGGCTACGACCCCATGATCATTCGCGCGATGTGCCAGCCGGGGTTCCTGCTCTCTTATCGGATGGAGGGCGGCAAGCCGGTTTTTCTGAAGCGTGCGCCGGAGCGTCCCGACGAGTTCGCGCTCACCTCGGGCGAAAAGGGCGACTCGATGCAGTCGATCGTGCGCGGGACGACCAAGTCGGTGCTCACGCTCAATGCGGATACCGCCCGTGCGATTAACGTTTCGAAAGGAACGGCAGACACCGTTGACGACCTGATCTTCCAGCTGGGGATTTCCCGCAACTACAACATGGTCGAGGGCCAGTCGAAGCGGTACATGGAAAACTGGAAGCGGGATCTCGCCAACGCCACCCGTGAGATCAAGAAAGCCATGGAAGAACTGGGCGGCGCCGACGGCGGTGCCGGCATGTCGGGCGGCACGTACGAGGCCCGGACGCAGGCCCGCGGCAAGCGCATCCGGCTGCTCGACACCATCATCAACAAGCTGAAGACCTACGAGGAGGCGTTCGGCGGGCGCTGGCACAACGAGAATCAGGTGCCCGGGCTGGAGTACTTCCTGGCCATGCGTGAGCAGCTTGAACTGCAGCAGCTTCTCGACAAGAAATAAACACTGATTGCGAAAGGCAACCAAATGAACAAGCTCTTTTCAGGATTCATTCTCGCGGCGGCACTTGCGCTGGGCGTGTGCTTGCCGGCGTCGGACGCGCTGGCGGGCGACACGGCCCGCGTGACGCTGAAAGACGGCACGGTGCTCGAGGGCGAGATCGTCCGCGAGATGCAGGGCATCGTCTGGCTGAAGATCAAGTCGGGCAAGCTCGAAGAGACGCGGATGATCTCGCCGGACGAGATGAAGTCGATCACGCGCGACGCCGGTGCGACGCCGGCCGCCAAGCCTGGGGAGGACACCACGCCCGCCAAGGACGACAAACCCGCGGAGCCCACGACCGCCAATCCAGCCCCGGCCCCGGCCGCAAGCGCGGATACATCCAGCCAACCCCGGAAGACGGGCGTTCCACGCGCTGCGGTCATCACGCTGGGCGAAGGCGGCGAGCGCGACATGGTCGGCGTGTACATGATGGCGAAGCCGCTGCACGACGCGATCCCGCTGCTGAAGGCGGAGAACGTGGACATCGTGGTCTTCCGCGTGAACTCCGGCGGTGGCGCGGCGCTCGAGGTGCAGAAGCTCTCGGACGTCATCTACAACGAATACCGCAAGAACTTCCGCACCGTCGCGTGGATCGACTGGGCGATCTCGGCGGCGGCGATGACCTCGCACGCGATCGAGGAGCTCTACTTCACGCCCGAGGGCGCCTACGGCGCCTGCACGGCATTCCACGGCGATTTCGTGGCGGCCAAGGACGCCGACCTGGAGCGCTACCTGTTCCAGATGGAGAAGATCTCGACGCGCGGCAACCACGACCCGCAGATCATGCGGGCGATGCAGATCATGGAACCGCTCAGCGCCACGGTTTCTCCCAACGGCGACGTGAAGTACTACCAGGACGAGACCTCGGGCGACATCGTGCTGAACACAAAGGACCGGGTGCTCACCTTCAACTCGCAGTCGGCGACGCAGGTGAAGTTTTCGGCGGGTACGGCTTCGAACCTGGACGAACTTGCCAAGGCGATGCAGCTCACGGAGGTGGAGTGGGTCGGCGTGAAGAAGCCGGGATACATGTGGCCCATCTGCAAGGCCGAGCAGATGCAGATGGACTTCCGCGAGAAGACGGCCCGTGACGAGCAGCTCTTCAACGACTATGTCCAGACGCTGAACCAGCTTCTTGGCATGGGCGCCAACCTGGATGACGAGCGGAAGGCCAAGGTTGCGGGCAAAGCGCGGGAGTGCATGAACAAGATCGTGGCGGCGGTCAACAACAATCCCAACATGGCGCTATTCAAGTTCAACATCATGCCGGACAAGTTCCGTGAGGAATGGATCGAGCCCACGGACAAGAAGATCAAGGAACTGACGAAGAAAGAGAAGAAGTAGGCCAACCCCACTGACACGATCGGACGCCGCGGGAGACCGCGGCGTCTTTCTTTTCCGGGAGCTATGGTCAGGCCGTGCGACGCGATCCGGCCCTGCCGGTAGCAGCCCCTCGAGGAACCACCCGTGAACGACACTCTTCAACTGGACTTCACACCCCCCGCGACCAGCGTGCGGCCGAACCTCGATGCCCGATCCTGGGAAGCCCTGGAGCCGGTCTTTCGCGAGCTCCTGGATCGCCCGCTTCGGACCGAAGCGGATTTCGACCAGTGGATGATCGACCGGAGCGAACTGGACGCGGCCTGCTCGGAAGCCCAGGCGAATCTCTATATCGCCATGACCTGCTCAACCGAGGACCAGCAGGCCCAGGCGGCCTACGCCACCTTCATCGAAGACATCATCCCCAGGATCAAGCCGCTGGCATTCGAACTGGACCGCAAGCTGGTGGACGCGGCCGGTCTGGTCCGCCGGGGGGCGGAGCGTTACGCCGTGGTCGTGCGCGATACCAGGGCCGATGTCGATCTGTTCCGCACCGAGAACATTCCGCTCGAGACCGAGCTGTCGAAGCTGAGCCAGAAGTACGACCAGGTGGTCGGCGCGATGACGGTGAGCTTTGACGGCGTGGAGAAGACGCTGCCGCAGATGGCCGTGTACCAGGAGTCGACCGATCGGGCCGTGCGTGAGAAGGCGTGGCGGACGGTGTCGGAGCGGCGGCTGCAGGACCGGCAGACCATCGACGATTTGTTCGACAAGATGATCGATCTTCGCGACCGGGTCGCCCGGAACGCCGGCTTCTCCGACTTTGTCGGCTACGCATTCAAGGCCAAGCATCGCTTTGACTACACGCCCAAGCACTGCTTCGACTTCCATCGCGCGTGCGAAGAAGTCGTGGTCCCCATGATCCGCCGGCAGGAGGAGCGTCGCCGACGCTCGCTGGGTGTGGACGTGCTGCGTCCGTGGGACCTGTCGGTCGATCCGAAGGGCCGGGGGCCGCTGCGTCCGTTTGTGAACGGGCGGGAACTGATGGACAAGTCGGTTCGCACCTTTGCGCGGCTCGATCGGCGGCTGGGCGAGATGCTCGCAACGATGGGTGACGGCAGCGAGGCGCGCGGGTCGAAGGACGGGGCGTGCCTGGACCTAGACTCGCGGCGGGGCAAAGCGCCGGGCGGTTATCAGTACATGCGAGACCGCTCACGGAAGGCGTTCATTTTCATGAATGCCGCGGGCACGGGGCGGGACGTTTCGACGATGCTGCACGAGGCGGGGCATGCGTTCCACTCGATGCTGTCGATCCACGAGCCGCTGCTGGCCTATCGCCACGCGCCGCTGGAATTCTGCGAGGTGGCGAGCATGAGCATGGAGCTGCTCACGCTGGATCACATCGGCGGGCCGGACGGGTTTTACCCGACGCAAGAGGATTACGCCCGGGCGCGGCGCCAGCAGATCGAGCGGGCGGTGTTCTTGCTGCCTTGGATCGCGACGATCGATGCCTTCCAGCACTGGCTCTACACGCATCCGAAGCACACGCCCGCAGAGCGCATCACGGAATGGCTGCGCTTGGACGCGCGGTTCGGCAGTTCCTGCTCCTGGGAGGGCTTGGAGCAGGTTCGGCAGTATGTGTGGCATCGCCAATCTCACCTTTTTTCCGTCCCGTTCTATTACATCGAGTATGCGATCGCGCAGCTCGGGGCCCTTCAGCTCTGGCTGATGGGTCTGGAAAAGGGAGAAAAGGCGGCGATCGACCGTTATGTGGCGGGGCTTTCACTGGGCGGATCGAGGCCGCTCCCCCAGTTGTTTGAGGCGACGGGGCTTCGCTTTGACTTCGGCCCCGACACGGTGCGGCGGCTGGTTGAGCGGGCGGAAGTCGAGCTGGACCGGCTGCCCGAGTGAGTGCAAATACCCCAGCCCGCACAGACGGACCTGAGCGGCAATCGACTTTGCTCTGGTTGAACGCGAGAGAAAGTCGGACCTTTCGAAGGCCGATGCACGCCTACCTGCATGGAGGCGGTGCGCATGGGTCCTACGGAAAAGTCGTTTAGTCAAGTCAAGGCCATTCTGGGCAAGCTGGACCGCTCGATCGACGAGGTCCGCGCCCGGCGCACGACGGGCGATCACAAGCCCTTCCAGGCGCCGACCCCGGCTCCGGTGGCGGCTCCCGTGCCGCGCCCGGCCGAGGCCCAGCCCCGGCAGAACAGCCCTTACGGGCGAGCGACGCCGCTGCCCTTTGGCGGCTGAGCATCCTTCTGCTGCATCTCGATCCAGCGGTTGAGCCGCTTTTCGAGCACACTGAGCGGTAAGGCTCCGGCACCCAGAACTTCGTCGTGGAAGGCGCGGACGTCGAAAGACGGCCCCAGCGCCTTCTCGGCTTTTGAGCGCAGCTCCTTGATCTTGAGTTCGCCGATTTTGTAGGCGCAGGCCTGACCGGGCCAACCGATATAGCGGTCGATCTCGCTGACGGTGTCGAGCTCAGTCCCGGCGCTGTTGGCCAGCATGTAGTCGATGGCCTGCTGGCGCGACCAGCCCATGGCGTGCATGCCGGTATCAACGACCAGGCGGCAGGCACGCCAGATTTCGTCGCTGAGGCGGCCGAAGTAGTCATACGGGTCGGTGTAGACGCCGCGGCCCGTCGGATTGGTGGGCGTGCGCGGGTTATCGCCCATTTCAAGACCCAGGCTCTCGCTGTAGAGCGCCCAGCCTTCGACGAAGGATGTGTAGCCGAGCTGCGTGCGGAAGGGGTGAAGGCCCTCGAGTTCGTCCGCCAGTGAAATCTGAAAGTGATGGCCTGGAACGCTTTCGTGGAGCGTGAGCGACCACATGCCGTAGCGCGGGCGCTGGCTGGGGTCGTAGGTGTTGACCATGAAATAGCCGGGGACGCCGGAGCGGATGGACCCCGGGTAGCAGTACGCCGCGGGAGAACTCGGAGCGGCGAAACGCGGGATGGGACGGACGCCGTAGGTGAGGCGGGGGAGAACGCCGAAGAGGCGCGGCAGCTCGGGATCGATGGACTTGGCGATCACGCGATAGCCGTCGAGCAACGATTTCTCGTCGGTGTAGTAAAAGCGTGGATCGGTGCGGAGATAGGTGACAAATCGGGCGAACTTTTCATCGCCGGTGTACTTGTCCTTGTCGGGCCAGTCGGTTTCGTCGATGACGCGGAGCATTTCGCCCCGGATGCGCGCGACTTCCTGCAGGCCGAGCTTGTGGATGGCGGCCGCATCGAGATCGGTCGTGGTTTCGCGACGGAGATTGGCGTTGTAGAGCGCCAAGCCGTCGATTCCTTGCGCGGCGCCGATGGAATCGCGGCAGTTGGGGATGTATTCCTTTTCGAGAAATTCGGCGAGACGACGGAAGGCAGGGACGACCTGATCGCGGACGGCCTTGGCCCCGCGGGCGGCGAGCGGGTCGTCTGGCGGTCGAGTGCGGAACGGCGCAAAGAAGGGGGACCGGGTGGGATCGCCCACGACATCGTCACCGGAAAGGCCACGGGTGAGATCGACACTTTTCGCGAGAATCACCCGGGGCGGCACGCGCCCGGCCTTGAGCCCGGCGCGCATGTTGGCGATGTGCTGGTTGATCAGCGTGGGCATCTTTTCCAGTCGCGTCGCGTAGTCGGCGAGCAACTGATCGTTCTGCAGAGGAATGGAGAGATAGAGCTGGGGCAATTCGATGTGCGGGCCGGAGAGCGCGGTGATGGGCTGCTGCTCCGGATAGAACCGTGCACCGTCGATCGCGATGGTGAGGCTGTATTCGAGAAGATCGAGATCGGTGGCGTCGGCCTCGGAGAGCGTGGCACGATCGAACTTCTTGACCCGATCCAGGAATGCCCGCTGCTCCTGGACCGCGCGGGCGATGGCGGGAGCACTCACATCAGAGAGCTGGTCGTTAAAGCGCAGGTCGCCTTTGCCGCTCGCGGACTCGGGATTGGTGCGCCGGGTGAAATCGAAGTATTCATCGAGCAGGAGGAGGACTTCGGGAGAACGCCCGGGGAGGACGGTCCTGGTGGCCGCCGGAGCGGACGGCGTTGCCGCGAAAGAACGCGGACTCGGGGCGAAGCTTGCGGCGATCAGCACGCCCGCGGCAAGCCGGAGACGGAGCGCGCGGCCGAAAAACGACTTGGAATGCTGCATATCGCGAGTCTACAGACCGCGGGGCGGGAAGCTGCGAATGAGCGGTTGCTCGGGCTTGCCGCGGGTGGGAAGCGGCGTACCATTGCCCTCACACCAGATCTTCTGGGGATTGGTGTAACGGTAGCACGAGTGACTCTGACTCACTTAGTCTAGGTTCGAATCCTAGATCCCCAATTCTTCCGCTTGGCCGGGCCGCAGTTGCGGCCGGCCGACGGGCGCGAAGCTCACGGACAAATCAAGAGGTCGTAGGCGGCCACGAAGGTGGTGAAGTCGATGTCATCGGTGAGGGTGTCGCCGTTGAGATCACCCGCAGGATCGACGAGCTGGTTGTAGGCCGCAACGAAAATCAGGAAGTCGGAATCGTCGACCTGTCCGTCGTGCGTGAAGTCGCCGGCGCAGTAGGCGCCGGGCGCGGCGCAGACGCTGTTGAGGCCTGTGGGCAGGGTGTATGAAAGGTTCCAGTTGCCCTGATCGGACATGATGGCGAGCGAGAGATTGACGGGTGTGCCGCAGGGATGCGATGGCGAGAGTCCGATCACGGCCGGGAGCAGGTTGGCGGCCATGGCGCCTTGCGGAAGGTCGGGGTAGTCGAGCTGCGCAAGAGCCACGGTAGCGGTCGCGGTGGAAGAGGCCAGCGTGGCGTGAACATTTGTGGCGGTAAGCAGCCCGCTGCTCAGCACATCGAGGTAAACGCGGAGCTGCGATTCACCCGGTTCGGCGACACCGTTGCCGTTGCCGTTGGCAAAGTCGTCGTCCACCAGCTGCGAGCCCGCGGAGACCAGGCGGGCCGCATTGGGGGCGGCCGTGATGGTGAAGTTTGCGTCCGTGATGTCGAAATAGATGGCGTTGACGGGCTGCACGCGGACGCGGCAGAGAGTCGCGGTCTGCGGCAGAGCGACGCCTTCCGCACCGTCGTTGGGTGTGTTGGCTTTGAGAACGGTCGGGAACGTGTTGCCGCCGTCGGTTGAAAGGAGAATGTTGACGTTGGCGTGGTTGAACGGAGCGCCGGTGGTGCCCCCCACTTGCCAGCGGATGACTGTCGCGCCGGACTGCGCGGCATTGGTGTTGGGCGAGGTGACTTTGAAGGGCCCGAAGCCGGCATAGGAGCGGATCAGCGCTTCGGTGTAGTTCTGACCGCCGCCACCGGCACGGTTGTCGCGAGCGGTCAGGCGGAAGCGGAGGAAGCGCGTCGTGGCCGGGAGAATCTCGCCAACTGATCCAGTGAGGTTGCCCGAGAGGATGGTGGACAGCTTGGGGAACACGCGCTTGGTGCCCGCAGCGGTCGGGGGAAACGAGCGGAACAGCGGGCCGCTGCCGAGGTCGCCCGCGGAGAGGGAACGCCGGGAACCCGCGTCGCGTTCCTCCCAAATGAATGTGAGCGCGTCACCGTCGGGATCGGTGCCGGTACCGATCAGTTCGAACGGCGTGCCGACGGGGATCGGAGCCTGATTCTGAATGGCGTTGCTCAGGGTCGGGGCACGATTGTCTGTGTTTGTGATCACAGAACAGGTGCGCGAAGCAGAGAAATCGGTAATCTGCTGCATGCTTCCTTGGCTGTAGTAATTGTCACGCGAGCTCTGGACGTTGTCCGGGCTGCAGGACCCCGCGTAGGACATGATCGTGGAGCCGCTCCCTGGCTCAAAGGCGGCGCTGCCGGACCACTGATCCGCGGTGCACGAGCCGCCGGCCCCGTTCCAGCTGTGGGGCGCATTGAACTGATGCCCGATCTCGTGGCACATCGTCTGCGGGTTTGAGAAGGAACTAAAACTGAACATGTTGCCGCTCAGGCCATTGGATTTGCTGCCCGAGCAAACCACGCCGAGATTGGCAACGCCGCCGCCGACCCACGCCATGACATGGCCGATGTCGAAGCTGTCGAGTCCGACGTACGTGTTCAGCACGCTGCCGTTGCTCGCCATCATCTCATTGTTCGATGAGGTGTCAAACGGATTGGCCGCGGTATTGGTGAAGATGATCTTGTCGTTGTCCGCGATGACGCTGAATCGGATTGAAAATTCTTTCTCCCACAATGCGTTGATCGCATTCACGGCGGTCACAACACCGGAAAGGCCGCCGGAGACTGTGCCGCCGCAGATGTTCACGCACATGCGCGGATCCATAGAGACCGCGATGCGATAAGTGCGGAGCTTGTCTCCCGTGACGGCGGCAACAACATTCGGGAGCACCTCGACCGGCTCGCCCGCTGTGCCGCACTCCCAGGCGTGCTGGTCTTCCATCGGGGCGCTGGCATAGGCCGTCTGCGAGAAGTCGGTGGGAGCGATGGCGTAGTCGCCGTCCGGCGAAAGCACGGTGGCGAAGAAGCCGAGTTCGTTGATGCAGATTCGGGCGGTCGCCGCCGGATTGTCCACGCCCTGGGCAACGTACGTGCGAATCTGTGGGTACTTCGCGCCGAGTTCCGGGGCCATGATGGGCGACTCGACGATCGTGAACGAATCGATACCGCCGTCGGGCCGGGCGAGCGTGAGGATCGGGCCCTGCTCGATCGCGCGCGTGAACTCGGCCGGGGCGCCCGAGAGGACGGATCGCTGTGCGGCCAGATCGAGCTGGAAGATCGCGCTCGAACGCGGCAGCGTGTCCTCCTGACCCGCGATCACCTGGGGTGACGCCAGTTTCCAGACCGGGTCGGCGAGTGAGGTTGATGCAATGGCCAGAACCGAAAGCAGTCCGATCGGGCGAATCATGCGGAACTCCGGGAAATCAGGGGACTGCTGCATTATGTCGTCAAACCAGGGGGGCGCGCCGGGGAGTTTGCAGGATTCGCAAAAATGAACAACGGGCCACCCGTGATTATCCGGACGGCCCGTTGGTCGGCGTCTTTGTTTGTTACTGGTTCGCCGTCGCCTTCGCCAGAATGGCGGCCTTGCCGCTGTCGTCCTTACCGAGGAATTCCTGCTTGCAGTCGTCGCAGCAGAAAGCAATCGTCTTGCCCTGGTAGCTCGCGGTGATCTTCGGATCCGCGTCGTGTCCGCCGAGCGGGCAGATCTTGTTCACGGGCGCAGCGGCAGAGGCCTTCGCCCCGTCCTTGCAGGCGCCCGCGTCCTTGCAATCGCCTTTGCAATCGCCCTTGCAATCGGAGCAGTCGCCCGAGCAGCTCGCGGTGGAGTCGCACTTCTGGCTGGAAGCACAACCGGAACCGAACGCGGCGAGACCGGCCGCAAGACATCCGCAGGACACAAGCAACAGCAACTGTTTCATGAACCTTCCCTCGCAATAGGCCGGAGGTCGTCCCCGGTACCGAATGGCTCGCGTCGGCGATTGCCAACGACTCCATCATTCTAGAACAGAAAAAACGCGGCCCGGCTTTCACCGGGCCGCGCTGGAAGTTACTTGCAGCACAGGGCGCAGCAGTCCTTCTGGACTTGCTGGGTGCAGCACTGGGAGCTGCAGCAGGTGCCGCAGCCACCACTGTCGCACGTGCAGTTCGTGCACGAGCAGCTGGTGCCGCAGCAGCACGAGGAGGTCTGGGTCGCGACCGGGGCCGGGGAGAGCAGGATCAGGCCAGCGGTCGAAACGGCGAGAAGCAAAGCTTGCATGTGGAGTTCCTTTCGTTGCCGCGCGTGGCGGCGATCAGTTCATCGGTGGGCCCGCCCGCACAGTGCGAGCGATAGCCGCGGAATCGATCCGTGAACACGAAAGGTCTAGATCGTCCAGAGGCAGTGCAGCGCGCACGCCAGCCGACCACCGATCGGCGGCGGATGGCAATCCTCGCAGCGGATGACCGCGATCGCACGAAACGGGAAAGCGATGGTCCGAACTTCGGGAGCCAGAACGATCGATGCAGCAGCTTCCGTCTTTGGCCGACGATCCGGCGACGCGGGGACCCGGGGCTGGCCCAGCGTGATCGGACACTCGCACCGGGGTGCGCAGCCCGCGGTACCACGGACCCCGTCGGAGCAAGTCTTGGGTGCCGGCGCCTTGGTGGTCTCTTCGCAGCAGCAGCAACCGGCATCAGCCTGCGGTTTCGAATCGATTGAACAGCACGAGGTGGGCTGGCTCGCAGCCTGCGCCATCGGCGCCATCTGGCCGCAGCAAAGCAGGACCAGCGACTCAAACACAAGGCTGAAAATGACCCCGAGGCGGATCATGTCTTTATTCTACATCGACCGGCGGCGGCCAGTTCATCCGATTCAGCCGCGGGCCGGAGTTGGGTCCAATAACCGGCCGGTTCGGGCCAAATCGTCCTTCAGGCCTTGGGCCCCATCGGGAGAATGAGCCTCGAGCTGCGTCCGCAGCAGATCCGCATAACGCCCCGCCCGGGCGAGCAGCTCCTGGTGAGTACCGGTCTCAACAACCTGCCCGTGTTCGAGGACCACGATCAAGTCCGCATGGCGGATCGTGCTGAGCCGGTGCGCGATGACAAAGCACGTGCGGCCCTTCATCAGCACCGCCAGGCTGCGCTGGATCAGCGCTTCGCTCTCCGCATCGAGGTTGCTGGTCGCTTCATCGAGAATGAGAATGGCCGGATCGGCCAGCAGGGCGCGGGCGATGGCGAGCCGCTGCTTCTGACCGCCGCTGAGCCGGACGCCGCGCTCACCGATCAGCGTTGCATAACCGTGCTCCAGATTTTCGATGAACTCCGCGGCGTTCGCGGATGCCGCCGCACGCCGAACCGCATCCATCACCTCTTCCGGTGATGCGCTCCGCTCGCCCGGACCGCTCAATCGCCCGTACGCGATGTTCGCGGCGACCGTCCCATCAAAGAGGAAGACATCCTGCTCGACGATGCCGAGCAGCCGCCGATACGAGCGGACATCGATGTCGCGGAGGTCGATCCCGTCGAGCAGGATGCGGCCGCGGGGCCAGGTGCCTCCCGGTGCTTGCGGATCGGGCACATCGCACGGATCAAAGAAGCGCGCGATCAGATTGCACAGCGTGGTCTTTCCGCTGCCGCTCGCGCCGACAAGCGCGACCGTCATGCCCGGCTTGACGTCCAGCGAGACGTCTTTGAGCACCGCACGCGGAAGCACGGGCTTTGCCGTCTCTTGGGCGTGATCCTTGCCCTTGCCGGCGGTCAGCGGGTAGGCGAACGACACGTGCTCGAGCGAGAGGCGGCCCCGCACGCGCGCCCGCTCGAGCTGCATCCTGGGGCCCTCCCCCGACTCTTCGAACTCTCCGGGCTCGGCAAGGATGTCGAGAATGCGGTCGAAGCCGGCGAGATTGGTCTGCACGGCCGTTGCGGTGTTGGTGAGTGTTTCCAGGGGGCTCAGAAGCATGAGCAGGTAGCTGGTGAACATCATCACCTGGCCGATGGTGAGTTGCCCGTTGATCACCTGCATGCCGCCGTAGACGAGCACGCCCGTGCTGGCCACGGGGATCAGCAGCGACCAGACCATCTCGAGCACGCGCGACCACCACCAGACCAGGATCTCCTGGCGCGACATGAGGTGACCGGATCGGGTAAAGCGTCCGGCTTCGGAAAGTTCACGCGAGAATCCCCGCACCACGCGCATGCCGCCGAACGCTTCGGTGCTGTGAGCGTCGATGCCGCTGCGCGTGATCTTGATGTCCCGATAAATCGGCCGGATGCGATTGATCCACGTGCGATGGCTGAGCCAGACGGCAGGCACCAGCAGCATGCCCCCCACCAGCAGACGCCAATCGACCATGGCGAGAATGACCAGCGTACCGACCAACTGCACGATCGCCCGCCACGGGTTGTAGATCAGGCTGAACAGAAGTTCTGCCGCGGCACCGGCATCTTCACGCAGTATGCCGACCACGCCGCCGGTCTTGATCTGATAGATGCGATGCAAAGGCAGGCGCGCGGCATGCTCGAACACCTGCATGCGCATCGAGGCCTGGACGCGCTTGGTGAGCCGCGTCATCTGCCAGCGGCCCCACATCGAGACCACGATGTTGAACATCGAAAGCACGATCATGCACAGGCCGAGCACCCACAGCAGGT
Source organism: Planctomycetota bacterium (assembly GCA_018242645.1). Lineage (GTDB taxonomy): Bacteria > Planctomycetota > Phycisphaerae > Phycisphaerales > UBA1924 > JAFEBO01. Next base: position 9,550 of record JAFEBN010000026.1, on the reverse strand, counting down.
GCACCCGGTCGGAGCGCTCGATGCCCGTCCAATCGATCGAGACGCCGCTGCGCGCGATCAGGTCGCGTGCCCACACCGGAATCCCCGCCGGTCCGGGGTGATCCGTGATGATGTAGTCGATCGTGATCAGCGTGCTGGCGGGCATGATCAGCCCGAGACCGGTCGCCACCGTCAGCGTGGTCAGCGCGGCCAGCACCGTCCGGCGGTGCTCGTGGATCTGCTTCCAGAAGGAGCGAAACAGTTCGAGGAAGCCGCGGGCTCGCGCCGCCTTGCGCTTCCGCTGGCCCGTCGCCTCTTCCGCGTCGAGCTTCGCCCAAGCCGGGTCTTTGCGTTTCGCCAGATACTCGTGATAGCGGGAGCGGCTGCTCCGGCGCTGAAACAACATCACGAACAATACGACCCGAAACACCCCGGCCCCAGTCCCGCCGCACGTCCCACCCCCGTTTTACTCCCGACCCCCGCCCCCGTCTCACGCCGCTCCGCCGTTCCATCGGTTCGTCGCACCCTCTCGCGCCGCGCACTACCTTTGCCCGATGCGATCGATCGCCTTTCTCCTCTCACTCGTCCTGCTCGGTGGCTGCGCCAGTTCGAAAAACGCTCCCGATTTCAGGACTCAGCCCTCGCGCGCGTCGGCGGCGCGGGTTTCCCAAAGGGAACCCACCTACAAGCACGTCGTCGCGGCCGATCATCTGATCGCCTCGCAGGCGGGGTTGGAGATGCTGAAAAAGGGCGGAAATGCCGTCGACGCCGCGGTCGCCACCAGTTTCGCGCTCTCCGTGGTTCGCCCCTATTCCTGCGGCATCGGCGGCGGCGGATTCATGCTCATTCATCTCAAGCAACACCCCAGAATCAAGGGCCTGCCCCGCACCATCGCGCTGGACTACCGCGAAGTGGCGCCCTCCTGGGCGACGCCGGACTTCTTCGAAACCAATCCCCAGTGCAGGGACGATCCCGACGCATCCACGCGGGGCGCACACGCCGTCGCCATCCCCGGCACCGTCGCGGGTCTGCTGTACGCGCTCGAAACCTACGGCACGCTTCCGCGCGATGTGGTGCTGGCACCCGCCATCCGCGCGGCAGAAGAGGGGTACGCCGTGGATGCCGACTACATCCGCGCGACGAAGTCGCCGCGCGTGACCGGCGCACCCAAGACGCCGATCTTCGACGAGTTCCGTTCCACCTATCTCAAGCAAGGAGCGATGGCCGAAGGAACCACCCTGAAGCAGCCGGGGCAGGCCGCGGCACTCCGGCTGATCGCACGCGACGGCGTCAAAGCGTTCTACAGCGGCGAAATCGCCGCGGAAATCCGCAAGATTCTCAAGCAGGGCGGCGCGGACGTTTCTGCCGCGGAACTGGCGGCGTATCGGCCCCGTGAACTCGCGCCGATCGTGGGTACCTATCAGGGAAAACGCGTCTTTGCTTTTCCGCCCCCTTCCAGCGGCGGAATCGTGCTCGTGCAGACGCTGGGCATGATCGACGCACGCCGGGCCGAGTTTGACTCGTACGATTACCTCAGCAGCGCTCAAACGCACTTCCTGACCGAGGCCTTCAAGCACGGATTTGCCGACCGCGCGAGATTCCTCGCCGACCCGGCGACGACCGAAATCCCCACGCTCGAACTCACCAGCGCGAGCAACACCCGCGAACTGGCTTCGCGCATCGACATGAATCGCGTGCAGCCGATCGAGTCCTACGGCAGCCGCCTGCCGGGCTCTGAATCTTCTCCCAAGGACGGGGGCACCAGCCATCTCAGCGTGGTCGACTCGTTCGGCAACGCCGTGGCCTGCACCGAGACGATCAACCTCAGTTTCGGCTCGCTTGTGTGCGTGCCCAGGTTCGGGTTCGTGCTCAACGACCAGATGGACGACTTCACGACCCGCCGAGGAAAGCCCAACGCTTTCGGGCTCCGACAGGACGACCGCAATCTCCCGGCACCCGGAAAGCAGCCCCTCTCGAGCATGTGCCCCACCATCCTGCTCACGGAAGATCGCGACAACGCCCCGGTCGAACTGGTCGTCGGCGGCTCCGGCGGCCCGTGGATCATCACCGGGACCATTCAGGTTCTGCTGGATTCGGTCACGTACGGCCTGCCGGCGTCCAAGGCCGTCGCCCAGCCTCGCATCCACCATCAGTGGAAGCCCGACACGCTGCGCATCGAGCCCGAGATCGCCGACTCGCGCGAGAAGGTCGGGGCCAAGGAACAGACCGTACGGGCCGGGCTCGAGGCGCGAGGCCAGTCGCTCAAACTGGGCAAATCGGAATGCGTCATCCAGGCGATCCGTCGTTCACCCAGCATGCCCGGGCGCTTCGAAGCCGGCAGCGACCCACGAAAGGGCGGGGAGCCGGCGGGCGAATGAGCAGCGCAAGCACGAATCCGATCGCGCCGATGGAGCACCCGGCAAGGCTCGGCGGCCGCCTCGCGGTCGCCGCGGGCGACATCAAGCTCTCGCACTCGATCTTCGCGATGCCGTTCGCACTGCTCGCCACTTTTCTCGCCCGGCCCGTGGATATGGCCTGGTCGAAGTTTGCGCTCGTCCTCGCGCTGGTCGTCGCGTGCATGTTCGTTGCGCGCACATGGGCGATGATTATCAATCGACTCGCGGACCGCCGGCTCGATGCCGCCAATCCGCGCACCGCTCGACGCGCGTTCGCGTCCGGCCGCCTGTCGTCCGCGTTTGGCGCCGGGCTTGCGCTCGCGCTGGTTGCTGCTTTCGCGGCGCTCACCTCCCTCTTCTGGTTGCTCCTGGCGAATCCCTGGCCGCTGTTTCTGTCGCTCCCGGTGCTCGCCTGGATCGGCCTGTATTCCATCACGAAACGCTTTACCTGGGCCTGTCACCTGTTTCTGGGAACCTCGCTTGCGGCATCGCCCCTCGCGGCAGCGATCGCCATCAACCCCGCCGTGCTCGGGCTTAGCGACGGGCCCGAACTTCCCGGTGTGCGGGCCTGCCTGCTGTTGCTCGCCGGCATGGTGACGCTCTGGGTCGCGGGCTTCGACATCATCTACGCGCTGCAGGATGTGGATGTGGACCGCCGCGACGGCCTGTACAGCATTCCTTCCCGCCTGGGTGTGCCGACAGCCCTCTGGCTCAGCCGCGCGTTCCACCTCGGAGCTCTCGCGTTGCTGGTGTTTGCGTGGAGAGCCGACCCGAGGCTGGGCGCCCTCTTCGGTTTCGGTGTCGCTTGCGTCGGGCTGCTCCTGGTAATCGAGCACGCCATTCTCGCCCGGCGAGGCAAGGCCGGACTCGAAGCCGCGTTCTTCACGGTCAACGGCGTTGTCAGCCTGTTGGTGGGCAGTTTGGGAATCTGCGATCTGGTGCTTGTGTAGTTATCAGACCTTTCTGCGGTCTCGATCGGGAAACCTGCCGACGCGCCGCGGGTTTTCTTTCCCCACTTGTGTTCGCGCTGAAATCTCCGACCGCCGGGCTCGATAAATTGAAGTCACACTTTTGTTACTCGGCGATTTCATCGGAGCCGGGTCGCCTTTCGAAGCGGACAGAAGGCCGGACGGCGGGAGTCTCTGCCGCCGTGGTCTCCCAAGGGAACAGGTTCTTGAAGCGAGTTCTCGCCAGCTTGGTCACTCTCGCGATTGCCGGCGCCGCCCAGGGTGCGGGGCAGGCGATTCTCACCCCGGACACGACCAACTTCTTCCTCATCGCGGTCTCGCCGCTCAACGGCGCCCCGATTTCTTTCAGCACCAAGCCCCTGGGTCGGTGGCTGGATTTGTCGGTGACTATCGACTCGAGCACCATCGGATCACTCCGGCACGCTCTGCAGATCGGTTCGGAAGTGTGGGTGACCGATCAGCTCTCCAGCATCATTTATCGCTATTCGGCGCAGTCGGAAAAACCGCGCTACCTCGGATCGATCTCGAGCGTCTTCAACCCGCGCGGCATGGGGGTCGTCAACGGCGAGATGTGGGTCGCGTGCGGAGACACCGGTTCGGGCCCGGGCATCGCCCGTTTCACGCCCGGTGGCCAACTGATCGGATCGTTCGCGGCGGAGGACCCGTTTGCCGTCCTGGACCTGGACGGGACCTCTGCGCTCACGTCCAACATCCAGCAGAACCGGCTTGATCGCTTCGGCACCACCGGACCGATCGGCAATTCGCTCGGCGTGTGGAGCGGCACCAGCAATCTCGATTTCCCGATGCAGATCACACGCTGGCTCGACGCGGGCGTCCCGCGGATTCTCACGGTCGGATTCAGCGGCAACGATCCCGGCCTGTACGTGTACGACCCCGCAACCGGCGCCTACGTCAAACGGCTGCTCACGATCGCGTTCCTTCCGGAAGTCACTGTGGTGAATCCCCGGGGTGCCGCGCCGCTCCAGAACGGAGAGATCCTCTGGACGGGCTCACAGGGCATCTTCGCGCTGAACGTGACCACCATGACCAGCCGCGTGATCTACACGGGCGACAACTTCGTCTGCGCGTATTCCAGCCCGGTGGACTTCAACAAATACTGCCCCGGCGACATCAACAACGACTCGCTTGTGGACGACGCGGACTTTTCAGTGTTCGCCGCGGCGTACAACGACCTGCTCTGCCCCACGCTCGATAGCGGCTATCCCGCCGGCTGCCCCGCCGATCTGAACGGCGACGGGATGGTCGACGACCTTGACTTCACCATTTTCGCGTCCGCATACAACGAACTGCTCTGCCCGTAACCCAAACTCGGTGGAATTCCTGTTGTCTTCGCGCCCGGCTGTGCGGTAGGCTCTGGGACCGGGAGACACCGCCTTGAACGATCGCGCACGTTGTTTGGCTCTTTGCACCGGCCTCCTGCTCGGCGCCGGTGACGCTCGCGCCCAGAGCAAGGTTCAATTCACCTACCTCTGGCATCTGGAACAGCCCATCTACTGGCCCGACCGCCAGGTCACCGGCTTCGACCGATACGAGCGCGCCCAGGAATCGCGCGTGCACAAAGCCGGCGGCGCCGCCCACCCGGAAAACAACCTCGACGACATCTTCGGCCTCGACGACCGCAAGGCCGTCTACCAGTACCGCACGCGCGACTGCGTGAACGCCATCCGCTGGACCCAGCGCGGCGGGGCCCAGCTCACCTACTCCGGCGGCCTCATCGAGAACATCATGTCGCTGGGCGGCGCCGGCCAGCTGGGCTACTCGCCGTCCTGGATGAACTCCATCCGCGAAGCCCGCGGCTGGACGACGCTCAGCGGCAAGCCCCGGCTCGATGTTGTCATATTCCCCTTCCACCACGCGCTCATGCCGCTGGTGGATGAGAACACCATGCGCAAGCAGGTGCAGGCGTACAAGCGCATCTACCCCGATGCGTGGGGCACGGCGGTTCCGGTTTCCAAGGGCTTCTTCCCCAGCGAGATGGCGTTCAGCACCCGCATGATCGGCGTACTGGCGAGCGAAGGGATCAACTGGTCGGTCGTGAGCGCGGAGAAGATCGCCCGCTGCCAGCCGGATTTCCCCGTGATCTTCGGCTCCGGCGGCATCAACTGCGATCCGCCCAACAAGGCCGATCAGGTCAACCCTGCCAACTCTTCGCTCATCAACGCCTGGTACCGCCAGTCGATTTCCCGCGGCTGTTCCCCGGTCGAATCCATCTACTCCCTGCTCCCCCATCGCGCGAAGTATGTCGATCCCAACACCGGTGCCGTCTCATCGATCATCGTCGTGCCTTCTTCGCAGGGACTTTCCTGGCGCGATGGTTACTCGCCGCTGGGCACGGGCGACTTCTCCAATCTTGCCGCGCTCAACACCGGCTCGCAACCTCTGCTCATCACGCTGGCGCACGACGGCGACAACGCCTGGGGCGGCGGGTTCTCCTACTACATGGAGGCGACGCCGAATCTCGTCTCGAGCGCCAACACGACCTACCCCGCGACCACCATCGAGCAGTATCTGAACGACTACCCGGTCGGCGCCAACGACTTCGCGCATGTTGAAGACGGGGCGTGGGTGAACGCCGACGGCGATTTCGGCGCGCCGCAGTTCATCAACTGGAACTGGCCGCTCGTGAATTCCTCGGGCAATATCGACGTCGCCGCGGGCTGGGCCGAGGACGCCCGGAACTGGGCCGTCATCACCGCGATGCAGAACCGCGTGGAAACCGCCGAGGCCATCACGATCGCGCGACCTGTCGGCTTTGCCACGCACGGCGGCACCGGCGGCGCTCCGCTCGACACGGGTCGGATCGTTTATCCCGACAACAGCACGCTCCCCGCCGAACGCGCCTGGCACTACTTCATGGGTTCGCTCAACAGCGGATACATGTACTACGGCACCTCGCTCGACATGGAAGTGAAGCCGACCATCGCCTGCAACAACGCGGCACGCTTGGCCGACCCGGTGATCGCGAGCGCGGGGCCAAGCGGAGACACCGTGGCCCCGACCGTCTGGATCCCGCAGCGCACGCCGTGGAACCCGGGTTCGACCAACTTCGGGCCGCAGCACAAGTACCAGCAGGTCGTCAACAACGGCGACTTCGATATCTGGACCTTTGCGTACGACGCGAGCGGCATACCGGACGGCAACGTTGTCCTCAAGTACCGGCTCGACAACGACGGCACGAACCCGCTGTCCTCGAACCAGAATGAGACGTACGCCGGCGGGAGCGAAGTCGGCGCTTGGCAGTCGCTGACGATGACCAAGCGTGCCTTCCCGGCGGGGAATTTCTTCAATGATCCGGGAATCAACTTCTTCGTCATGCCGCAGTACATCGCCGACGAGTACTACGTGAAGCTCACCGGAATTCGCAGCAAGCTCGTGGATTACTACGTGGAAGCGACCGACTCGCGCGGCAACATCAAGAAGTCGCCGATCCAGCACGTCTGGGTCGGCGATGGCGCCGGGGCTTCCGGCGGCGGCGGGACCGTGGTCGCACTCAACCCCGAGTCCCCCGTTGCCGGTCAAAACGTGACGGTGACCTATGACCCGGCCGGGCGCAACCTGGCCGGCGCCGCATCCGTGTATCTCCACTACGGCTTCAACCAGTGGACGCCCGTGATCTCGCCCGACGTGCTCATGACCAGGGACACGCAGACGGGCAAGTGGAGCACCACCGTGCCCGTGATCCCCAGCGCTACCAAGCTCGACATCGTCTTCAACAACGGTGCGGGCACGTGGGACAACAACGGGGGCGGAGACTGGCACTTCACCGTCAGCGGCGGACAGCCGGTGGACACATGGGACGTGAGCGGCGTGCGCGACCCCGATTCCACGCTCATCGCGACCAGCGCCAGCAACAACATCAACCTGTGGGCAGGGCTGAAGGGCGACGTTTTCTACATGGCAACCCAGGCCGCCGCGGGTTCCAACGACCGCTTCCTGCTGCTTTCGGGCCCAAGCGGCCCTGGCGCGCTGCAGACCGCGATGTGGGGCAAGGGCGGCCAGATCGGTGCATGGGCCTCCTTTGTCGGCAACGAAAGCACGAACGGATACAACGGCTGGTTCGATGTGCCCGGCGGGAACATCACGCAGAACGCCGCCACCAACAACGGTGGCGTGCTCTCCGCGACGATCGATCTCAAGAAGCGGTTCGGCGGGGGCACGACACTGCCCGCCAAGGTGTATGTCGCTGTTGGCACGTATCCCACAGCCGACGGCACAATGCCGGTCTCGGCCGACTGCATCCCGGGAGCGACCGGGAACACGCTGCCCGGCGCCATCGAAATCCGGCTTTGCCAGTTTGCCAAGCCCCGTTCGCCCCAAGGCTGCTGCCCGGCGGACCTGACGAACAACGGGCTGGTGGACGATGCGGATTTTGTTGTCTTCGCTTCCAGCTACGACGCACTGATCATGTCCGGGGCGTACGAAGGTGCGGACCTGACGGGTGACGGACTGTGCGACGACGCGGACTTTGTGGCCTTCGCCGCGGCGTACGACACGCTCGTTTGCCCGTAGAGGCGTCGTTTTCAGTCATGTTCGGGGAGGGAGGATCGGTCTTGTTGAAACGACAGTGCGGTCGCTTGCTGGCGCTCGCAGCGCTGCTGCTCGGCGGGATGGCTCACGCCGGGACAACTCGCTTCGTGGTGCGGTCGCTTGCCTCCGGCGCCAACGACGGTTCATCGTGGAGCAACGCCTTTCGAGGGCCGCTCGCGCTGCAGAGCGCGCTCGCGAGCGCCCAAGCGGGCGATGAGATCTGGGTCGCGGCGGACACGTACCGACCAGGGCTGCCCGGCGGTGCGATCACCTCGACCTTTCAGATGAAAGAAGGCGTGCGGATCTACGGCGGCTTTGCGGGCGACGAGTCTCTGCTTGCTGCACGCAACCCCGCTCTGCACACAACCACGCTTTCGGGTGACCTGAACAACGACGCAAACCCGGCCGACAACGTGCGTCACGTTGTCACCGCTTCGGAGCTCTCGGCCGCCTCCGTGCTCGACGGCTTCACGGTCACCCGCGGACACGCCTCGGGCGGGGGCAACGACGGGCTGGGGGGCGGCGTGCTGGTCATCGGCGGTGCGCCGGTGATCCGCAACTGCACGTTCGTCGACAATATCGCCCAGAACGGCGGAGGCATCGGCAACAACGGCGCGGCGACCCTGGTTGAATCCTGTTTCTTCGGACCAAACTCCGCTCACAGCGGATTCGGCGTGTGCAACCTCTCGGGAAGCGTCTCGGTCGTGGCGTGCACGTTCGAAGGGCTCTACCCGGCCACCGGTGGCGCCTCGGGACTGGGCATCTGGAGCGGGAAATTCAACACCAATGCGCCCAACGCCAGCCTGCTTGTCGAAGACTGCACGTTCTCGATACAGACGCCGAATTTCGCCTGTCCCGGAGGAATCGCGATCGCGGGCGATGTCGCGCAAGGCACCATCCGGCGCAGCGATTTTCTCGGGAATACCGGCTGCGGCTCGGGGGCCGTCCAGCTCGAAGGAACGATCAGCATCGATCGCTGCCGGTTCATCGGCAACGAGGGAACCTTTGACGGCGGCGCCGCGATCCACTCATTCCACGGTGTCTACACCGTCACCAACAGCCTCTTTGCCGGCAATGACCGGCTCGGTTTTTCGACCATCATGGTGGGGACGTCGCTCACCCTGACCAACTGCACCGTGGCGAGTAACGGCAACACAGTGCAGAACACCGCCGGCGGCGGTTTTCACCGCGTTGTGACGGGCAACGCGGCACAGTTCAAAGCGATCAACTGCATCTTCTGGAACAACAAGAGCCGCGACGGCGACGCCGCGGCGGTCATTGTGGAAGCCGCCCCGGCGCCGCAGTTTGATTTCTGTCTCGTCCAGAATTGGGGCGGGCTATCCGTGCCCGCGGCGGGTGTGCAGTCGTTCGCAGGCAATCCGGCCTTCGTGTCGCTCACGGGTGCGGACGGACTGCCAGGAACCATCGATGACGATTACCGGCTCGCAGCCGGTTCTCCGGCGATCGACCGGGGAACGAACGCGGCCATGACGCTCGCGCTCGATCTCGGTGGGAGGCCGCGGTTCCGGAACGATCCATCAACAGCAGATTTCCTCGCGGGCGCGGCGCCAGAGATCGATCTGGGCGCTCTTGAGTTTGTACCGCCCTGTCCGGCGGATTTGAACGCCGACGGGCAAGTGGACGACACGGACTTTGTCC
>JAFEBN010000261.1 GCA_018242645.1 Planctomycetota bacterium | reverse complement strand
TGAGATTCGCACGACAGCAATGGCCCCGCCCGGATTCGAACCGGGAACCAAGCGATTATGAGTCGCCTGCTCTAACCGTTGAGCTACAGGGCCAGGCCGCAAGTGTAGAAAAGAAAAAAGGCCCCCCGCAGCGGGAGGCCTTGAACCGGAATTCTCTTTGCCCGGCCCTCGTACGGGCCGCGGCATGCTCAGCGGATCGAGAGCATCTCGCGATAGCCCGGCAGCGGCCACAGGTCCTGGCTCACCCGGGTCTCGAGCTGGTCAACCACCGAGCGCAGCTCGCCCATCGCGCCCAGCACGTTGTCGTGCAGGTGACGCGACTTCTTGTGCTCGTCGGGGATCTCGGTATCAATCGACTTGTCGAGCTTCGCGATCTTGGTGCGGAGCTGGCTGACCAGATCCGTGAACTCGTCGAGCTCCGCCTTGAGCGACTTGACGTCGCCCCCGGCCGCCTTGGTCGCAGCGACCGACTCCGCGATCTCGGTCTGCTGCCGGATCGCCGCCGGCAGCACCAGCGTGCGGGCCATGAGCGAGGCCGTCTCGGCCTCGATCAGCACCTGCTTGTTGTACTTCTCGATGTAGATGTGCTCGCGGCTCTCGGTCTCGACCTTGTTGAGCACGCCGTACTTCTTGAACAGCTCGATGTTCTTCTTGTCGGTCAGCACCGGCAGAGCATCCACCGAGTTGCGGAGATTGGGCAGCTTGCGCTTCTTCTCCGCCTCGTTGTGCCAGGCCTGGTCGTAGCCGTCGCCGTTGAAAATCACGCGTTTGTGCTGCTTCACCGTCTTCTGCAAAAGCGACTTCACCGCCGCCTGCAGCTTGGCTTCGGTCGGGTTCGAACCGATCGCCTTCTCGAGCTGCGTCGCGAGATAGTCCAGGCTCTCGGCCACGATCGTGTTGAGCACCGTCGCCGGCCACGCCACCGACTGGCTCGAACCGACAGCGCGGAACTCGAACTTGTTGCCGGTGAACGCAAACGGCGAGGTGCGGTTGCGGTCGCCGGTGTGGCGGGGGAGCTGGGGAAGCGTGCGGGCGCCCAGGTCGAGCTTGCCGCCCTTCATCGTGCTCTTGGGCGAGCCGCTCTCGATCTGCTCGATGATGTCCGTGAGCATGTCGCCCAGGAAGATCGACATGATCGCGGGCGGGGCCTCGTTGGCGCCCAGGCGGTGGTCGTTGTTCGCGCTCGCCACGCTGGCGCGGAGCAGGTCGCCGTGCAGATCGACCGCGCGGATGACGGCGCACAGGCACACCAGGAACTGCATGTTGGTGTGCGTGTCGTCGCGCGGGTCGAGCAGGTTCACGCCCGTGTCGGTCGACATCGACCAGTTCAGGTGCTTGCCGCTGCCGTTGATGCCGGCGAAGGGCTTCTCGTGCAGGATGCACTGCAGGCCGTGACGGTTCGCGACCTTCTTCAGCGTCTCCATGACGATCATCTGGTGGTCACAGGCCAGGTTGGCGGTCTCGAAGATGGGGGCGAGCTCGAACTGTCCGGGCGCGACCTCGTTGTGCCGCGTTTTGACCGGCACGCCCAGGCGATAGAGCTCCCGCTCGCTCTCGACCATGAACGCGATCACGCGCTGCGGGATCGATCCGAAGTAATGGTCTTCAAGCTGCTGATGCTTCGGCGGCTTGGCGCCAAACAGCGTGCGATCGCACGCGAGCAGGTCCGGGCGCTCGAAGTAGTAGCGCTGGTCGATCAGGAAGTACTCCTGCTCGGCGCCGGCGGTACACATCACGCGGGTGACGCCCTGGTCGGTCCCGAAGATCTTGAGGATGCGCATCGCCTGCTCGGAGATCGCATCCATCGAGCGGAGCAGGGGGGTCTTGTGGTCGAGCGCCACGCCGGTCCAAGAAACAAACGCTGTGGGGATGCAGAGCGTGACGCCGCCGCCGGCGCGGTTGAGGAACACCGGGCTGGTGGGGTCCCAGGCGGTATAGCCGCGGGCTTCAAAGGTCGCGCGCAGGCCGCCGGAGGGGAAGCTCGAGGCGTCGGGCTCACCCTGCACAAGCGCGCTGCCGCTGAACTCGCTCAGGGCCCCGCCCGTTCCATCCGGAACCAGGAAGGCGTCGTGCTTTTCGGCGGTCGTGCCCGTCAGCGGCTGGAACCAGTGGGTGTAGTGGGTCGCGCCGTGCTCGATCGCCCAGTCCTTCATGGCGGCGGCAACGATGTCCGCCAGCTCGTGGTCCAGCGGCTCGGCGTGCTTGATCGTCCGCTGGAGCTGCTTGAACACATCCTTGGGCAGACGCTGACGCATCACGCGTTCGTTGAAGACGTCGGCTCCGAAGGTCTGGGTGACAGCGTCGCCGGTGTTCATGCGGATGCTCTCCGAACGGTGGCCGTTGGCGTGGTGGTGAGTCAGTTCAAGCATGTTTTCGCGGGTGCTCATGGCTTTGCTTTCTTTCACGGACGCGGAAGGGCATTTCGATCAAAGACAGGAAGAAGATGGTGCGGGAGACCAACAAACGCATGCCCGGCTCGATTGCCGGCACAGTCCGGCATCCGAGCTAGGGCTTCGCACGCCCGGGGGCGTGTTTGGAGCTACGTACGGGCAGGATTATTGGCACCGCTTGGCCCCGCTTCTCGCAGGGCTTTATGAAGAGAGCCCCGCCGAGAGTTGTCGGCAGAAATCGCCTGCGACTTGGGCCGGGGATTGGTCCGCAGGCGTGTCCGTGAGTCGCCGGACCAAGGCACTGCCCACAATGGCCGCATCCGCGGATTGGACAACGTGCCGCACGTGATCGGCACTGGAAACGCCGAAACCGACCGCCACCGGCAGGTTGGTCGCCTTCCGCAGTTCGGCGACGCGGCCCGAAATGTCCGGCATGTCGCTGCGCTCCCCGGTGATGCCGGAACGCGCAAGCATGTAAATGAACCCGGTGGACGCCTGAGCTATCCGGGCAGCCCGCTCGGGCGTCGTGGTGGGGGCGATCAGAAATGAGCAGGAGAGGTCGGCGGCCTTCAGGGCGTCCTGCCAGGCGACAGCTTCTTCCACCGGCAGGTCCGGGATAATGAATCCGTCGATCCCCGCATCTCGGAAACGGGCCACGACCGAACCCGGGCCGCCCTGGGCGCCCAGCTTCTGGAGGATCGAGATACTAACCATCGCCACCAGTCCGATCCGCAAGCGCTCTCTCACCGACGCGACTTGGGCAAGCACCGAATCCGGCGTGACGCCCGACTTGATCGCCTGATGCATCGCCGCCGCGATCACCGGTCCATCGGCGACCGGGTCGGAGAACGGAATCCCGATTTCAACCACCGAGGCGCCGCCATCCTGCAAGGCCAGCAGCATGTCGCCGGTGCACTCCGGCTTGGGGTGACCTCCGCAGATGAACGGCATCAACGCTTTGCGATTGCCGGTGCGGAGTTCCTGGAAAATGGTGTCGATTCGGCCCATGAGCGGGGACTATACAACGCCGAAGCCCGCTCGCGATGCGCTACACTCACGGGTGAGCGGAACGGGACGACTTTCTCCGGCGGACGTCGACGGCGCCTACGCAGCGGCGCAGCGCGTGGTGGATGTCCACCGCGCGCTCGTCGAGTTCGTCCGCCCAGGAACCACGCTCGCAAAGATCGATCAGTTTGTGGCGGCCACGCTCGAACGGCTCGGCGCCTCGTCGTGCTTTCTGGGCTACCGGCAGTCGCTCCGAGGCCCCAAGTTCCCGTCACACGCGTGTCTCAGCGTCAATGAGTGCATCGTCCATGGAACCGCCGGTTCGCTGGTTCGCCCCCTCGCCCCCGGCGACGTGGTCAAGATCGACATCGGCGTGCTCTATCGCGGCTGGATCGGCGATGCCGCGTGGACATACTCGCTCGGCACGCCCACGCCGCAAGTCCGCCGGCTGATGGACGCGGGTAAGAAATCACTCAGAGACGGCATCGCGTCGCTCGAGCCCAACAGGCCGCTTTTGTCCTGGGCGAAGACGGTCGAACGCGTCGTCGAGAAAGAATACGGATTTCACCTTATTCGCGGCCTCGGCGGGCACGGGTACGGCCGCCGCCTGCATTCCGAGCCCTTTGTTTCCAATTCCGTGCCCAAGCACCCCGGTGAATGGCCCGATGCGGCACTCCCCTGCGCACCGGGCATGCTGCTCGCGCTCGAACCCATGATCGGCATCGGAACCGGGCGGCAGCGGGCATCGAATGGCAACGACTGGCCGGTGTACACCGCCGACTCGTCTCTGGCCAGCCACCACGAACACGATGTGCTCATGACCGACGCCGGGCCACGCATCCTGACCGAAGGGCTGGATGATCTACCGGATGAGTTGCCGGTGTAGTCCGGAATAACTCAAACCTGCAGAAAGTGCCAATCGAACGCCGAATGAGGATTTCGTGGAGTTTGGCTTGACAGTTGGTTCAGCGTGTGCTGGGATGATTCACAGCCGCTCCGGAGAGAGCGGCTTCACGGAGATGATTGCATGCGGACGATTTCTCGAGCTGTCGCTGTCTCGCTCGCGATGGTGAGCGGGCAGGCTTTCGTTCTCGCACAGGTTGGAACGCCTGTGCAACTCAAGGCGTCAGACGCCGCGGCAAACCGCTACTTCGGTAACGCCGTTTCGATGAGCGGTGACACGCTCGCGGTTGGAGCTCCGCTCGCCCCGGGTGGCGGCATCAGCAACAACGACGGCTCTGTCTACCTCTATCACTGGAACGGGACGTCGTGGGTCCAGGATCAGAAGATCCTCGGGCCCAGCGCGAGCGTCGGCACGCAAACCGACTTCGGGCGCACGCTGTCTCTCTCGGGTGACACGCTCGTCATCGGCGCCCGTCTTGACGACAGTGCGGCGAGCGACGCCGGCGCTGCCTACGTCTACACCCGCACCGCAGGGGTCTGGTCCTTCCAGCAGAAGCTGACCGCGAGCAACGCCTCGGCCAATGACAACTTCGGCGATGCGGTCGGGATCGACGGCGACACCATCGTCGTCGCGGCATCCGGCGCCGATGCCGGCGGCACCGATCGGGGCTCGGTCTACGCCTTTGTCCGCAGCGGCATCACCTGGTCCCAGCAGGCGATCCTTCCCGCAATCACCGGCGCCGCCAACGGTGACAAGCTTGGCGAGAACGGTGCGATCTCCGTCAACGGCGACACCGTTGCGGTGGGTGCACCGAGCAAGACGTCCAACGCGGGTGCCGTCGCACTCTTCAGCCGCCAGATCACGACCTGGACCAACACCAACGTGCTCGCGAGCCCCGATGCAGGCACGGATACCGCCGGCAAGTTCGGCTCGTCCGTCGCCCTCAAGGGTGATGTCCTTGGCGTTGGTGCCAACAACTCCTCCAAGACGGTCGCCACCGGCGGCGGTGCCTACGTCTATCGTCGGTCCGGCGGCGCATGGGGTGGCAACTCGAGCGGCGTGCTCGTAGTGCCCAGCGGCCTCGCAACCGGCGACAACTTCGGTTCCTCCATTTCGATCTCCGGCGACGTGATGCTCGTTGGCTCTCCTGGCCGCGCCACCAACACCGGTGCCGCCTACTCCTTCCGCTACGTCAACAGCGCCTGGGCACAGTCGACCCAGATCCTCGCGCCCGACGCGGCCGTGGGCGACTTCTTCGGCTACTCGGTCACGCTCGACGGCGATGTGGCCGCCATCGGCGCCCAGTCTGATGACTATTCCGGCCTCACCGACGCAGGGTCCGCCTGGGTCTTCTCGCGCGAGAGCGGACAGTGGATCGGCTCCGAATTCCGCATGGCGGCCTCCGACGCCGCGGCCAACAACGCCTTCGGCGTCTCCGTGGCGATCGACGGCGACATCGCCATTTCCGGCTCCAACCAGGACACCGTGACGGTTACCAAGCAGGGCGCTGCGTTCC
>JAFEBN010000260.1 GCA_018242645.1 Planctomycetota bacterium | reverse complement strand
CGGCTTCTTGGAGATCTGCACCCAGGCGAGATCAAGCTCGCTGTCACGGGCAACGAGTTTGGCCTCGACGCCTTCGGTGTCTTCTCCAACAAGCACCTTGATGTCCTTGGGCGTCATGCTCATGCCGGCAGACATAAAGGAACGCATGGCCTCGGAGACGCCTCCGAGCTGGAGGTTGCTGGCCATGACCATGCCGTCGGGCTCGATCATGACGCCGGCGATCTCTGTCTCGCGCTCTTCATCGCTGCCGCCCATGCTGATCTTGAGCACGAACTTGATCGTGACGATGGCCGGGCTCTTGGCCTCGGTGAGCTTCGCGAAGACGGGGTCGGTGCCGGCGCGGGCGAAACCCGTTGCGGCAACGGCCACGATGGCGAAAGAAGCGAAGAGGTTGCGGACGCGAGTGAAAGAACCGAGCATGCGAGACTCCAAGGGGCGAGGCGAAGCCTCCGCCCGTGCGAGCCAAATAGTAAGCCGCGGGTCATTCGAAGCGGCCGAGATTACTTCTTGGCGTCTTGAGCGTCCTTGACGCCATCGCCCTGCACCGTCGGCTTCCATTCCGGCTCGATGTAGCGGTACATCGCCCGGTTGTCGCGGAGGATGCCCATGATCACGCGCGAGGGCTGTTCCTTGGCGAGCCGGTCCATCACCTTGCGATAGCCGTCGAGGTCGATGATCGTCTCGCTCCACTTTTCGGCGCCGGTCGCGTCGCTGGGCACGATGATGCGCTGGATAAGGTCGCCGGAGTGCAGACCCGCCGACCCCGCCCAACCTAAGGGCTCCGCACCGGCCACGATCACGCCCTGCACGGTCTCTTCCCAGCGGTTGTCGTCGCGGTCAAAGAACGTGAGCTCGCGTACCGAAAGCTCAAAGTCCTTGTTGCTGTCGCGCCGCGCTTCCTCGGGCGAGAGGCGCGTGCGCTCGAGCGTCACCTTGATCTCTTCGGGCGCCACCTTGCCATCCGTGCCCTTGCGCAGCACCTTCACTGTGATATCGCCGTCCACTTTGAGCGTACGGATCTTGCGCTGAAGGGCGCCCGTGTCCTGCATGCCCTTCACCGCTGTCTTGTCGTTGTCGATGGCGATGATCACGTCGCCCACGCGCAGCCCGCTCTTCTCCGCGAGCGTGCCGGGGTAGATGCGGGTAATGCGGTGTCCGGTCTGACCTTCGTGGCCCATTTCGCGCGCCAGGTCGCGGAGCACGGGCTGCGTCGCGACACCCAGCCACGCCTTGGCCAATTCCCGCGGCGGATCCTCCTTCTTGTCCGGGCGCGGCTTGAGCAGCGTCGCCTGGCTCTTGCCCTTGCGATCAAACTCGATCAGCAGGAACTCGGGGATCCGGGAAGCGGTATCCGCGGCCGACTCGCCTTCCTTCTTTTCCGGGCTCATCACGGCCTTGTACGCCGCGATTGCATCGTGCACCGATTTCACCGGCTTGCCGCCGATGGACTTGATGATGTCCCCGCCCTGCAGCGCAGGTTCGGAAAGCTCGCCCGGGCTGCCCCCCTTCACCCCGGTGACGAACACGCCATCGCGATTGGTCAGGTGCAGGTCCTCCGCAAGCTTTTCGGTGATCTCTGCGATGGTCACGCCCCACAGCCGCAGCGCGGCGCGGTCTCCCCGTTCACGCAGCAGCTTTTTGGTGGTGACGGTCGTGTCCTTCTTTTCGCCCGACCGAACATACGAGACGGCGATCTGCGTGCCGACCGGACGGTCGGCAAAGCTCTTGACGAGCGGCGGGATCTCCTCCACGAAGCGCACCGTGATGGGCTTGCCATCGATCGAGACGATCCGGTCGCCCGCTCGCAGACCCGCTTCATACGCCGGCGAGCCTTCGATCACCGCGTTGATGAGCACGCCGTCTTCAAAGCCCGTGTCGCGGATGTGCTTGAAGTTCGCGCCGATCCAGGACCGGATGACCTCTCCATCCTTGATAATGGCATCGGCCACCTGGCGGGCAAGATTGCCGGGGCTGGCAAAGCCCATGTTGCTGCCGCCCAGCGTGTTCACGCCCACCAGTCGCCCTTCGAGGTTGACCAGCGGCCCGCCGGAGTTCCCCGGGTTGATGGCCGCGTCGTGCTGAATCCAGCGCGTGAACGTGCCCGTCGTGCCCGCTTCGCCCTGCATCTCTTCCACTTCTTCGCGCAGGAACCCGCTCGTGAAGACGCGCTCGGTGTTCGACACGATACCGAGCGTCACGCTGCGCGAGAGCGCGAATGGCGAGCCCATCGCCATCACCGTGTCGCCGATGGCGAGCTTGTCGGAGTCGCCGAATTCCGCGACCGCAAGCTCCGTGCCCCCGCCCTTCTTGAACTCGTCCATGTCGATCTGGAGGATCGCCAGGTCGGTCAGCGGGTCCTCGCCGATGAGCTTGGCGGGCACGATGCGCCGGTCGGCGAGCGTGATCTTGAATTTCGTCCCGTCGTTGACGACGTGCTGATTGGTCAGCACATGCCCCTGCTTGCTGATGATCGTGCCGCTGCCGGTTGAGCCGCCCTTGGCTTCTTCGCCGCCTTCGAAGCTGGTCGTGACGACGGAGATATTCACCAGCGCCGGGAAGACCTTGTCGCGCGCCGATTGCACCATCGCACGAATCTCGTCGCGCAGTTCTTCGGGGCTGGGCCCGGCCTGAACGGTTCCGGCGGCCATGACCAGGGCGAAGAGTCCGGCGGCCGCGAGCTTTCCAAATCGCATGAAGGCGGTTCCTTTCGGGTTGCGTCGAGTCTAGCGAAGGCGCTCGGCGGAAGGTTCGCGCCAAACTACGTTTTGGCGCGGTTTGTACATCGGGAATCGGTGGTTTTCCGAGCACATTTACCGGGCCGCCGCCGCGCCGTTTCAGCGATGGCGCCTCTCCCCTCAGTCGAGCATCACACCGGGCAGACCCCGGGACAGCGCGATCGCGCGATCGACGCTCTCGGCAGTCCCCGTAACAGTCATGTGCCCGAGTTTGCGCCCCGGGCGAGGCTGCTTGCCATAGAGGTGCAGCGTCGCCCCGGGGATGGATTTGACGGCGGACGGATCGGGCTGTTCACCCACGATGTTGATCATCGCCGCGGCAGGTTCCAGCAAGGCCGTCGAGCCAAGCTCCGCCTTCGTGATCGCCAGGCAGTGATTGGCGAACTGGCTGGTGCGGGCGCCCTCGATCGTCCAGTGCCCGCTGTTGTGCACGCGCGGCGCCATCTCGTTCGCGATGATCGCGCGGCCTTCGCCCCGGCGAACGACGAAAAACTCGAACGTGAGCACCCCGACATAGTCCATCCCGTCCATCAGCTTGGCCATCGCGGCGCGAGCCTGGTGTTCCAGTTCGGGCTCGATCTCGGCCCCCGCGCCGACTCGGGACAGGCGGAGGATGCCCCCCTTGTGCGTGTTCATCGGCATGGGGTAGAAGACGATGCCGCCGCCCTTGCCTCGACAGGCGATGAGCGAGGTTTCGAACTCGAATTCCAGAAATTCCTCGAGGATGAGCTGCCCCGCTCTGCCCAGTTCGCGCCAGGCCGCTTCCACATCGTCGCGGCCTCTGAGCACAAACTGCCCTTTCCCGTCGTAGCCCATGCGCCGCGTCTTGAGCACGCAAGGCAGCCCGATCGCCCCCACGCCATCCTGCAGGTCAGCGCGGCTCGAAATGGGCACGTGGCGAGCGGGCGCAAGACCGATCTCCCGATACGCGGTCTTTTCGCTCAGGCGGTCCTGCGCGATCTCGAGCAGCGCAATCCCCGGAAAACAGGGAAGCCGGCGCGACAGCACCTGCACGGCGCTCGAAGGAACGTTCTCAAATTCCCACGTCACCAGGTCGAGCCCGCGACCGAAGGTCTCCAGCGTCCGCGTGTCCGAGTAATCGCCCTGCACGAACTCGCCCTCGGACGAGGCCGGCGATTCCGGAGACGGATCGAGGAAACGGAAGGTGTGGCCGAGAGGCTTGCCCGCTTGCGCGAGCATCATGCCCAGCTGGCCGCCACCAAGAACGCCGATCAGCATGATTCACCGGGGATGAAAGGAGATGGCACCACGGAAGACACCAGAGAGCACCCAGCACCGTCAAGAATCCTGCACCGCTCAGACCTTGCGCAATCGCCGAACCTCGCCCTTGAGATCCTTGGTTTGCATGACGGCTTTCGTTTGAACTGCGCGGCGTTTGGCCAGGCGGCGACGCAGCGCAGGATCGCCGTTCGCGACGATCGCCGCCGCAAGCAGCCCGGCGTTGATGGCGCCCGCTTTGCCGATCGCGAGCGTGCCGACCGGAATTCCCGCGGGCATCTGCGCGATCGAGAGGAGCGAGTCCAGCCCCTTGAGCGTCCGGCTCTCGACCGGAACACCCAGCACAGGGACAACCGTCTTGCTCGCCGCCATTCCGGGCAGGTGTGCCGCCCCGCCGGCCCCGGCGATGATCACCCCAAGTCCGCGGACTTCGGCGCTCTGGGCATACGTAAAGAGCCAATCGGGCGTGCGATGCGCGGAAACCACGAGTATCTCATAGGGAACATCGAGCTCGTCGAGCACATCGGCCGCGTGCCGCATCGTCTCCAGATCGCTCCTGGAGCCCATGATGATGCCGACAAGCGGAGAACCGGCTTTGGATCGCTTGGCCATGCGGAGCGAGTTTAGGAAAAGACGACCGGCCCAGCAGCGAAACCGGCGCGAGACCTGTGGATTCTTAACGATCGAGCACGTTCCGAACCTGCTGCGCGATCACTCCCCGGATGCGCACAGTCTTCTCGGGAGAACCGGCGCCGACCTCGATCGTGACATCCCGCGGCTTGATACCCAGGGCTCGCGCGAGCAGTTCGCACACTGCGGCATTGGCTTTGCCGGCTTCAGGAGCCGCCGCAACTTTGACCTTGAGACGATCGCCGAGCGCGCCCGCGATCGCATCGCGCGAGCTGCCCGGAACGACCTTGAGTTGAACCAGGCAATCCGTGCCGCTTTGCTCGATCATCGCCATGGAAGCATCACGGGCAGAGAAGGTGCTGATAAGCAACAGCGAAGATGGAAAAATCCGCGTCATCGACAATGCCGTCGCGGTTGAAGTCGGCGCGAGGGTCGGCGGGTGGGGCGACCATGATGTTGTACGCATCGATAAAGATCGCAAAATCATCTTCGTCAACGCGTGCCGGATAAGTCAGATCGAGATCCGCCGGACAGGGACGGTCGATCGCGAAATAGGCACCGATATCGCCCGGCAGCGACAAGGCATAAGGCAGAGAGTGGCCATCCAAGTCGTAGATGGTGGGCTTTGTGCCGCGCGCACGGACCGGCGAAGACACTTTGAGCCGATAGTTCCAGTTCCGCCACTGCCCCGTGGGGTCCGCGGGTGCGCCCGGGCGGATGAACTGAGGATCGGCGGAGGAAAGGAAGTTGACGGTCGAGAGCGTGCTGCCGATGATGTCGAACCCGCGCGAACCGGACTGCACCAGGCAGCTGGTCGCGCGCGGCGTGGATGTCAGGCTTTGTCCCCGGATCACGGGCCGACTCGCGTCGGCGTTGATGTTGTCCCA
>JAFEBN010000025.1 GCA_018242645.1 Planctomycetota bacterium | reverse complement strand
GGGGAGCGAGCCGGATTCGATCGCCGCGGCGTTTGCACGGTGGGCGCCCCACGGCAAAGCCGAACTCGAGAACCGGCTGCGCGCCTGGGAGCGAGCCTGCGCACAGGCGGGAATCGAACTGTTGATCTGGCCCCGGGCGGGGACGCTCGTCTCCGACATCCCGGGCCTCTTGAACATCGCCCGCAAAATGGAAACGGTGGGCGTGGTGCTCGATCCGGAGGCGCTGCTCCCATCGGGCTTTGCCATGCGGCGCGACGACCTGAACACACGCCTGCAGCAGGTGCTCGAACTCGGCGCCGTTCGCGCCGTGGTGCGGGGCGTTGAAGCTTCGCCCTCCGCCGCGGAACTGCAAGAGCGGGCGCGGGCACTGGGTAAGCCCCTGATTCGCGTGGGTGTTTAGGTCGATTGCCGCCCGCGGGTAGTGGGCTAGTTTGAAATTGGGTCAGGCAGACTCAGCAGTCGCATCTGCCAGCAGCAGGTGCCCCTCGGTCGTGATCTCGTGGATCAGCATCCCGACCCCGCTGTGGTTGAGCTGCTTGAGGATGACCAGGCCCTCCCTTTCCATCCGTCGCATTACGAGCTTTGCCTGCTCCTCGTCAAGCCCAAACTCCTGGCAGCGACGCGCCCAGACGTACTGCCCCCGGGAGCTGAGTTCGTTGGCCTTCTTGAGGATTGAGATGTAAACGCTGGTGTCCACGGTCGGCTCCTTTATCCGGGCAACGCCATGTCGCCGGTATCCGAGAAATACCGCGCCGCCGAAATCTGTCAAATGACAACCGGGGCGGCTTGAGCCGCGTTCCCGATTTGTCACCGGTCACAGAATGTGAACACGACCGCTTACCGTCGGCGTCGCATCAGAACCGCCCCCAAACCCAGTGCCGCAAGTCCTGCAGGAGCGGGTATTTGCTCAACGGTGATGTCCATCGAACTGTTCACGTCGGGTGGCAGGTGGGTCTGGGTGCCTGCGTAAATCGTCAGGGCAAAGCGATAGGTTCCGGGGCCCAAGATCTCGACGCGGTCCAGGGATCCACCGCCAAAGGAGAACAGCACGGTGTTGTCCCGGAGGAACCAACAGTCGGTGTTCCCGGCCGTCGATGTCCCGTGGAATCGGAGCGTGGTCGCCGTCGTCAGGGTGAAGGTCACATCGAAGCGCGAGAGGCCGGTGGCGATCCCCCCGGGCGCGGGGTCGGCCTCGCCGACGAAGCCCGCGACACGGAAGCCGGTCGCGTCCAGCGACGATTGTTGCGTGGCGCGGATGTGACCCGGGCTCCAGATCTGGGCCGTCTCGTTGAACGCACCGAATCCATTCGCCTCCTTGATGTCCTGATTCTGTATCGGGAAGGGGCTCGCCGGCATCTCGCCGTACACCTGGAGGTTCCGACCCTCCGCGGTGTAGACGAACCCAGCGCATGCCACGTCCGCCGCGCCGCTCGCGACGAGCACCCACACCAAGATTCCTTCACGCATGACCCTCTCTCGCTTTCCGCGCCGATCTGGCGCTCAGAAGGCGGTCCCATTCCCAGGCCAACGCGGCCTAAGGAATTGATCGCCCAGACTCCTGAAATGCGGCAGAGCCCGTTGAATCAGGCGTGCCGCGGTGTACGCTGAGTCACCATGACCAAGGCCAAGAAACCCGCTCCGACGCCGGACGCCAACCAGATCGCGCACCGCCTGGTCACCCAAGCGACCGGAACGCGGGCTGGCCGCGGCAAGGGCGCTCCAGCGACGAACAAGCGGAAGACCCGCGCTACTTGACCAGCCCGATGTAGTGCTGCCCGTTGCCGAATGCCCCGCTCTCCATCGAGACTTGCTCGAGTGGACACCAGCGGCTGATCTCGCCGCTGGGCCCGAAGAGCGCGAAATACTCCTTCTTCCCGCCGTAGCCACCGAATCCGTTCTTGGCGTTGAAGCTGACCATTGAGAACCACCCGTACTCGTTACTCGCGTACAGGTTGTCGCGGTAGAACGCTTTGACGGGCGGCAACACGTCCAGGTCCTTCAAGCTGTCGGGGTCTTTGAGGTTTCGCCGCAGGTAGGCCGTGACCTTCTCTTTGTAATTCGCCGGCGGGGGCCCGAAGTCAACCTTGCTCAGTTGGTCATCGGTCGGGCGCGAGGCACATCCGGTCAGCGCCAACGCGATGATCAGGGTCAGGAATCGAAAAAGGAATGTCATGTGGGCTCCCGCTTGCGGAGGCGCAAACAAAGAGGCGCCGACCATCGCCGTGCCCACAGGTCGCCAGACCCACGACAGCAGCAACAGACCGACGCCCCTTGCGGGGCGCGTGTCTCGGTACTGCTGTCGTGAATCACGGCCCCGGTGAGGGACCGTGCTGGCGTTTGTGGGACAGCCGACGCACGCGCGTCATCAGGTTTTCAGTCGCCGAAGGGCGACCGGCATTTCCTCAGTGATTTCGCTCCTTAGGCCAGCTCGGTGGGAGGGCCAAAACCCCCTGAAACACCGAGCGATTCATGCAAAGTCTACCCGAGTGAGAGCGGGTGCGGGGCCCGTGTTTTTTGGTTTGGCGTCTAATCACTTCGATGGACCCGAATAGACCGACGTTTCCGGACCAGATCCTGATCCCAGCCGAAGGCGTTGCCCGCATTCTTGGGTGTTCGCGCGCGCTGGTGTTTCGCTTGGAGAAGCTGCGTCTACTGCCGGAGCCAGTGCGGCTGACCAGGCGACACCTGCGTTGGAGCAGGCGGGAACTCGAGCTCTGGGCTCAGTGGGGTGCACCGCCAAGAGATGAGTGGGAAACGCTCAGAAACCGCGTGCGGGCTTCCGAGCTCCCGATCGGCAATCAAACCGGAGGTGCGCCATGAACGCTCTCTAAACGACTCCAGCCCTAAACGCAAGCGACCAAGCCTGGCAGCTTGGTCGTGAGCGTCGTGCCGCGTAAGACCGCGTCACCAATGGAACCCGTCTATCTCCATTGTGCCACGGTTCCAAGCGGGTGTCAAGTCGCACTCTTTGCGAAAGGTGGCTCTATGCGCACAAATAAGCGCTTCGGTCAGCGCCGGCTCCTCCCTCACTGGACGAATCCGACACGGTTCGTCTGGAAGGGTCGCCGTCGTCTGTGCAAGTTCCTTTGAACCCCAAGAGGTAAGGGGGACTGCGTGCCCGCGGCGCAGTCCCACCTGCCGCTTTCTTCCTGCAATTCCAGTTTTCCCGTCGGAGCCGTTATGCCAAACGTCTTGAGTGTTGCCGAGCGCAAGCAGATCGTCGCCTGCCTGGTCGAGGGCACGAGCATCCGCGCCACCAGCCGGATGACCGGATTCTCCAAGGACACGATCCTGAAGTTCCTGGTCGAGATCGGCGAGGTCTGCGAGAGCTATCACGATGAGAATGTCCGAAGCGTCAAGGCCAAGCGGGTGCAGTGCGATGAGATCTGGTCGTTCTGCTATGCGAAAGACAAGAACGTGCCGGAGTCGATGCGCGGGCAGCCGGGCGTGGGCGATGTCTGGACCTGGACCGCACTGGACTCCGAATCCAAGCTCATGGTGAGTTGGTACATCGGGGACCGGGATGCGGAGTGCGCGGGTCGCTTCATGCTCGACCTCTCCCGCCGCCTGGCCGGTCGCTGCCAACTGACTACGGACGGGCATCGCGTGTACGAGCGGGCGGTCGAGGACGCCTTTGGCTGGGCGGTGGACTACGCGATGCTGGTGAAGCAGTACGGCGAGCCCCGTGAGAAAGAGCAGCGGTACAGCCCGTGCGAGTGCATCGGCGCGATCAAGGTGCCGATCAGCGGGCGTCCGATCCGCGGCTACATCAGCACCAGCCACGTCGAGCGGTCGAATCTGACCATGCGGATGGGGATGCGGCGGTTCACCAGGCTGACCAACGCCTTCTCCAAGAAGCTGGCCAACCTACGGGCGGCCGTCGCCCTGCACTTCATGCACTACAACTTCTGCCGGGTTCACCAGACGCTGCGGGTCACGCCCGCGATGGAGGCGGGGCTCTCCAAGCATATCTGGGACCTGGAGGAACTGGTCGAATTGCTGACCGCAAAGGAGTCGGAGGCGGTCGCTGCGGGTGCTTTGAAGCGCGGACCCTACGGTCCCCGGAATTCAAACTAGCCCACTACCCGCCCGCGTCACCGCTCCCGGCGCCCGGCGAATCGGCTACCCTCTCCGCGAGGATTGACCCATGCCCACTGTTTCGCTCGACCATCCCACCTTCAAGCTCGTCAAGGCCAGGTTCCCCGGCAAGTCGTTCCGCGCGACCGAGTTCCGCGGGCAGGCGACCCTGATCGTCCAGCCTCAGGATCTGCACGAGGTCCTGGCGTTTCTGAAGACCGATCCGGCGTGCGATTACAACTTCCTGTCGGACGTGATCGGCCTCGACTATCTGAACTACCCGGCGGAGCAGCCCGGGCGCTTCGCGGTGGTCTACAACCTGCTGAGCCATTCGACGGACCTGCGGTTCTTCGTCAAGGTGTACGTGAGCCCCAGCCTGCCCACCGACGGCATCGTGAACGAT
This sequence comes from Planctomycetota bacterium, assembly GCA_018242645.1. Classification (GTDB taxonomy): domain Bacteria; phylum Planctomycetota; class Phycisphaerae; order Phycisphaerales; family UBA1924; genus JAFEBO01. The sequence goes on along the minus strand of JAFEBN010000025.1, from coordinate 19,789 downwards.
CCCGCGCTGGTGGTTGACAGCGCGTGCGACCTGTGGCCGGGCGCCGAGTGGACCGAGCGGGAAGTTTTCGACATGTTCGGCATCCGCTTCCGCAACCACCCGGACCTGCGGCGGATTCTGACGTGGGAAGACTACCCGGCCCATCCGCTCCGCAAGGATTATCCGGTGCGAGGCCGGGGCGAGCGCGAGTCGTACAACATCGTGGACCGCACCTCGGCCTGAGTCGGCGAACGCTCATTCATACATTCGATTCACTTGGGCGCGACGATCGTCGAGATCGACTTCACTTCCACGCGCCCGCTCGCGATGTTCCACGTGATCGACTTCGCGGAGATCGGCGTGGCCGAGCCCTGGTCGATGAGCGTCACCATCGAGCCGTTGTCGGAACCGGCGGAAGCGACGGCGGCCACGGCGTCGTAGTCGATGATCTGGCCCAGCAGTTCCTTGGTGCCGCTCTTGAGACGGGCGTTGCCCTCGGCGATCGCACGCGATAACTGATTGCGGCCTTCGCCCAGCGGGTCGCTGGTGCTGGGCTGCGCCTGGCTCAGCAGCGTGGCGGTGAGACGCTCGCAATCAAGCTGGGTGATGAGCCGATCGCCCGGGCGCTCGTTGGTGAGCTGCACGGCGCCGGTCAGACGCATCGTCTGCGTGCCCCGGTCCATTGACATGGCATCCCGCCAGGAGAACAGCGTCTGGCCCCGTCCGGTGGTGCCGATCTCCGAGCGATTGCCCTCGTTTTTTCCGTCCCGCCGGTCCACCACGACGATCTTGCCCGCGCCGGGTGTCGAGAGTGTTCCCGCGGCGTTATTGGCGTGCACCTCACGCGATTCGAGGTACAGCAGCTGCGCCAATTTCGGCATCGCCTTGTCTTCGTCCTCGGGGATCGGCCCGTCGTAGCGGCGTGATTCGACCTTTGCGGGCGCGGCATCGCTCGCGCCGATCGCAACCACATCCACGATCTCCCGCGGCTTCTGGCCCGGGCCGGTGGCGCCCTGCAAATCGTCCAGCGAGGCCTTGCGATCGCCCGCGGGCGTGAGGCGGACCGTGACGTGTTCGGCCTGAAGCGTGTCGCGGGTGCGCTCGTCGGGCATTGCTTCAGCGACCGCGCCGCCGACGGCCTCGAGCACGCCGGTCGAATCTTCGTACGTCATGCGCTCGGTCCAGCGCGCCGAGGCCACCTGCTTGGCGCCCGACTTGGCGACGCCCTCGTGGTGGAACGCGCCTTCGCCGATCACTTCCAGCCGGGCGGTCTCCCCCTCGAGCTTCATGCGCCGTCCCGTCACGCTGGACTCGCCCTTGGCCAGCACCACGATCTCGCCCGCGAGCTCCGCGTTCTGGGTCGAGATGTCGGTGGCAAGCTCGTCGCACTCGGCGCGGATGCCGTCTCGCCCGGTGATCTGCACCTGCTGTTTGGCGATAGCAAATATCGCGGCGGTCTTGCCTTCCGCATCGGTCCCGAGCTGCGCCTCCAGTTCCTGGGAGCGGAGCGTCGACCCCTTGGAGCTCGCGCGGACATCGCCCCGCGCGAGCATGCGGGTGGGGGCGGGCTCCTTGGCCGTGGCGCTCGGCGCCGCGAAGCTCACCAGCACGCTGCTCGCGCGCAATTCGCCGCCCTGGGCGTCGCTGGCACCGGCGTTTCCGGTCAGCGTGACCTGTTTCAGCACGGGGCGATCCGGGAACGCGGGGTCAAAGTCGGCCGTCACAGCATCGGCGGTCGCGAGCGCCTGCCCGCCTCGTGCCTCGACTCCGCCATTGAACGTCGCGTGACGAAGAGATTTCGGATCGCCCTTCTCGTCGAGCGCAAAGATCAGTTTCGCGGAGTCGTTCCATCCGATCGAGCGTTCGGCCCGGACATTCCTGTCGGCCGAATCAAGATTCTCGAACCGCCCCGCGCCCGCGAAGCTGGCCAGGCCGGTCGCAAGATCCAGGCTCGCGCTCGTTGCGACCACGCGACCCGACTTGGCGGCACGGAGCAGCACGCCCTCGGGCTTGACGCTCGAGATGCGGGCTTCGCGCAGCGTGTCGAGATAGGCCACCGCATCGCCCGTGCCGAACACCTGCGCGCCCCGGTCGGCGAGCGCCACGGGTGTTTGCGTCGCCGAGAAGCGCACGGCCAGATCGTTGTTGTTCAGCAGTTCCTCGCCCTCGCCGATGGGCCGCACTTCGAGCGGGCCGCTCCACACGATCTCCACCGGGTCGTCGTTCGACCCGCGGCTGGTGACGGCGGGCCTGGCCGGCAGGGGCGAGCCTTCGGGCTGCCGGAATGATGCGGGCGTCACACGGTACGCATCGGGCCGCTGCGAAGCCCCGATCTCGAGCCGGCGCGGCGTCTGGTTATCGATGAGCCTCGCAAAGACCTCGAGCACATCACTTCGAATCTCACGCTGTCCCTGCGCGGCGCGGACGTTCTGCTGCGCCCGCACGCTGTAGCGCGATTCGCGACCGAGCTTGCTCGCCTTAGGCGAGGACGCTCCGGCGTTTGCTCCAGTCGTTGCGTTCGCGGACGGCGAGGTGGGGCCGGTGGGGGTGGTGGGGCTGGTGGGGCTGGTGGGGGTGGTGGGGTTCGCGCGAGAAGACGGCGTTTGGTTTCGCGCAGCCCATAAGCTCGGCTGTTCGCGGGCGCGCTTGGGGTCGTAGCGCAGGTACTCGCTGCTCGCGGCGGTGAGAAGTTCGAGCCGCTGCTCGGGATCGTTGAAAAGCGCACGCACGTTCTTGCCCGCGTAGGACAATCCGCTTCCGGTGATCAGCAGGCGCTCGGGTATCTGCAGTTCGCCGACGGCGCCGTCGAAGGCCATGTGTTCGGTCTTGGCCTCGAGGAGCGGCGTTTCCTTTTCCGGATCGAACTTGCGTCCCGCAGGTCCTTCGAACAGGCGGACAATGACATTGCCGCGGAAGTCGCCGCGCTCGGGAAGCTGCTGGCGGTTGGGCAGGAACAGGTCGGCCTTGTCGGCGCGGATCCAGACGATGCGGCCGTCACGCGGGTAAAGCCAGCCGGAGGGAGTCTGCACGGCGTAGCGCTTGGCTTCGAGGGGCTGGATCGCGGGAAGCTTGAGCTCCGCCGCAAGCCGGCCGGGATCGTTGCGGTCCACCAGCTGCAGGGTGATGTCGGATCCGTTGAGTTCGTTCTCCGCGGTCGGCGCCTGGCCGATGTCCTGCGCCTGGATCTTCGGGGCCTGAGCGCGCTTGGGCGCGCTTGCCACGAACCACAAGCCCACGCCCGAGAGCGCAGCGACCGCGATCGCCGCGACCAGGCCCTTGGTGCGGGCGTTTCCATGCCGCAGCGCGCGTCCCGGGTTGGTTTGCGAAGAGACGCTCAATCCTGCACCAGCCTCATGGCGACCAGGTCCTGGACATCGAGCAGACCGACGGGCTCGCCCGCGCCGTTGACGACGGGTATCTCGTCGGCGCGGAACTCGCGGACCATCCGCACCGCATCGCGCACCAGCGCGGTCTCGGGGAGGCAGCGCGGGTCGCGGGTCATGACTTCGCGGATGGGTTTCTGCAGGTCGGCGGTGTCGCGCAGGATCAGGCGGCGCAGGTCGCCGTCGGTGAACAGGCCCGTGAGCCGGCCCGTCTTCGGATCGCTCAGCACGATCGCTCCCGGGCGGCGCCCCGCGCGGGCGGCTTCTTCGAGCGCGGACGCAACCGTGCGATCGTCCGCGATGCGCGGCATGTTCTTCCCCGCGACGAACCGCAGCACCTCGGTGACGGGGCGGAGCAGGTCGCCGAGCGTGCCCCCGGGGTGGCGGCGCTTGAAATCTTCGTCGGTGAAGTTGCGCACCTTGGCGCTCACCACGGCGAGCGCGTCGCCCAGCGCCAGGGTGGCGGTGGTGGAGGAGGTCGGCGCGGCAAAGTCCGGCTCGCCCGCCTCGTGCTCGATCCCCAGCGTGAGCGCGACCGTTGCGAGCCGCTCGAGGCTCGAGGCCTTGCCCTCGCGCTGCTCGGCGCCCTGCCCCGTGATGCTGATGATCGGGAGCCCGTCCTGGCGGAGAATCGACGCGAGGTTGACAACCTCGTCGGTCTCGCCGCTGAACGAGATGCAGATGACCGTGTCGCACGCGCGGAAGCGACCCAGGTCGCCGTGCGCCGCTTCCGAAGGATGAACGGCGTGGGAAGGGATGCCGAGCGAGGCGAGCGTTGCGGAAATCTTGGCGCCCACAAGGCCGGACTTGCCCAGTCCGGTGACCAGCACCGTGCCGCCGGCGTCGGCGCACGCGACGATGAGTTCGATGGCCCGCTCGAAGGGGGTGCCCAGCGACTCGGCGAGCTTCGCCACCGCCGAGGCCTCGGATCGGAGCAGGCGTTTGCCGGCCTGCATGGCCTCGGGCGTGACTTTGCGGAGCGGCGTGCGGACGCTGGGGGCCGGCGGGACCGCGGCGACGCCCGGATCGGGTTTGGGCTCGGTGAGCCGGGCTGTCTTGTTGCCGGAAGCCGCCTTGGAAGCCATGACACAAGGGTAGTTCGGCGCGGAGCCGAAAGTGCGTACACTGACGCAGGAAGCGTCCGGGGCGGAGCCGCCGGACGCGCACGAGGCGCCGGAGGCACGGATGCTCACCGAAGACTATCGGGTCAGGTTGGAATCGTTCGAAGGTCCGCTCGACCTGCTCCTGTTCCTCATCCGCAAGAACGAAGTCGATATCACGGATATCCCGATCGCGCCGATCGCGGATCAGTACATCGCATTTCTGCGCGACCTCGATAAGGGCGGCACGCCCGTGGATATCGAGGTCGCCGGCGAGTTTCTCGTGATGGCCGCGACGCTGATGGAAATCAAGAGCCGCTGGCTGGCGCGGGGCGCCGCGGGCCACGGCGTCGTGAGCGGCGACGAAGCCGGCACCGATGCGACCGATCCACGGGCCGACCTGGTGCGTCAGCTCCTCGCGTACAAGCAGTATCGCGACGCGGCGGACGCGCTCGAGTATCGGGGCAAGCAGTGGCAGGCGCGGTATCCGATCGGGCGCGCAGAGGAAGCCGCGACGGACGCAACCACCGACGCGGACGCGATCAAGGACGAGATCGCGTCGCTCGATGTTGAAGACCTGGAACTGACCGACCTGCTCGAAGCGTTCAAGAAAATCGTTGCGACCGTGAACTTCGAGCGGCTGGGCGACCACCAGGTCGTGTACGACGACACCCCGATCGAACTGCACGCCGCGGACATCGTGGACCGCATCAAAGCGGAACATGAGCAGTTGGGCGGCGGCGCCAAGCCCAAGCTCTCGTTCCGCACGCTCCTGACCAATCGCACGCGCAGCGAGATGATCGGCCTGTTCCTCGCCGTGCTCGACCTGGTGCGTCGGCGCGTCGTCGGGGTGGAGCAGGACAAGCAGTCGTCGGAGATCACGCTGGTGCTGCGCGATCCCGATGAAGCGCCCGCCGACGGCGCCCCCGTTGCCACGCCCGCAACTTGAAAGCGCCGCCCAGTCCTACGAGGAAAGGGCGGCACCGAAGAACGAGAACCGTTCACGGCACAGCCCAGGGCGCGGCGCCCGCGCGAGAACCCGCGCGGCACAAGCGTTCTGCGCCGGTGGCGTGGTGCCAAGTGAAGCGAATTGAACACAAACGAGGGGCAACGCCCCTCAAGGCGAATCAGCGCACACGAACCGGTACCAGCGTGCCCGTCGTGCACGTGAGGCCGCACGTCGTCGCAATCAGCGAGACGATCGTGCCGATCGCAACGCATATGCGAGCGAGGGCAATCCCGGCCAGTTCACACGTGTTGAGACGAGACACCGGTCACCTCCGTTTCCTGGCGCAACCTCCGAGGACAGATTCCCTGGCGTGCCGAGTGCCACGCCATAAACGCCTTGAAAAAGCCCGATACGACGCGGGCCGCGGGCCGATACGGCGGCGTGTGAAAGCGGTTTCGAGCAGTCTCGAAAATCGGGAACGATCCCGGCGGATCCGGGGTCGGTGGGGCGACGGCAGCGATCTACTTCAGACCGGCGACGAACGTCTCCACCCGGTCGATGCCCTTGTTGATCTGGTCGATCGAGCAGGCGAAGGAGATGCGGACGCAGTTCTTGCCGCAGCCGCCGAAGTCTTCACCCGGGACAAACGCGACGTACTGCTCGGCCAGGAGCGCTTCGCAGAAATCCATCGCGCTGTTGATCTTGCGCCCGGGGGTTCCGTTGCCGCCGGGCGAGGTCTTGCCGAAGTGCGCCGACACATCGGGAAACGCGTAGAACGCGCCCGTGGGCTTAGGGCACTTGAAGCCCGGAACCCTGGTGAGCCGTGCGTGGACTGCCGCGGCGCGGTCGGCAAACGCCCGGCGCATCTTCTCGACTTCATCGGCCGTCTTGAGAATCGCGGCGCGGATGGCCGGATAGGTAAAGCTCGTGATGTTGGTCGTCATCTGGCCCTGGAGCACGCCCATGGCATCGATGAGTTTCTTGCCAAAGACGCCGCTGCCCGCGGCGTAGCCGATCCGCCAGCCGGTCATCGCGTAGGCCTTGGAGAGCCCGTTGATGGTGAGCGTGCGCTCGGCGATCTCGGGCACGCTGCCGATCGAGAAGTGCTCGATGCCGCCGTAGACGATCTTTTCGTAGAGCTCGTCGGAAACCACCACGAGGTTCGGCGCCGTGGTTCGGGCGGCTTCGGCGATGACCTGCGCGAGGGCCTTGAGTTCGGAGGGGGAATACATCGTGCCGCACGGGTTGCTGGGCGAGTTGATGAAGAAGCCGCGCGTGCGAGGTGTGATGGCCTTCTTCAACTGTTCCGGCGTGATCTTGAAATCGCTGGCGGCGGTGGTCTGCAGTTCGATGACCTTTCCGCCGGCGATCTCGATGATCGGGGCGTAGCTGACCCAGGCTGGTACGGGCAGGATGGCCTCCTGCGGGGGTTCGCCCGGCGCGGGAAAATCGAAGAGGCACTGGCAGGCGACATAGAGCGAGTGCTTGCCGCCCGCGCTGATCGCGATGTGATCGGCGGTGGTGGGGATGCCGTTTTCGCGGACGAGCTTTTCGGCCAGCACCTTGCGCGTCTCGGGGTCGCCCAGGGTGGGCATGTACTTGACCATGCCCGCGTTGAGCGCCTCGATGGCCGCGTCCTTGATGATGCGGGGGGTGTCGAAGTCGGGCTCTCCGGCGGCAAACCCCAGCACGTCGAGCCCTTGGGATTTCATCGTCTTGGCCCGGTTCATGAACGCGACCGTGACCGACGGTTTCATCTCCGAAACACGCCTCGACACGTTCATCCGCGAGGCGGCGGAGGAACCGGTGGAGAGCGGGGCGGCCGAAGAGTTGGAAGCAAGTGTGGACATGGTCGGAAATGTACCCACCGGGCGGGGGCCTCCGGGCGAGCCCATGTCAAAGCCATGTGAAAGGTGCCCCCAATGGCTTTTCGGGCTTCCCGGGGAGAGGGCGGGCGGCGGGGGGGGCGCGCCGGGGGGGCGAACCGGGGTGCCCTTTCGAATAAAAAGATTGGCGGGCGGTCATCGGCGGGGGGATGCCGGACTTTGATCCGGCCCTGGCGCGGGCCTACCATGGGCACCCAAAAGAACTGTGAACGAAGGAAAGAAAAGAACCCATGGCACTGGTCGCTGAACGCCGCAAGCAGATCGTCACCGATTACAAGACCCACGCGAAGGACACCGGGTCGCCCCAGGTCCAGATCGCGATGTTGACCGAGCGCATCAAGGAAGTGTCGGACCACCTGAAGGGTCACGACAAGGATCACCACAGCCGTCGCGGGCTGGTGCTGATGGTCGGACGGCGCAACCGCCTGCTCCGCTACCTCGCGACGACGCAGCCCGAGGAGTATCAGAAGCTGATCTCCCGCCTGGGCCTCCGCAAGTAACCCATCGGCCCGGTGTTTGAAAAAGCACCGGGCCGTTTTCGTTTTCAAGCCCCTCCGGCCTCTCTCGGACGCGGCAGTGGGCAATCGGCAGCGAGACTCTGCCCATTGCCTTCTGCCACTCAACGGGAAGACCGGGGGGCGCACAAGCCCCAGGGCCATCTGTCCACCCGCCTGCGTGCTTCATGCATGTTCAAGGCTTGGGCGTGATCGGTCCGCAGAAGAAGGAACCCACATCATGTCTCAGGTCTCGCACGCTTCCACAGGTCTGGCCGATCTGCCGGGTGCTGTCGTCGTCCGCAAGGAAATCGGCGGCCGCGTCTTCACGCTCGAAACCGGCGTCGTCGGCAAGCTCGCCGGCGGCACGGTGCTCGCCACCTACGCCGGCACCACGGTGCTGGCCTCGGTCGTTCGCTCGAACCCGCGGGAAGGCATCGACTTCTTCCCCCTCACGGTCGACTACCGCGAGAAGACCCCGGCCGCCGGCAAGTTCCCCGGCGGCTTCAAGAAGCGCGAAGGCCCGCCCAGTGAGAAGGAAATTCTCACGATGCGCATGATCGACCGCCCGATCCGCCCCCTCTTCCCCGACGGGTTTGTGGACGAGGTGATGATCCAGTGCATGGTGCTGAGCCACGACACCGAGAACGACGCCGATGTGGTGGCCGGCGTCGCCGCCAGCGCCGCGCTCGCGATCAGCGATGTGCCCTTCGAAGGGCCGATCGCGACGGTCCGCGTCGGACGCATTCACACCGACAACGGACCGCAGTTTGTGGTCAACCCGACCGTCAGCCAGCTCGACTACTCCGATCTTGATCTCGTGCTCAGCGGCCACAAGGACGGGCTGAACATGATCGAGGTCGGCGCCGCGGAAGTGGACGAGTCCAGCATGATCGAGGCGATGCGCTTCGGTCAGCAGCACATCAACGACGTGCTCGGCCTCATCAACGAGCTGGTCGGCAAAGTCGGCAAGCCCAAGAAGGGCGGCGAGCTGTTCCTCCCCACGGCGGAGATCACCGAGAAGGTGAGGTCGCTCGCCGAGGCCGAGATGACCGCGGCGCGCCAGATCAACTCCAAGGCCGAGCGCAACGCCAAGGTCGATGAGCTCCGCAAGAAGGTCCTCGACGGCTCCTTCCAGCTCAAGACCGACGGCAATTACGGCGAGTACGCCACCAGCCTGAAGAACCGCATCCTCGCGAAGGAAGCGTTCCGCCGGCTCGAGGAAAAGGTGACCCGTCGCCTCATCGTCGAGAAGCAGATCCGCGCCGACCGGCGCAAGTCGACGCAGATCCGCCCCATCACCGGCGCGGTCGGCGTGCTGCAGCGCACGCACGGCTCGGCCCTCTTCCAGCGCGGCGAGACGCAGAGCATCATCTCCGTCACGCTCGGCACCGGCAAGGACGAGCAGATCATCGACGGCCTCATCCCCGAGTACAGCAAGAAGTTCATGCTGCACTACAACTTCCCGCCCTTCTCGACCGGCGAAGTGAAGCGCATCAGCGCCCCCGGCCGCCGCGAGATCGGCCACGGCGCCCTGGCGGAACGCTCCCTCATGGGCGTCATCCCCGGCCCCGATGAGTTCCCCTACACCATCCGCGTCGTCAGCGACATCACCGAGTCCAACGGCTCCTCGTCGATGGCCTCGGTCTGCGGCGGCTGCCTGGCGCTCATGGACGCGGGCGTGCCCATCAAGGCCACCGTCGCCGGCATTTCCGTCGGTCGCTTCAGCGACGACAACGACCAGAACGAGCTCTTCGTCACCGACATCATCGGTGAAGAGGACTTCTTCGGCGACATGGACTTCAAGGTGTCGGGCACCCGCGAGGGCATCACCGGCATCCAGCTCGACCTCAAGGCCCGCGGCCTGGTCATCTCCCAGATCGAGAAGATCCTGCAGCAGGCCAAGCAGGGCCGGCTCGAGATCATCGACATCATGGAGCGCGTCATCGCCAAGCCCCGCGCCGAAATCAGCCCCCTCGCGCCGCGCATGATCACGCTGCGGATCGACCCGGAGAAGATCGGCAAGCTCATCGGACCCGGCGGCAAGACCATCCGCGGCCTGCAGGATCGCTACGGCGTCACCATCGATGTGGACGACGACGGCACGGTCCAGCTCGCCGGCAACGACGGCCCCTCCATCGAGGGCGCCCGCACCGAGATCGAGGCCCTGTGCGAAGAGGTCAAGGTCGGCGCCGTCTACACCGGTAAGGTCGTGAGCGTGAAGGACTTTGGCGCGTTCGTGGAACTCGCCCCCGGCACCGACGGCATGTGCCATATCTCTGAATTGGCCGAGGGTTACGTCAAGAGCGTGACCGATGTGGTCAAGGTCGGCGATACGGTCAAGGTGAAGGTCATCCTGGTGGACGACCAGGGCCGCATCAAGCTCAGCCGCAAGGCCGTGCTGATCGAAGAGGCCAAGAAGAACGCTCCTCCGGCCGCTCCGGCTCCCGCGCCCCAGCCGTCCTGACCAGGCGGGTTGGACCCATCTCGGGAATCTCACTGACGGGCTCGGTTGACAGCCCCCGTGGGTCTGATAAGCTGCCTTCGGCGGCCGGGTCACCCATTCCCGTCCCGCTCTTGCCTGCGCAGGACGCGACAGCTTGTTGCCGTGCGGGTGTTGAGCGAGACGGATGGGGCGGGCAGGGGGTTCAGCAGACCGGCCGCCATCGGTGGCTGCGGCGCGTTCGCGCTTCAGCAGGATGGAAAGGGGCCGGCGATGACCGAGGGCACGGGCGGCACAGGCGCGACCACCTTGACGAATGTGGAAGGCACGGTCAAGTGGTTTGATCCGCGCAAAGGGTTCGGCTTTATCGTCGGACCCGAGGGCCAGGACATCTTCGCGCACTACAGCGTGATCCAGGGCGACGGCTTCCGCGTCCTCAAGGACGGGTCGCAGGTGGTCTACGACGCTCAGAAAACCGACAAGGGCTGGAAGGCCACGCGCGTGATGCGTCCGCCCGAGAGCGTCGAAGTCGTGGTGCCGCGGCGCGGATACACGCGCTCGCCGCGTCGTTAGTTCTAAACTCGCGGCGTGCCCTGGTTCGTCACACTCTTCATCGGGCTGCTCATCGGCGTTGTCGCGTCGGGCGTGGTCATGCTTTGGGCCCTCAAGACGCAAAGCGCCCGCATCCGGTCCGCAGAGCGCCGGGCACGCAGCGCCGAGCGGCTGGCCGAACTCGGTGCAATGACGGGCGGGCTGGCGCACGAAATCAAGAACCCGCTCTCCACCGTGGGGCTGAACGCGCAGCTTCTCAGCGAGGGGATCGAAGAACTCGCCGTGTCGGACGAAGAGAAGGGCCGGCTCATCCGGCGGGTGCAGTCGCTCCGGCGCGAAGTGGAACGGCTGCGCGGCATCCTCACCGATTTCCTGCAGTTTGCGGGCGAGCTGCGCCTGGAGCGAAAGCCCTCGGATCTCAACCTTGCAATTGAGGAACTGGTGGATTTCTTTCTGCCACAGGCGGAGAAGCAGGGTGTGCGTCTGCGATCGGACCTGACGGCGGGTCCGTTGACCGCGGATGTGGACGCGGCGCATCTGAAGCAGGCACTCTTGAACTTGCTCCTGAACGCGACGCAGGCGATGAGTGCGCAGCCCGCGGACAGCGGCAAGCCCCGCGAACTGATCGTGAAGACCGGTCGCGGGCAGGATGCCGACAAGCGCGCCGTGGCGCAGATCCATGTGATCGATACCGGACCGGGGATGACGCCCGAGACCATCGCCAAGATATTTCAGCCCTACTTCACGACCAAGTCGGGCGGAACCGGGCTCGGGCTGCCCACCTCACGGCGGATCGTCGAAGCGCACGACGGCCGGCTTGAAGTGCATAGTGAGCCGGGGCAGGGCACGGATTTCAGCGTCACAATTCCGATCGGGCCGGTGGGTGGCGGAATGCTCAACCGCGAAGAACCCGCGCGATGATCGCCGCGGCGCGGGACAGTTCCTCCCCGGTGTTCAGGATGTCCGGGCAGAGGCGGATGTGGCCGAGTCGCGCGTCGGTGTTGACGCCCGCGGCTTTGAGCTCGTCGCAGCGCTGAGGCGCGTTCGGATCGGGCAGGAGCAGATAGCCGCCGCTCGTTTCGGCGCTGGGGCCGCCGCGAACGCAGGCGACGGCGTGCCTTTGAAGTTCGCCTTCGAGCAGCGCGAGCTGCGAGAGCGAGTAGGCACGGAGCCGGTCCACGCCCACCGCCAGCACGAGCTGCAGCCCCGCGCGCGCCTGGAAAAGCGGGAGCGGCGCAAAGGTCGATTCGAGCCACGCGTCGCCGCCGGGGGCGAGCAGCGGTTCTTCCGGACGCTCGAAGCCGAAGGTATCGTGCTTGGCGAACCAGCCGGTGTCCAGCGTGCGGAGAGAGTTGTCGCTCAGATGTCGCGGGTGGATCGCCAGCCAGCAGGCGCCCGCGCCGCCTCGCGTGTACTTGTACGAACCGCCGATGGCGAAATCGGCGCCCAGCGACAGGAAATCCAGCGGAATCACACCCGCCGCGTGGTACACGTCAAGCAAGACCAGCGCGCCGCGTGCGTGCGCGGCAGCGATCACCGATCGTGCGTCCTCGAGCACCTGCCCGGTCGCATAGAAAACAAGAGACACCACCACGAGGTCCGGCGATTCCTTCTCGATCGCCTGCAGGATGTCGGCCGCTCGGAACCGGGGTGGCCGGCCCGGCGCCGGTTCCACCCAGCGGACCTTCGCCTTGTTCTTCCAGGCATAGGTCTTCAGGATGAAATCGATCGAGTCAAACTCGCCCCGCGTTGCCACCACCCGCGGATTGTCCAGCGCATTGAGAACCGATCGCAGCCCCTGCCCGGCGCTGGTCTTGGGCACGACCGCATCGGCGCGGTCGAGCCCGATCATGCTGGCGATGTTGTGGCGAAACGTGCTCTGCTCCCGCAGCCACAGGTTCCACGCGCCGTCCATCTCCGCGTACCACGCGTCGATCGCCTCGCGCACGTCGTCGGCGGTCTGGTCCAGGGGGCGGCCCAGGCTGTGATTGGCGAGGTAGATTTCTTTTCGCTGCAGCACCCGCGAGAAAAGCGGGTGCAGCGCCCGCACGACCGCGCTTTCCGTCAGAGCGGCGGATCCGAGTGCGTCCGCCGCGTGCCGGATGGCGGGGCCGATGATCGGCGCGATCATGACGGGTTGACCTCGGGCCCGACCATGGTGCGCACGTCCCACAATTCAGGGAAGAGCGGCCGATCGAAGATATTGCGGAGATACGCGGCGCCCGCCGTCCCGCCCGTGCCGCGCTTCATGCCGATGACGCGCTGCACGACCTTGAGATGCCGGAAGCGCCACAGCAACGCGGCCTCATCGATGTCAACGAGTTTCTCGCACATCTCATACGCGTCCCAGCAGCGGTGCGGATCGTCGTAGATGGTCTTGAATACCCGGAGCACGCCCTCGTGCGGCTCGTACTGCGTCGTCAGATCGCGGTTCAGCACGTCCTGCGGCACGGGCATCCCGCGCCGCGCGAGGTGGCGCAGGAATTCGTCGTACAGGCTCGGCGCCCGCAGCGCATCATTGAGCGTCTTGTACACCTCCGGCTGGTGCTTGAACACTTCGACAAAGCGTGCTTCGCGGTTACCGAGCAGGTACTCGATCAAGCGGTTCTGGTACGACTGAATGCCGCTGGCAGGCCCGAGCACGTGCCGGAACTGCACATATTCCGTTGGGGTCAGCGTCGCGAGAACGCTCCACTGCCCAAGAAGCTGCTGCTGAATGTGCTTCACCCGGGCGAGAATCTTGAAACTGGGCTCGAGCTGGTCCGCCGCGACCAGCCGCATCGCCTCGCGCAATTCGTGAATCACCAGCTTGAACCACAGTTCGGTGGTCTGGTGCTGGATGATGAACAGCGTTTCGTCGTGGTGCTCCGGCGAGCTGAGCGGGCGCTGGGCCGACAGGAGCCGGTCCAGCCCCAGATAGGTCGCATAGTCCAGCTTGCCGTGAAGATCGGTCACCATGCCGGAGGCGTCGCCTCCGGTCCGCGGCTGTGAGGGGTGTTGATGCACGCTGCAAGTGTGGGCGTGCGGGACGGGCTCTGCAAGTCGCCCGCTGCGGATTCGGGCTACTGCGGGCCTGCAGTGTCGTCCGACTTGACCGCCGCCAGGGGCTGAACGGGCTTGGTGGTTGCCAGGTCACCCCGGAGGATCTGGTCGCGCTGCGAGAGGAGGGAACCGTCGCCACCATTGGTGGGGCGGACCTCCACAGTCCGGGTTTGCATGTACTCCCCACGCGGCGAGCCGCCGCAGCCGCCGGCCACGGCGGTGAGCAAACCCAAGACACCACAGCGGATAGCCAACGCGCCACCACAATTCTGCATCGCCTGTCGTGCGGAAGGTGGCGTTGGGGTGGGCGTCAAGAGGGGGGATCGTACCGGAGCGGCAGCGCAGCCGCCATCGCATGAAAAAAAGTTACCGGACGTACAACAGCCTTCGGCTTGGACTGGCATTCGCTGGCAGCTCCGAATCCCGCGGCCCACCACGGAGCGCCCACAAGCTCCCCTCGGTTCGAGGGAAATCGGTCGGCGGCACCGCGGGCATAGATGAATTGCACCAAGTTACCGGCCACTAGCAGGCCCGATCGCATAATGTCCGGTGCCGCCGGAGAAGGCGGTACATTCCCGACTTGGGTCTTTGCGATGAGGCTCGGAAAAGGACTTCGATGAAGCTCGCATTCAGCACGGTGGCCTGCCCCGATTGGACGCTCGAACAAGTCGCCCGCTTCGCGGAAGAGGCCGGGTACCAGGGCGTGGAGCTCCGCACATTCGGGAGCGGCTCGACGCAGTTTGCCTGCGACCCCGCGCTGACGCAGCCTGAAAAGGTGCGCCGACTGTTCGCGCCGACCGGCTGCGACATCGCCTCGATCGCGACGTCGGTGCGGTTTGATGATCCCGTGTCGCCGCCGCTGATCGGGCACATTTTCGGCGGCACGCCCAAGGGCGTGCAGGAAACCGGGTGGGCGGTGGATCTCGCGGCACGCCTGGAAGCACCGATCGTTCGCATCTTCGCCTACCAGATTCCCTCGAGCGAATCGCGGTCGAGCGGCATCGCCCGCATCGTCGAACGGCTCGAACTCGCGGTGGCGACGGCGCGCAACACGGGTGTGCGGCTCGCGCTCGAGAACGGCGGCTCGTTCCAGACGGCCGCATCGCTGAGCGAACTGCTCGATCGCGTCAACAACCCGTTGCTGGGCGCCGCGTACTCGCCGGCGATTGCGGAGCTGGCGGGAGAGCATCCGTCCGGAGGCGTGAACGTGCTGGGCGACCGGCTCTTCTCGGTGAAGCTCAAGGATTATGCCGACGGCGAGCCCCGTGAGCTGGGCGCGGGCAACGGCCGGGTCGGCGCCACCGTGCGTCTGCTCGCAGACCGGGGATTTACCGGTTGGGCGGTGTATGAATACGACGCGGCGTGGGTTCGGACGCAGACGGATGTCAGCGCGGTGCTCACGCGCTCGGCGCAGAACTTTTACGGCTGGGTGGGCAAGGCGGTCGCGCCGGACGGGACGGCCCGGGGCGTGCTGCGTGTTCGCTGACGTAGTGTTTGCGGCGTGAATGCCCGCGTAACAGAGCAGCAGATCGCCGAAGCCTGCCGCGGGCTCGGCTTTGCGCTGGCGGGTGTGTGCGATGTGCGGCCCTCGGCGCGCGGCGCGGAATATCGCGAGTGGCTGCGCGCGGGCCGGCATGGCCTGATGGCGTATCTCGCCCGCAACACGTCGATCCGGGAGAATCCTGCCGAATTGCTTCCGGACGCGCGGTGCGCGATCATGGTGGGCGATCTGTACCACGAGCGCTCGGAATCTCGGCCCGGCGCTGAACCGGGCAAGGGCCTGATCGCGCGGTACGCGCGGGGGCGCGATTATCACAAGGTGCTCAAGAAGCGGCTGCACGCGCTGTGCGATGCGCTGGGCGCGCAGCACCCGGGCGCCGCTTTTCGCGCGTTTGTCGATACCGCGCCGGTGATGGAGCGCGAGATCGCGCAGCTCGCGGGGCTGGGATGGATCGGGAAGAACACGCTCCTGATCCATCCGCGCCTCGGGAGTTTTTTCTTCCTGGGCGGCGTGCTGACCACCCTGGACATTCCGAACAACCCCTCGCTCGTCGCCGACCATTGCGGCACGTGCACGCGCTGCATCGACGCGTGTCCGACCCAGGCGATCTCGCCGTACAGCGTGGATGCGTCGCGGTGCATCAGCTACCTCACCATCGAGCACCGGGCGCCGATCGATCCGGTTTTTCACGAGGCGATGGGCTCCTGGCTCTACGGATGCGATATCTGCCAGGAGGTCTGCCCGCACAATTCGCCGCGGGCGGAGCACATCGATGTGGGACGGTTGCACGAGGCGTACGCGCCGACGCGCCGCGAGCTGGATCTGGTCGAGGTGCTCAACTGGACGGAGGAGGACCGGCGCGGCGCGCTCGCGGGCAGCGCGATGACGCGGGCCACGCTGGAGATGCTCCAGCGAAACGCGCTGATCGTCGCGAGCAACACGCTCCGATCGGGGTGCGTCGAACCGCTTCGCAGCAAACTTCTCGAAGCGATCACGCGTGCGACGCGGGATGAAGCCCGTCCGGCGTTGTCGGCTCTGGCGGCGGAGTTGCTCCGGCGCCTGGCCGAGGCATGAAAATCTTGGCGATGAGGAGCAGGCCCACGCCCGGTTCGAGCCACCACTCGCGGTGCTCGATGAAACCCATCCAGAACGCGGGGGCCGCGATCGCGCAGACCGCGAGCCACGCCCCGATCGCCCGTGCCGGGGGACGCTCGTGCCCCCACGGGAGCATCACGAGCCACACGTACGCGGGGAAGAGCAGCCCGTACGCGGCAAGAAAAATCCGGTAACCGAATTCGAACCAGGGGGCGATGTTGTCGGCGACGGGGATCCGGATCGTCAGTGCGCAGATGCCCAAAAGGAAAATCGCGCCGAGCGCCGTCCAGAGCGGACTCGCCTTGGTTCGGCGGGGCATTTCGCGGATGTGCAGGCCGCAGGTGTACCCGGATTGCACAAGCATGTGCACCACGATCGCCGTCAGCACGCGGGGCGCCGCGGTGGTCAGCCCCAGCAGCAGACCCGCATAGGCCAGCGTGAACAGGATCATGACCAGGAACAGGACCCCGAAACCCAGCGTGAAGGCGGTTCGTGCACCGGCATCGGTCAGCGATTGCCGGGCGCGATGGAAGGTGGCATCGAGGTACGGGCAGAGCAGGAAGCCGAAGGCGCAGACCGGGATCAGCCAGATCGCCCCGGGGATACCGAACGACTCATCGACGTTTCCCTTCGGAATTCCGATTTGAATCCCGGCGAACATGCAGTAGGCGATCGCGGCGAGGCTGACGCCGTAGGGAAGCAGGGACTCGGTGGGGGGCCGGGCCTGCACGCCGGAGATCGCCGCGAGCGCGAAGATGCCGACGGCGATGATGGGCCAGATGGGACCGGAGACCCATCCCACGTTGGTGAGAAAAAAGACGAACCAGAGGTGATAGGCGACGGTGATGGCGGAGAAGGCGCGGACCGCGCCGCTGTGTGCCGCCACGCAGCGTTCGCTGCCCTGCCTGCTCAGGACCCAGCCCATCGCGCCGGCGCCCAGCACGTTGGGCGCGGCGAACATGACAAAGCCCCAGATGCCGTAATCGCGCACCAGGAGCACCGGGAGAAACATCCCGATGCACCAGGTCCAGGAGACAGCGAGGTACACCGCCCATAGCAGCGACGACGACCCGGATCGACCTGGAGCCCGCTCGGTCATGGCCGCGAGTGTAGTGGAGGCGGGGGAAGTGGAGGAGCGATACCCTCGGAGCATGACCGTTCGCTACCGCTGGAAACTCCTCCGTGCCGCAAAGTTCAAGCTCGACGGCGGATCGATGTTCGGGCTTGTGCCGCGCGTGGTGTGGAGCAAGGCGGCGCCGACGGATGAGCGGGGCCGGATCGACGTGCAGCACAACTGCCTGCTGCTGGAGCGGGTGGCCTCGGGGCCATCCGACCCGCCGGGGCCCAAGCTGGTGCTGATCGAGGTGGGCAGCGGCAACAAGCTCGACGCCAAGAGCCGCGACATCTTCGCGCTCGAGGGCCGTTCGATTCTCGATGCGCTGCAGGAAGTGAACTGCCGCGCGGAGGATGTCGGGGCGGTCATCGTTTCGCACCTGCACTTTGATCACGCGGGCGGTCTGACCCGGCTGCCCCGTGCGGGCGAGCGGACCGGCGAATTGAACGCGGTGACGACCTTTCCCAACGCGGAGATCTACGCGCAGCTCCGCGAGTGGACCGACGCCATGGCCAACACCAGCGTGATGACGCGGACGTATTTCCGCGATCACCTGCTCCCGGTGGAGGACCAGATGCACCTGATCGAGTCGGCGCGACCCTTTGCGCTGGGGGCGACTCCCCTGCGCGACGAGGTGCCCCGCACATCCGCGATGCAGCGCGTCACGTGGCTGCAGGAGATGAAGGGCGCCGCGGGCGTGCCGGGCGTGGGGGTGCTGTTGGTGCCGGGACACACCTGGGGCCAGCAGGCGATTTTGTTTGAAGATGAAAAGGGCCGCACCGTGGTCTTTACGCCCGATGTGATGCCCACGGTCAATCACGTGGGCGCGGCGTACAGCCTCGCCTACGACGTGGAGCCGTATACGAGCATGATCTCGCGGCACTGGTTTCTCGAGGCGGCGGTGGAGAACAAGTGGCTGCTGGTGCTCGATCACGAGCCGGGCAACCCCGTGCAGCGCGTCAAACGCAAGGACACGTGGTACGAACTGGTTCCCGACAGCGAGTGACGGGCGGCGCGGTTCGACTACAATCCGTCCGAAACATGTCCGCAGCATCTTCCGCCCGAGAACAGCCCGAAATCCGCAAGCCGGCGACGCCGGAAAGCGAGATTGAGCCAGCGACTCTCCCTGAGAGCGCGGATGGCGGCACGGACATCGGAGACGAGGCGGCGGACGGCGCTGGCAGCGGGGAAGCGGACGATGCGGGCGACCCCTTTGTTCCGCCCGCGGAAGGCCCCACGAAGCTGAGCCTGCGGGAGCGGATCGAAGAATCGATCGCGCGGCTCTCGACCCGCAACAACTTCTGGCACCGCGTGTGCGCGCTGATCTGGCTGCCCTACGCCTTCAAGAGCGGCATCCGCATGAAGCGGGTGGACGCGGACACGTTCACGGCGGAATTGCCCTTCCGCCGGTTCAACCGGAACTGGTACAACGCGATGGCGGGGGCGGCTCTGCTGGCCAACAGCGAGATCGCCGGGGGCATGTACATCTTCGGGATTACCGGGGGCGAGTTCACCATCGTCTGCAAAGAGCTGACGTACCGCTTCCTTCGTCCTTGCTACGGGCCCGCGCTCTACCACGTCGTCCCCAACGCAGACCTCCGGGCGATGGTGGCTGCCGGCAAGGAGTTCAACGTCACGCTCGAACTCGAGATCGTGCAGCAGGCCGTGATCCCGCAGGCGATCGGGGATCGCTCGCGGGACAAGCGGTCCATCGTGGCCCGGATGGCGGCCAAGCAGCGCAAGGTGGGTCAGTGCACGGCTACGTTCCACGTCACGCCCAATGTGCACAACAAGACCAAGCGTGGCAGCGCCCGCAACGTCGGAAAGCGCGACGCCTGACTGTTTGATCGTCCGGGCCTGACCGGGTCGTGACGGGGTTGTTACCGGGTCGCGGCGAATCAACCCGCGTTGGTGTAGACCTTCTGCACGTCGTCGAGGTCCTCGATGGCGTCCATGAGTTCCGTAAGCGTCTCGGCATTGTCGCCGGTCACTTCCACCACGTCGTTGGGCACCATCGCGATTTCGGCTTCGGCGATGGCGAACGTCTCGCCCTTGGGCACGCTCTGCCCCGCCTTCTCGATCGCTTCTTTCACAGTCTGGAAGGCGGACACGGCGCAGAGAATCGTCCAGGGCTCTTCCGCGGGCTCCTCGGGCTTGATGCAATCGTCGGCTCCGGCTTCGATCGCCAGTTCCATCATGCGGTCTTCACTCGCCGCCGGAGCGTTCACAAGGATGCGGCCCTTGGCCTGGA
>JAFEBN010000259.1 GCA_018242645.1 Planctomycetota bacterium | reverse complement strand
ATGATCACGCTCGTGCAGCGGTTGATCGAGAAGGGGAACGCGTATGTCGTGGGCGCACCGGGGTCGCGCGTCGTTTACTTCCGCGTGAAGTCGTTCCCCGGCTACGGCCGTCTCAGCGGCAACACGCTCGACAAACTCAAAGAAGGCGAGGGCGGGCGGGTCGCGGCCACCAACCAGTCGCAGAAAGAACACCCCGCGGACTTCCTGCTGTGGAAAGAAGATCCGCGGCACATCATGAAGTGGGAAAGTCCCTGGGGCTGGGGCTATCCCGGCTGGCACATCGAGTGCTCCGTCATGTCCGCGGCGCGGCTCTGCGCCCCCGATGGCGCCGCCCGCGCGGGCGAAGGCCTTTCCCCCCAGGCGCTCGCGGCTCTGACCATCCCAAACGGCAAGCCGATCATCGATCTTCACTCGGGCGGTGAAGACAACATCTTCCCGCACCACGAGTGCGAGATCGCGCAATCCTGCTGCGCCTTTAACGCCGAGCCCGCCTCGGCGCCCTACGCCTCGATGTGGTTCCACCCGCGCTTCCTGATGGTCGAGGGCGCGAAGATGAGCAAGAGCAAGGGCAACTTCTTCACCGCGCGC
The DNA here is from genome assembly GCA_018242645.1 of Planctomycetota bacterium. Classification (GTDB taxonomy): domain Bacteria; phylum Planctomycetota; class Phycisphaerae; order Phycisphaerales; family UBA1924; genus JAFEBO01. Next base: position 7,847 of record JAFEBN010000259.1, on the reverse strand, counting down.
GATCTCTTTGCCAGGGGCATCGAGCCCGCGGCGCTGCGGCTTGAACTCATCAAGACCCACTACCGCTCCAACGCGAACTTCACGATGCAGGGTTTGACCGACAGCCAGCGCATGATCGATCGCTGGCGCAAGATTGGCGATCTCACGATTGCCCACGGCGACCCATCGCCGATCACCGTTGATGCGCTCGCCGCCTTTGCACAGGCGATGCACGATGATCTGAATATCGCTGCCGCGATCGCGGCGCTGAACACCTGGTCCGCCAGGCTCGAACGCCCTTCGAGCGCCGACGTGGCCGCGATGCGCACGTTCGAGAACGTGCTTGGCGTGCTCTCGCTCGAGCGGCCCCGGGCGACATCTTCCGATACCGGCGTCTTTCTTGGTGGTCTGGCCCCCGACCCGGCGGTCACGGCCAAGCTCGAGGAGCGGCGGGCCGCCCGCGCCGCCAAGGACTTCAAGAAGTCCGACCAGATCCGCGACGAGCTGCTCGCCATGGGCTTTGCGATCAAGGACGTGGCCGGTGGCAAGGTCGAAGTCAGCCGCGCCAAGTGACCGGGAAACCGGGCGGACTACTTGGCCGGTTCCGCGGGCTTGGTCGCTTCGGGTTTGGCCGGTTCGGGCTTGGCCGGCTCGACCTTCGCGGGTTCGGGCTTCGCGGGTTGGGTGTCCGTGCCGAGCCAGACGCCCCGCAGGAACACGGCCAGCGACTGCTCGTTGAGGGTCGGCTCGTCGCGGCCTTCGAACGACGTCAGCATCATGTTGATGCCGCGTTCCACGGCGTTGCGGTCGCCGAGCTGGTAGCCCAGGTAGGCCCGGAGCAGGCCGGCCTCGCGGATCGTCTTGAGACCGGTCGCGCCCAGCATGCGCGGATTGGTCGTCATCCGCTGATCGAGGTCTTTGGTGAGGATCTGGAGGCGCTGTTCATCGGGCAGCAGGTCTCGCGCGTAACGGATCGCCGCGACTTCCGGATGGTTGCGCAGCAACTCGGAGAGATTGGCCGAGGCCGACGCGTACATTCCGCCCGCCAACTGCGCGTGCATCCGCGCGGTGAGCGCGCTGATGTCGCTTGGCTTCATCGAGAGCGCCCGCGCGAATTTTTCTTCGGCCAGGAAGAACTGTCCCTTGGCGAAGAGTTTCTCGCCCTGCTGCATCTCGACCACAAAGGGATCGCGGTCGTCCTTGATCGGCTTGATGAAGCGCGCACCGCTGACGCCGGCGTCGCGGATCATGTTCATCGTTCCGCTGTCCACCAGCGGCACGATCTTGCCGCTTTCGTCGAAACGCATGCCCGGAGGCGGCTTGGGCATGCCGGGAGGCACCGGCTGGCCCTGCCCGCCCGGGGTCGCGCCCGGCGCGGCGGCCTTGGCCGCGCCCGTCTGATCCGGCTTGTTGAGTTCCTTGCGCAGGTTCTCGATGTCCTGCATCCACTTGGGCACCGTGCTGACCTTGCCGTCCTTGTCCAGCGTCACATCGTCCGACGGCTTCTCGCCGGGCTTTGAACCGTCGCCCTTCTCGCCGGGTTTGGCGCCCGGGGTCTGCGCGTCGGGGCGCGTCTGATTCCGCTGATTGAGTCGGTCGGCGAGCTCGTCGTAGGCCGTCATCGACGTAATCGTCGACTTGTCCGGCTGCGCTCCGCCCCGTACCGCTTCGGGGCCGCCCGGCGCCGCCGATCGGGGATCGGTCTTGTCAACGGCCTGTGGCACGCGGTTGGGCGAAGCCGAAACGTTGAGCGGCGAACTCACATTCCGATCCAGCGTCTGCAGCCCGAGCAGCGGCGACGCCGCGACCGAGCGCGTCAAGCCGCTCGCGTCGGTCCGCTCACCCACGATCGACGGCTTGAGCATGCTCGAAGTGACGAACGACGATGTCGCCCGCAGCGCACCGCCGGTCTGCAGATCATCCGTGCGCCACGCCGACGCGTAATCGCGGGTCAGCGGACGGGTCATGCCTGCGCTCTCCGAGACGGAAGCGCCGCTCGCGCCGCCGAACCGGCCGACCGCCAGCGTGCCCTCGAGCTGTCCGGGACGCGCCACGGCGCCGCCGGTCGTCATCGCGAACTGATACTGCAGCGCATCGGTGGAACGAATGCCCTGCCCGGCCAGGCCGGAGAGATACGAGTCGCGCCGGAAGTTGTACAAGGTGTCGGTACCCAGCCGCCCCATGAACTGGCTGGAGTCGGGCAGCGAGCTCGCGCGTGTGGTCAGACCGCCCGGAGCGCGCCCGAACATGATGGCGTCGCGCATGCGCGCCTGTTGAACGTCGAAGCCCCGGTTCACCGGCCCCAGGCTGGAATCGAAACGGTTGGTGTTCTTCTGGAGGCCACGGCCGTCGCCCAGGGCGTTCTGGGCGCGCGCACTGCAAGCCAAGCCCGTCGCCGCAAGGACAGCCACAATCACCGGCGTCTTCATGAGTCGCTCCTGCCTACTGGAGAGTACCCCGGTGAGCAACCCCCGGTTCGTGCTTGTTCGGTATCTCTTCGCCCAGTTCTTCATTTCCTACCCTCAGCCACATGCCCACGTATATCACGACCCCCATCTACTACGTCAATGACCGCCCTCATATCGGCCATTGCTACACCACGCTCCTGGCCGACGTCACCGCACGCTTTTATCGGCTCCTGGCCGAGGGGCCGGTTTTCTTCCTCACCGGAACCGACGAACACGCGGACAAGGTCGTCACCTCTGCCGCGGCCCACGACATGACGCCCCTTCAGTGGGCGGACCGCAACGCCGCGGAGTTCAAGAAGGCCTTCGCCTTCATGAACTGCACGAGCGACGACTTCATCCGGACCACGGAAGATCGCCACAAGTCCAAGGTGCTCGAGTACATCCGCGCCCTCCAGAAAAAGGGCGACATTTACCTGGGCGACTACGTCGGCTGGTTCGACGAATCGCAGGAGGAGTATCTCACCGAGACCGCGGCGAAGGAAGCCAACTTCGTCAGCCCCGTGACGGGCAAGCCGCTGGTCAAGAAGGTTGAGAAGAACTATTTCTTCCGCCTGTCGGCCTACCAGGCGCCGCTGCAGAAGCACTTCGACAGCCATCCGGCGTTTGTGATGCCCGAAGCGCGCCGCAACGAGGTGCTGGGGCGGTTCCGCGAGGGTCTGCAGGACATTCCGATCAGCCGCGCGGTCACGAGCGACCCCACCAGCCAGTGGGGCATCCGCATGCCCGACGATCCGTCGCACCGCATCTACGTGTGGATCGACGCGCTCTTCAACTACCTGAGCGTGGTCGATACGCCCGAGCGGCGCTCGTTCTGGCCCCCGGCCGTGCACTACATCGCGAAGGACATTCTCTGGTTCCATGCGGTCATCTGGCCCGCGTTGCTGCTGGCCCTGGGCCGCGAGCTGCCCGCAACGGTCTACAGCCACGCCTACTGGGTGCGCGACGGGCGCAAGATGAGCAAGAGCCTGGGCAACTTCGTGACGATCGAAGTGCTCCAGGCGTACGCGCAGAAGTACAGCCTGGACGCGCTGCGCTGGTACCTGGTGACGCAGGGCCCGCAGGGCGCGACCGACGCCGATTTCTCGCACGCCAAGTTTGTCGAGGTCTACAACGCGGATCTGGCCAACGGGATCGGCAACTGCGCCAGCCGCGTTTCCAACATGATCGAGAAGTACTTCGCGGGCTCGCTGCCCGAGTACCAGTCGGCGTGGATCGACCGGCGCTGGGAGACAACCTCGGCCGACGCGATCCCGACGTATCTCCGGGCCGCCCGTGCGCTCGACTTCGGCGCCGCGTTCGAAGCCGCCTCGTCGCTCATCAAGGATGTTGACGACCTGATCAGCGAAACCAAGCCGTTCACGCTGGCCAAGGACATGTCGGCCAACGGCGCGGAAGTCGCGAACATTCTGGCCTGCTGCGCAGAGTCGATCCGCGTGGCCTCGATCCTGCTGGCTCCCGCGATGCCCCAGAAGATGGCCCAGCTCTGGCAGGCTTGGGGCTGCACGCCGCCGGCCGGGGTCGGCCTGGAAGCTCTGTGCACCTTTAACGGGCCCCACGGCCTGAAGCCCGGCGCCCGGATCACCAAGGGCGACGCCCTGTTCATGCGTGCCGACCCCGCGGAAGCTCCGCCGGCATAAGTCCGAGAACAAATACTGATTTGAACACGTTCTGCGTGCGCCGCCGCGGCATGCCCGGGACGTTTTCGTTAAAATGGGCTTTCCTCTCGTGCCCGGGGATTGACCATGAAATTCGTGTGCGCCGCGTTGCCTGTCTGCTCGCTCGCCGCCGCTGCTTCGGCCGGTCTCATCTACACCGCCGACCTGCGGTTTGTGCAGGCGGTGAATTCCTTTGGCCAGAACAACGCTCACACGCCGCCGATCGCGTTTGCTCCGTTCGACGACAGCGTGCACACGCTCACCAACATGGCCGAGGGCTCGTGCAGTTCTGACTCAACGCACGACACGGCGCTCGGGCTGGCATCGATGGGCGGGAACGGCAGCGTGCAGGCTCACGCCACGACAACCACGCCGTCCGCGCTCGTCTTCGGCGGATCGGGCAACTCCCGCTTCGAGATCAAGTTCAAGCCGCCGCTCAATTCCGTGTTCACTGTCAGCGGCAGCTTCAGCGGCACGGCCGGCAGATCGACGTTCAACGCCGAGATCAAAGTGGGCAACACGGTTCTGGCTGCGAAGACCACTTCCGGAGCGTTCAACTTCAGCGTCCCGCTCACGCACGACACGGAGTACAAGCTGCTCGTCTCCTGCGCCGCGAACGCCCTGCTCATGGGAAGCGCGGCCCCCGGCAACCTGTCCACCTCCGCGAGTTTTACTTTCAACGCGGCGGCCACCGACGTCTGCTCCGGCGATCTCAACAACGACGACCTGGTTGACGACGCCGACTTCGCGATTTTCGCGCCGGCGTACAACACGCTCGATTGCTACGACGCGACGATGCCCGCGGGCTGCCCGGCCGATCTCAACGACGATGCCCTGGTCGACGATGCCGACTTCGTCATCTTCGCGCAGGGGTACGACGCCCTGCTCTGCCCTCGCTGATAGCTCGCCTGATCAGTCGCCGGCTCAGCTGCGCTTGCCGATGACCATGCCGATCACGCCGGCCACGATCGTCAGCCCCGCCAGCCCGCCGACCACGGCCCAGATGTTCTCGCCCAGCTTTTCGAGCAGGTCCGCGCCCGAGCCGCTCAGCACCAGCACCACCGCAAAGACGCTCACCAGCAGCGTCACGATCGCGCCGAACGCCACGCCGCCCAGAACGCCCGACCACAGCCCGTCGTAGGGCTCCGCGGCCACCATCGCGGCCATGGGGACCGCACCGACCGGGGCCGTTTCTGCACCGCCGCCGCCTTCGAACAGTGCGCCGCCTTCGGAGGGGGCCGAGCCCGTACCTTCCGAATCGACCGAGCCCGAACCGGCATTCGCCGTCACACCGAAGGCGTCTTCGGCCAGGCCCTGGCCAAAGCCGGTCCCGCCGCCGAGATCGATGCCCGAGCCCGCGGACGAATCGCCGGCCGCGGTCGCGGCAAGCCCCTGCAGAGGAGCGCTGGTCACGCGCGTGACGGCGGAAGGATCGGACTCGTCGGTCGCGTCCGCATCGAAGATGCTGATGCCCGTCTGTTCTTTGGGGCTTTCGCCCGCGGGCGCGCCCGAGCCCGCCAGGCCCAGACCGCTGCCCATCGACAAACCCGAGCCGCTGCTCGCCAGGCCGATCGGCTCGAGTTCCGAGCTGCTGTCGGCCAGGGGAATGATCTCGTCCTCGCCGCCCGACTTGCCGCCGGCCAGCAGATCGACCTGCTCAACCTTGAACATCAGGCGGTCGCGATCGCGGAAGACCTCAAGCTGCCGATTATCCGCCATCGCCTTCACTTCGTCGGCCGAGATCTTGAGCTTCTGGGCGGCTTCATCGAGCGAGTAGAACATCTTTGCCATAACGCGAACTCCTGAAGATCCATCGGATCCCGCTGGCGGCGGCCTCCGTGGGCCTAGATGATACTTCCCCCATGGACGCCGCGCCGGGCCATCATGTCCATTCCCCGCACATCGGGCTTCCGGCCCGCCCCGCCTGGCGCGGACGGGCACCCCGCCCCCCCGCGCCCATCGAGCCCTTCGACCTTTGCCATGCATCGGTTCCCGAGGCTCTGGACGGATTGACCGTCCTTCATCTTTCCGACACCCACGTGGAGCGCATCAACCGCCGGTCTGGGTATCACCGGGACCTCGTCCGCGCCCTGCCCCACATCCGGCCCGACCTGGTGGTCCATACCGGGGACTTCATGACCATGCCCGGTGACGAGCGGGCCGCGCTCGATGCGCTGAAGGAACTGGCCGACCACTGGAACCCCCGCGTCGGCGCTTTCGGCATTCCCGGCAATCACGACACGGCGCTCTTTCTCCGCCATGCGCGCCGGGTGCATGGTTTCCGGCTGCTGGAACACGAATCCGTCAAAATCCCGATCGATCTCGGGAGGGGCGGGTGCGAGCTCGCGATCGTCGGATCCGGATTTCCAGAGAGCCTGCTCGCGGCATCGCGCGGCGCGGACTGCTTCACGCTGACGCTGGTGCACTACCCCTCGGAGATTTACGCCGCGGCGCAGCTCGGTTTGCCGCTCGTGCTCAGCGGCCACACGCACGGCGGCCAGATCCGAACGCACGCGGCGCTGGCGCCCCATACAAGCTGTGATTTACCGGGAAATCTGGCGTCGGGCATCTTCCGGCTGCGCGACACGCTGCTCTGCATTTCGCGCGGCCTGGGGGTCGCGATCGTTCCGCTTCGGCTGCAGTGCGCGCCGCAAGCGCCGCTGTACACACTCAAGCGCGCTCCCACACCCGGATCGCCGTGCGACCGGTTGGAGCCGATCCGGCGCTGGTGAACCGGGTTCGAACCCCTCGCACTGAAAACGCCCCGCAGGGGCCTGCAACGAACCCTTTTTGCGGAACCGAGCGGAAATCGCTCCGAAACGAAGTGAGTCTGGAGCGTCCTCCCCAACGCTCCCAAACCGATTCAGGTCTGGTTCGACAATTTTCGCCGCTTCGAAATCTACACGCTCTTCCGACGTTGCTTCGAACAATCACTTGCGGGCGCTCGTGGGATATACAACATCCACCCGCTCCGCAGGTCTCAGAGGGATACCGAAAACATTCGAGATCGCTTGGTTGTATCGCTTGGAGGTTCGCGGATAACGCAACCTCCAGGGTTGTCGTACGCGTTCGCACTGTCCCGCCGGTGGAGAGAGAGGACCACATGTGGAGGACGCCCACAAGTTCGATTCGGCAACGCGCGGCGGAGTTCACCGCCACTGCCGCACGGCGCCGGATCGAGGGAGATCGTGAAGGGAGTTGGGACTCATCGGGTCGGGGGTTGGGTGGAAGCTGGGGTGGGTGGGGAGGGTGGGTTCGTTGTTTGAGGGTCGGGGGCGATGGGTTTGCGTCCGGAGGAGAGAGGTGTTGAGGAGGGGTGGCCCGCCGCGTGTGTAACTCCCGGCGGGCCCTTTGAAACGACCCGCGGCACACGAGCGATTCGTCTGCCGCAGATTCGAACCGGGATCGCCCGTTTCGCGCACAGAAGGCTGTGCAACATCCCAATGCCCGCGCCAGGGCCTGAAGACAACCCGCACTCACTTCAGGCCCGCAAACCGCCCGCTTGAGCCGAAAGGTTCGCGGGCGGTTTTCATTGGCCGCCCCGTGCACGCAATCCGCGGAGCACCCCTCCACTGCGATACCGGAAAGCAGGAAACCCCAGATGCCCCTTGTGCTTTCGTGCTCTCCAGTTATGATGAGACCCGGGTGCACTTAAGCACCCGGGTCCGTTCGAAGGAGGACAGTCTCGAAAGTACTTACCGATTTTCGAGGCTTTGGTTCCGCTGAAAAGCACCCGCCACTCAAT
>JAFEBN010000258.1 GCA_018242645.1 Planctomycetota bacterium | reverse complement strand
TGCGCCTCGCGCGCCCCCGGCTCGGTCTTGACCTTATGCTCGAGCGCTTCGATCTCTTCACGCGCCACGAACGTGAACGTCTTCAGGAACCGGATCACATCCGCGTCCGCCGCGTTCAGCCAGAACTGGTAATACGCATAGGGACTGGTTCGATGCGCGCTCAGCCAGACAGCGCCCGATTCGGTCTTTCCGAATTTCCCGCCGTCGGCCTTGGTCACCAGGGGCCAGGTCAGTCCCCAGCTTTCGTTGGTTCCTTGCGTCCCCATGCGGCGGATGAGATCGCTCCCGCCGACGATGTTTCCCCACTGGTCGCTGCCGCCCATCTGCAGCGTCACGCCCATCGCGCGGAAAAGATGCAGGTAGTCGTAGCTCTGCAGGATCATGTAGCTGAACTCGGTGTAGCTGATGCCCTGGTCGCGGTTGTGCAGCCGCTCGCGCACCGAGTCCTTCTGGATCATCATGTTGACCGAAAAATGTTTGCCGATGTCGCGCAGCGCATCGAGATAGCTGATCTTGTCCAGCCAGTCGATGTTGTTGACCATCTCCGCCCGGGTTTCGGCCCCGCCGCCGAAATCGAGCAGCCGCCCGAAGATCTTCTCGATGCTCTTCACGTTCGCCGCAACAGTCTCGCGAGTGTTGAGCTGGCGCTCCGCGCTCTTGCCCGAAGGATCGCCGATCAGGCCCGTGCCGCCGCCCATGACCGCCACCGGCTTGTGCCCCGCCCGCTGAAACCGCGCGAGCGCCATGATTGTCACCAGGTTGCCGATCGTCAGCGAGTCCGCCGTGGGGTCAAAGCCGGCGTACGCGCGCCGAACCCCGCCCGCCAGGTGGCGCTCCAGGCCCGATTCATCCGTGCACTGGTGCAGTTGCCCACGCCAGCGCATTTCTTCGAGAAACGATGTCGTTTGTGCCGCGCTCATGAGGCCGGAGGGTATGCGCCGGCCCGGACACCGATCACTTCTTGCCCAGGTACCACGAAGCGTCGGTCGCGCCGTTGGCCCAGCGCGTCATGTCGTTGAGCTCGTTCCAACCCACCGCTTCCGCATGTCCGTCCAGCGACGCGGTGACCGCCTTCTTTGCAAACCGGAAGGCAACATACCCGGAGTTCTTCCTCGCCGAGTCCGCACGCTCGTCGTACGCGGTCTGCCACGACCGCGCCGTCATCCAGGGCGACTCCACCATGAAGTAGCCCTCGAAGCGATCCTGCCCCAAAAGCGAAGACGCGGCACTCGCCCCCGACGCCGCATCCAGATCGCCCGGGTTCACCCGCGCCGACACGAATGTCATCAGCTTCGACGGCTGCAACGCCTCATCAATCCGCGTGACGTAGAACTTCCCGAACTTCTTCAGCAACAGCTTGTCGTTGGCGTAGTGCTTGTCGCTCCCCCCCACAAACGCGACATTCATACCCAGCGAAGGAAACAGGCTGCCCACATAGCCCCAGCTCTCGCCGATCTGCGAGTACGCCGACTCGCGCTCCTTCAGCGAGGCCAGCACCTTCGCGTCGTCGTACAGCGCGCTGAAGTTGTTGCCCAGATACGGCACGATCCGCCACGGATACCGCTGCGCTTCGGGCCCGATAATCCGTTTCCCCCGGTCATCTACCACCAGCATCGAGCCGCTCACCTGGTCCGCGGCCGGATACCCCGGCAGGATCCCCCCTTTGTTGTCCCCCGAGTAGCAGGTGAACGCAACCATCAGCTGACGCCCCGCGTTCATTTCGCGGGTCTGCCTCGCCATCACCCGAGCACGGGCCAGCGACGGCACCGTCAGCGAAATCAGCAGCGCCACGATCGCAATCACCACCAGGAGTTCAACAAGCGTGAACGCTCGATCCCCAAGCAGCCGCCGAAGTGGGCAACATCGCGTGCGGACCGGCGTTGAATCAGCTGTCTTTCTCACGCGCTTTTCCGGGTTTCAGTATTGAGACCGAGTCTCAATATTTTCCCGAATTCTCTTGCCTTTCAAGTCTGACTCGTCATTATTTCTTGTCAGACCGCAGGATTTTCCATCAGACCGGAACCATTCTAGACCTCTTTGGAGGCGTTTTCCGGGCCAGGAGTTCCCATGTTCAACACCGCCACTCGCGCCGCATTGCTGACTTCGTTGTCTATTTTCGCCTCCTCGAACTCACACGCCCAGGTGTTCACCGCCAATTACGGCCAGCCCGTGCTCGACCGATGGATGTACCCCTTCAACTTCGCGGCAGGCGCCGAGACCCGCGCCTCGCTCTTCGCCGCTCTCAATCAGCCCGGTTTCGATGACCGCGACGGCGAACTGCTCGTCGGCTTCGACACCGGCAACGACATTCCCACCGGCAAGGGGCGCCTGAGCTACAAGATCCTCAAGGCGACACTCAGCGTCTTTGTCGAGAACGATGCTGCATTCTCGTACGACCCCACGCCCGATCCGCTCGCTTCAAGCTACGCGACCAGCGATCCGCAGTACATTGCCGACACCGATCCCAGCAAGCCGATCGAAGTGTGGCCCGCAGGCTATCGCAACGGATTCTCCGCCGAAAGCTTCCTCGAAGATTCTCCCTTCGGCGGCGCGCCGACCGTGCCTCCCGCTCAGGGCGCCCGCAACGTCTATCCCGTGCTGCTCGACAACTACCAGGCCGGCGTGGATGTGTCCCGCCAGGTCCGCGACAAAGTCCCGGGCGCGCCGATGGCGCTGGCAAAGCTCTTCGGCGATTCCGGCGAACTCACCCCCGGCACGCTCGTGCCGCAGGGGACCGAAGTGCGGTTCGCCCTCGGCAACACGGCATCGGCCAACTACGTCTACCTCCAGAACGCCCTCAACAGCGGCCGCCTGCGCCTCCTGGTCACCACCCTCGAACCCACCAGCGGCGGCCCCGGCGGCGGCACCGGCGGCATCACCTACCCGCGCATCTACACCCGCGAAAATGCCGCGGCAGCTCTCGGCTACGGCCCGCAGCTCGCGCTCGAAGTGGCCGTCACCTGCGCCGCCGACTTCGACGGCGACAACCTGGTTGACGACACCGATTTCGGCTTCTTTGTCGTGACCTACAACGAACTGATCGACGCCCGCTGCGATCTCAACGGCGACGGCGTGACGGACGACTCCGATTTCACGCAGTTCGTCGTGGCGTACGACAACCTGCTCTGCGACTGAGCTGCCCCCGACCACCCGCAGCGCCGGCTTTCAGGGCCGGCGTTTTCATTTACAGATTGCGGTTGACGACCGCGTCCGCCGCCGCGAGCAGTCCGCTCTTGGCCGCGGACGGCTGGATCGCCGCGATCTCCGCCTTCGCCTCGCTCACCAGGCGCAGCGCCACGGATTTCGCGTAATCAAGCGAACCCGTTTCCACCACCGCCTTGCGCAGCGTCGCCGCGGCGTCGGCCGAACTCCCGTGCCCTTCGCTCGCCTCTTCGAGCAGCAAGAGCGACCGGCCGCGATCCTTCCCCGTCACACTCGCCAGGTGGTGGATCAGCGGCAGCGTCAGTTTGCCCTTCTCGAGATCCTTGCCGAGCGTCTTCCCAACCACCCGTTCTTCGCCGGTCAGGTCGAGGACATCGTCCTGGATCTGGAAGGCGACGCCGAGCTTGTGCCCGTACTGCGCGAGCCGATCCGAGATTTCCTTACTCGCGCCGCTCCGTGCGGCACCCAGTTCGCACGAGGTCGCGATGAGTGCGGCGGTCTTGCGATCGACGATCTCGAAGTAAGTCCGCTCATCGAGCGCGAAATCATCGCGATGATGCAGCTGCAGCAGTTCGCCCGCGCACATCACCATGCTCGCGTGCCCCACCGCCAGTGCCGCACGCTGATCCTGCAATTGCGAGCAGAGGTGATACGCCGCGGCGATCAGCAGGTCGCCCAGGATGACCGCCGGCTCGTTGCCGCGCAGCTTGTTGACCGTCAGCCCCTTCCGACGCGTGTCCGCCTCGTCCAGCACATCGTCATGAACCAACGTCGCCATGTGCACCATCTCGCACACGGCTCCCACCACCGCGTGCTCGCGTGTCAGGACCGCATCCGGCCGCACCGCAAGCCCGCACAGCCCGACCAGGGTCGGGCGCAGCATCTTTCCGCGATACGACTCGACGTGCTTGACGAGCACCGCCACCGGCGCCAGGTCCGATTCGAGCTGCGCATCGAACACCGAGACGACCCGCCCAAGAAAATCACCGATCGCCCCGGCAAGATCACCCTCGGTCCCCGCCCCGATGTTGTGCAAGATCTGCTGCATCGACCCGAGACTTTAGCGGCCTACTTCTCCGCCGTGATGTACGCGATGTAACAGCGGCACGCCTCGCCCCGGGTCGTGACCTTGAAGTTCCCGTCCCCCCCGCCCTTGCCGTCGTCGCCTTCCCAATACACCGTCACGTTCGAGAAGCCCGCGTCGTCCAGCAGCTCGCGCACCTCGACCAGCGACCACAGCCGCCAGCGGTAGACGAACGCATTCCGCCATGCTGGCCCTTTGTGAAACTCGAAGTGAATCCGGTTCACCTTTTCGTTCGTAAGCGGGTTGTAGTACGACTGATCCCAGACGTAGGTGAACCCGCGCCGCGGCCCGCCGATGCGGCGCCGTTCCTTGATTTCGAGGTACGAATCCGCCCCGCCGTAGTGATCCAGGAAGAACACGCCCCCCGCGCCAAGCGACCGGCGCACCGCGCGGAAGTACTTCAGCATCTGCTCGCGCGTCGTGAAAATCCAGTAGCTGAAGTTCATCGCGAGCACGACATCAACACCCAGTCCCGGACCCGACGGGTTCAGCACATTGCGCTGCTGAAGCGTCAGCCGAGCCTGCTGCTCAGCCGAAAGTTTGCTGACGTGGCGTTTGCGTCCGTTGGCGAGCGTCGGCCCATCGAGGTCCACGCCGATCGCCCGGTTGTCCTTCCGCAGTCGGACCCACTCGCAGGCCGTCGCGGCCGTGCCGCAGAAATCCTCGCGGAGCACCCGAGCCGGCTTACCGCGGATTTTTTTGTACGCCTTGTCGACGAACTCGATCTCGGCCTCGGAACATTGCACCGCTCGCTCGTAGAGGTCGTGCTTGTCCGCGGTGGCGCGGGTCAGAATGGGAAGTTTGGTGCGGGCCATTGGGTGGGAAGGTACGCGGACTGCGTCCGCGTGTACAGTGAGCGTCTTGTCACACGAACGGTTGCACAAGGCGGATTGGATCGATTGTGCTCCCTCGCTCGCGAAGGGAAGCATTGATTTTCTGTACGCCGACCCGCCCTTCAACACGGGCAAATCCAAACTCGGCACCCGCGGCAGCCGCGCCCGCTACCGCGATTCCTGGCCCACCGTTTCACACTACATCGCCTGGCTCCGCGAGCGGCTCAATGCCACGCTCCCCGCGCTCAAACCGACCGCCAACATCCTCCTGCACGTGGACTACCGCTCCTCGCACCACGTCCGCCTCCTGCTCGACGACCTTCTTGGCCCCGATCGCTTCGTCAACCACCTCATCTGGTCCTACGGCCTCGGCGGCTCTTCTCCCCGTTCCTTCGCCAGGAAGCACGACGACATTCTCTTCTACTGCATCGATCCGGAAAAGTACTATTTCAAGCCGCCGCGCGTCCCCGCCACCAGCCGGCGCATGCAGGGGAAGACCAAGAAAGCGACGGACGTCCTCGACATCCCCTCGCTGAACAACATGGCTCAAGAGCGAACGGGTTACCCGACACAAAAACCCCTCGCGCTGCTCGAACTTCTCATCGAGGCCTGCTGCCCGCCCGGCGGCACCGTCCTCGACCCGTGCTGCGGCAGCGGAACCACGCTCGTCGCCGCGACGAATCGGGGGAGGAACGCGATCGGGTGCGACATCTCCGCCGCGGCCGTGCGGACAGCCAGAAAACGCCTCTCTCGCCTCTGAGACGTCGCTCGCGCCGTGTTGGTTCGTTTTCATCCGCGATTGGCCCGGCGACCCGCGCGTCGTACCATGAGCAGTGGCATGAAGAGTGCTCCGCCAGACATCGCTCCGCCGCCGGCGGAGGAGCAGCACCCGATCAAGAACCCCGTCGTGCGGGCGGTCGCGCACTGGTACGCGCGCCGGATCGTCAATGTCAACGTCAACATCATCGCCGCGGGCCTGCTGGCGCTGATCCCCGTCTCGATCTGCGTGCACTTCATCCACTCCACAAAGTTCATCGAGAACGGCAAGGCCATCGCCGCGATCACCTTCGTGCTCGACGTCGTCTTCGACTTCTCCATCTACTTCTGCCTCCACTACCTCGCCAACCACGGCCCGTTCCGAAAGCTCGTCAGCCACAACCCCGCCTACCGCGGCATGAGCTTCCTCCACGACGCGGGGCTCGTACAGATGCAGCGTGCGATCCTCAGCCCGATGCTCTACATCATCTGGCTCGTCACCCAGCACTACCTGATCGATGAAACCAGCATCGGCGCCGGCTGGGCCACCGCCATCGGCGGCGTCATCGGCATCGGCTCCTCCCGCATCGTCCACACCATCTGGATGATGCTCGAAGAACGCCGACGCCACGCGAAATACCTCGCGAGCCAATCGCCCGGCGTGTAGGCGACACGCGCAATCCCGAGAGGGCCTCCCGCGAGAGCGACAGATCGCGGCGATATCGGCGCACCAAGCTCCCCGGCAAGTTCGCACACAGCGCCCCGCGATGTACTTCGCGTGCGCACACCCAAGCCGATTCCGCAATCCGCTACCCTCCCACCATGTGCGGCATCGCCGGCATCCTGAAAGTGCACCCACCCGGCGCGGAGCCCCCGCCGCCGCACGTTGCGATCCCG
>JAFEBN010000257.1 GCA_018242645.1 Planctomycetota bacterium | reverse complement strand
TGGAATCCCTCCGACCCGCCACTGTGCATCAGATGCGGGAATGAAGGGATTGTTCCGGGGAATGGGCGCTAGAAGTCGATGCCTCGGACGCCGTTTTCGGTGTTGTGGAGGCGTTGGACGGGGCGGCGAGTGCCGGCGAAGTCTGAGCGGATGGGGGGCGTTGCGGCGGCGGGCGCGCGGAACTCGCCGTGGCCGTCGGTGAATTGGACGGCGGTCGGCTCGGCGAGGTCGATGCCGGCCATTTTTCGGGGGCGGGAGAGGTAGGGCATTTCCCAGTCCCAGAGGATGACCTTTCGGCTGGGGTGGAGGACATCGGACTGATAGGTGGGCGAGAGCCACTGCGGTTGGAGCGCGGGGAAGTTGCCGTCGGTACGGGGAGCCCAGATTTCAGGGCGAGCGAGGAAAGACTGGCTGTAGTCGTATGAGGTGGGGTCGCCGCAATCATCGCCGATGACGTTGTCCAGTTCGACGGTGCCTCGACGGGCGCGCGGGGCGAGGAAAATGGAGCGGCCGTGTTCCCAGTCCATGAACTCGTGAATGACGGCGGGCCAGCGGTAAACGGTTTCCCAGCGATTGAGGCCTGCGGTCATTCCCGGGCAAGGCATGGGATATTGAGTCTTATCCCAAGCGACGGGATACTGGCCTTTGTAACGATCGGCGTACATGTCGATGAAGACGAGAATGGAACGGACATTGGACAAGCTGACGGTCTTGAGCGAGTCAGCCCGCACGCCTCGGATCGCGGGAACAGAGAGAGCGATGAGAACGCCGATCACACCGATAGCGGCGAGGAGTTCGATGAGAGAGAAGGCGGGGACAATCAAAGAGGCGGTGACACGACGCCGGCGTTGCCGGGAACGTCGTATGTGTAGATTCTCATTGTTGTCCACGATGGATTCTCCCGAGTCTTGCCGATCCATATTCCAAGCCGGCAAGGCTTGATTCCCATAGCAACCGTTTTCGCGGGCACTGGAACAATCACTTCCATAACCGTCAGGCCCGAGACGCTGGGATTCATAATGGCGTCAAAGGTTCTCTTCGGGGTGGCATAGCCCCCGATCTCCTTTGGCACATCGATTTCTTTCCCATCGATATAGCGCCATCGCACCTGGGCCTTGTCGAAATCGAAATCCTGCCCGGCAAAGCTCTGCGATTTCGAGCGCAAGTAGGTCTCGCGTTCATGCTGACTGAGTTTGGCAAAGTATCCATTCGGCTCGCCGCGGTGCTCAAGATACGACAAGTATTTTTCCACAGTCGGATTGCTCGCCAGATCGAGGGTTTCTGCGGATTCGGATGCGATCGCCGCCGCTTCCGAGGAGGAGGGCTGCGAAATGGGCACTGTTTTCAGTTTCGCCTTGATGGTTGCAGAAACACGATCAGCCGTTCCCTCATCGCTCTTGGCGGCGATGACAACCGGCGGCGGGGTGGGCGCGAGGATCACCTTCTCCTTTCCGGTGGATGGCAAAGCAATCACCGTTGAATTTCGGCTGCCATGGAATATGGAATACCCCGCCCAAGTCACACCGAGTACAAACACCAGCCCGGCGACCCCTGCTCGAACCGACTTTGCATGTTGATGACTCTGGGACAAGCAGCACCTCCGGTAAAGCACCCGAGCGCGTTTCGGCGCCGGGATGCGCACATTTTACTGCTCGGAACTGTAAACGCAAAGCCCGGCAACTCCAACAACCTGTCCCTCACTGTTGACGATTAATCCGCACGCACACGAGGGATAGTTATGGAGCGACGCCTGACATTCATAAGACCCGGTGCACAGGTATTCCCCGTTTGACATCCACGCGCAACAACCCAAACAGAACTGGGGAGGAAATCCCGGCATGTGATCATCCGCGCGAGCAATCTGCACTCCCACCGCCGCGGCAACAATGCCAGCGGCCATGATGACGGAACGAACCGCGCCAAGACGACGCAACAACCTCTTCATCACAAGCTCCTTTCGAGCGTTCTTGGCGAATCCAACGCGGTTTCGTGCGGAACGCTGCTGAGAACCACGAGAACGATTAGAACTGAGTTGCGAACCAGTCCGAGCAGTTGACCGGATTCCGGGCTGAGGCCGAAGGTCGGAAGGCCGCAGCCGCAGGACAATTGCGATTTCGTCCAGAGCTGATACAGGATGGAAGCACTCGCGAAAACGAGAAAGAGGCCAGCGGTGATTGCGGCAAGTTCGGCGCGCACGCCCGAAATCAGCCACGAGCCCAATGCTAACTCAAAGAAGACCAAATTCCAGGCCGCGACAGTACCGAGCGTTTGTGAGCTCCCGCGGCTGGTGAAGAGGGCCACGGTCGACACAATGTCCGCCGTTTTCCCCGAAGCTGACCAGAGAAAGCAAATCCCAATGAGAACCGGGATGCTGGACGCTGCTAGTTTCTTCGCGGACGCCACCCTTGCGTTCATGCGCAAATGCTACAACTTGGCGCATGCAATTTTGGCGATTTCTATCCACAGTGTTGTGGAATTTTGTTTGAAATGCGTTCAGATGTCTGTTTCTGCCAAACTTCTCAGGTTGCCGCGGGCGCGGGGTGTGAACCGGGGTTGGGCGGGCGCGGGGCCGGGGTGCCGGGGGGGAAGGCCTCGAGGAGGACCTTGGCGTATTTCTCGCCGGCGGCTTCGAGGGTGAACTCGCGCTCGAAGAGGGCGCGGGCGTTGCGGCCCTTGCGCCGGGTCATGCCCTGATCGGCGATGAGCGAGCGGATGCCGGCGGCGAGACCGGCAGCGTCGCCGACTTTGAACCAGAGGCCGACATCGTGCTCGTCGACGAGTTCGCGGAGCTCGCTGCGTTCTTCGCTGATCGCGATGATGGGGCGTCCGACGGCGAGCGAGGAGTAGAGCTTGCTGGGGAAGCTGATGCCCTCGACGCCCTTGGCGATGGTGACGAAGCTGGCGTCGCAGGCGGTGAGGGAATCGGGGAGTTTTTCGAAGGGCTGGTAGGGGAGCAGGAGCGTGTTTTTCAGGCCGCGCTTGGCGATCTGTTCGCCGATCCAGGCTTTGCGGCCGCCGGCGCCGACGAGCACGAGGCGGAAGTTTTCGTCCTTGAGGAGTTCGGCGGCGCCCAGGAGGGTGTCGAAGTCGTAGTAGAGACCGAGGTTGCCTGAGTAGAGAACGGTGAAGGGCTCGATGAGGTTGTGCTTCTTGGCGAATTCGCTCTCGGCCTTGGGCTTGGGGGTGAGTTCGCGGGCGTCGGCCCAGTTGTAGATGACGTGCACGCGGGCGGGGTCGAGGCCGTAGTTCTCGCACACGAGGCGCTTGGCGCTCTCGCAGAGCACGATGGTGTGCTCGGCGCGCTTGTAGATGAGCTTGTTGCCCATGTGCCAGATCTTTTCGATCAGGCCGCCCTTTTTGATGGTGCCGACCCAGACGGCCATTTCGGGATAGGCGTCGTGGAGGAGTTTGACGTAGCGGTGCCGGCGGACCATGCTGACGACGGCGCCGATGATGCCCAGGAAGGGCGGGTTGGTGGTGTAGAGGTGGACGGTGTCGCGCCGGCTCAGGAAGAGCATGCGGAGCGTGAGGGGCACCATAAAGGTGAGGAAGTTGAGGATGCGCCCGGGGAGGCGGTCCTTGCTGAAGCGGGTGGTGATGAGGCGGCGGACGTAAACGCCGTCGCGCCATTCGCGGAGTTCGACGGGCTGCCAGGTTTCGCGCGGGCCGTAGCAGGGGCGGCAGGTATCGACCTGCACGAAAAAGCCGCGGCGGACCAGGTCCGTCGCCAGCTCGTGCAGCAAGTGGCCGGTGGAGGCCACGTCGGGCACGTAGAACTGGTTCAGGATGAGAACCCGGGGCTTTGGCGTTTCGCGGATCGGCATGGGGCGTGAGGGACCGATTGTTGGCGTGCGAACACCCGGCGCAGGGACGGCGCACACCATCTTCTGTATCGTAAGGATTGAGGTCGGGGTTGACCCGATATCACTGTTCGGACGCATGAACGAGCGAAGGAACAAACCGGCGCGGGCGGCGAGGGCCTGGAAGGCTGAAAGGCATCGTTTCGAGCCCGCGGAAGCGGCTGGGACAGCGCCACGCGGCGGCGGGCGGGTTCCCGGCCGGGCCGTGGTGGCCAGCGTCGCTGGTGCTTGCTCGGCAACGTCCATGTGTGCGCCCGCGGGGCAGATGTCGGGACGGGGCGCAACTCTTGCAGAAACAGCGATTTATGAAGCGGCCCGGGGGGCTGGGGCGTGAGCAAGCCGCTTCCGGAGGTGGTGAAGGGCTATTCGGGGCCGCGGCCGGCGGCGTCGGTGGTGATTCTGACCCTCAATGAGGAGAACAACATCCGGGGGGCGATCGAGAGCTGCACCTGGTCGGATGATGTGAATGTGCTGGATTCGGGCTCGAGCGATCGGACGGTGGCGATCGCAAGGGAAGCGGGCGCGAAGGTGTTCATCAACCCGTTCAAGTCGTTTGGCGCGCAGCGGAACTGGGCGATTGATCACATCCCGCTGAAGCATGAGTGGGTGTTCCATCTCGATGCGGACGAGCGGTTCACGGTCGAACTGGTGCGCGAGATCGCGGGGCTGCTGGCGTGCGCGCCGGCGGAAGCGGGGTTTTACGTCGCGAACCAGATGATCCTGGACGGGGCGTGGATCAGGCACGCGAGCGGGTATCCGGCGTATCAGATGCGGCTTTTCCACAAGTCGCGCATGCGGTTCAACGATCACGGGCACGGGCAGCGCGAAGAGACCGGCGGCAGGCTCGGGACGCTGCGGCAGCCCTATGTGCATTACAACTTTTCCAAGGGCCTGGATGAGTGGAAGGCGCGGCACGATCGCTACAGCACGCTCGAGGCCAATGAGATCATCCGGGCGCGACAGGCGGGGGATGCGCCGAGCGTGATGGCGCTGTTGACGACCGATGCGATCGCGCGGCGGCGTGCGCTCAAGTCGCTGGCGGCGCGGCTGCCGCTGCGGCCTCAGCTTCGGTGGCTGCACACGGTGCTGCTGAAGGGAGCACTGCTGGATGGACCGGCGGGGATGAAGTACGCGGGGCTGCTGTACTGGTACGAGCGGGAGATTGCGCGCAAAGCGGCGCAAGGTTGACCCCCACCCCCCACCCCACCCCACCCCACCCACCCCCCGATCATGCGAA
Source organism: Planctomycetota bacterium (assembly GCA_018242645.1). Lineage (GTDB taxonomy): Bacteria > Planctomycetota > Phycisphaerae > Phycisphaerales > UBA1924 > JAFEBO01. Next base: position 5,457 of record JAFEBN010000257.1, on the reverse strand, counting down.
ATTTCGCGGGGCGGTTGCCCAATTTTCTGTAACGCAGGGATGCGGGGTGCGCGTAGACACGTGCAACAGGAGCAACCATGCGAATTCATTTGTTCTGTCTTGCCGGTGTTGTGTGTCCGCTGTCGGTGTTGGCATCGCCGCTGGATCGGGCGCTGGTGCCGGCGAATTCGGTCGTGACGGCCCATGTCGATGTCGAGGCGTTTGGGGGCTCGCAAGTGGGCAAGGCGATCATGAGCCACCGCGACCAGTTCAAGCTGGGCGGGTTGGATGCGCTCAAGGCGTTCGGCATCGAGCCGTTCCGGGATTTCCTGGGCATCACGGTCTTCATGTCGAGCGTGGATTCGCAGACGCCGGTGGTTGTTGTGCGCGCGACCGAGGCGATCGACGCGCTGTGGAAGCACCTGCAGACCGAGCCGCAGGCCAAATCGATGAACAGCGGCGGGTACGACATTCTTTCTTGGGAGGACAAGGGCGAGCGGAAGTACGGCGTGGTGCGGCCGGCGGGCAACGGGCGGCTTGCGTTCATCTGCGACAACTGGGAGCCGCTGGTTGATGCGCTCAAAACCGCGGACGGCAAGTCGCCGGCGCAGAAAGACGGGCCGACGCCCGCGGCGGGTTCGTTCGTGTTTGTCGATGTGCGCGAACTGCCCAAGAACATGCTCGATGATGACGAAGAGGACGGGCCGATGGCGGTGCTGCGCGAGGTGCGCTCGGCGGTGATTGACGGGGGCGAATCGGGCGAGAACCTTTTCGCGAGCGCCAACATCGAGATGAGCTCGGCGCAGACGGTGACGGATGTGCAGCAGATGGCCCAGGGGATGGCGGCATTCGGACGGATGGCACTCAAGGATCACAAGAATCTGAAGGGTCTTCGCGAGGGGCTCGACGGGTTTGCGGCCAAGGCGGACGGGAAGCACCTGCTGCTCTCGACCAAGTGGAAGGCGGCCGATGCGGCCGCCGCGGCCGGAGATATCGCCAAAGAGATGGGCGATTCGGATGATGAGGACGAGGATGACAGGCCCGCGAAGAAGCCGGCGAAGAAGGGTTCCTGATCGTTGATGCAGAGTACGGCCAACGTGGAAGAACGCACCCTGGTCGTCCGCGCACAAGCGGGCGACCGGGATGCTTTTGGCGCGCTGGCGGGTTTGTACGCGGCGCCGCTGTACACGTTTCTGGTGCGGCGGTGCGGATCGCGGGACGGCGCGGAGGATCTGTCGCAGATGGCGCTGCTGCGGGCGTGGCTGAAGCTGCCGACGTATCGCGCGGGGCGGGGCGCGTTTTTGCCGTGGCTGCTGGCGGTGGCCAACAGCGTGGCGGTGAGCGAGAAGCGGCGTCGGCGCGTTCGGGCGGGGCCGCTTGCGCGAGACCCGGCGCATGTGCCGCCGAATCCGGTGGAGCACGCGGAAGACCGCGATGAACTCTGGCACCTGGTGGACCGGTTGCTGCCGGCCGATGCCGCGGCGGCGGTGTGGCTGCGGTACGGCGAGAACCTGGACATCGGCGATATCGCCCGTGTCCTGTCGTGGACGGGAGTGCGGGTGCGGATCACGCTTTACCGGGCGCGGCACACGCTTGCGCGGGCGCTGGGCGGGGAACAATCGGGCGTGCCCGGGAAAGGGGATGGTGTCCATGCACTCTGATCAGATCGAGAGCAGGCTGCGGCGCGAAGCGGGGCGGATGACGCCGCCGGTTTCACTGCGCGTGGATCCTGCGTCGCTGCCGGATCGGGCGCCGCCGGGGACGCGCCTGCATGTGCCCGCGGTGCTTGCGCTGGCGTTGGTCTCGGTGATCGCGACGGGGTTGTTGATGTGGCGCGGCACGGCTGCGCGGCCCTCGGCTTCGGAAGCGGTGGCACGATCGATGCAGGTGCTTCCGGAATCGGCGGCGGTGACGCGGCGGATCTTCGAGCCCGTGCGCCAGGAGATGCAGGCGCTGGCGATGCAGAGCAAGCGTGCGACGCGCGCGGTGCGGGAGAGCCTGCAGTTGAGGTAGGGAGCGCGCGGGCGGGCTACTTGGTGACTTCGAAGAGGTAGACGAAGTAGCAGTTGTCCTCTTCGCGGGCGGAGCGGATGGGCAGGTGCATCGAGTGGCCGCCGATGAGTTTCTGCGGGACGGGGACCCACTTGCCGGTCTGTTCGTGCTCGAGGACTTTCAGGCCTGCTCTTTCGGCGCGGGCGCGGAAGTCGGCTTCGGTGAACAGGTGCACAAAGTGCTTGTTGGCGCCCTTCTTCTTGACCTTGGTGCAGTGGCCGTTGGCGACCGTCACCATGACCTTGGCGCCGGGGCGGCAGACGCGCACGAGTTCGCGGAGGCCCTTGTCCACATCGGGCACGTGCTGGAGCATCTCGACGCAGGTGACCATGTCGACGGAGTTGTCGGCGAGGGGGATGTCCTCGATCGAACCGAGCACGAGGTTGACGCGTGGATCGCGGGCGAGCACGCGGCGCACCTGGAACTCGCTCAGTCCGAACTCGACGGCGTTGTAAGCGATGGAGCTGGGCAGGAAGCGGCGGATGGACATGTCGCCGGGGCCGCACTCGAGGAACGCGGTGGAATCGTTGGCGTAGCGGCGGATCCAGCGGGCGAGTCGGTACTGGAGGAACTGGTGGCCGAGGATGTTCTCGCTGGCGCGCCGGAGCGGCCAGAGGACCGACTTGATCGCGGACTTGAGCCCGGAGTTGGGGCGGATGCCCGCGACGTATGAATCCCAGCCGGCGTCGCCGGAGCGGGCGACGGCGAGTTTTTCGCTCACGGGAATGGTGATGCCGCAGACTTCGATGCTGCGGCTGGTGGTCCAGGGCAGACGCTGCTTGTAATCGGCGGCGGTAGGCATCACGCGTTCTCGAGCGCGGGCTCGTAGGCCTCGCTGCCCCAGGGTGATTCGCCGGCGAGCTGCGCCTCGTACTCGCGGGTCTGGTGCGCGCGGACTTCGTCGAGGTAGATCTTGGCGAGGATGATCCAGAAGTAAAAGGGCGTGGGCTGACCGATCACGCTGCCCTGCTTGAAGGCGACGAAGAGGGCGAAGAGGCAGATGCCGACCCAGGCGGCGACCGTGCCGCGGGCGACGGGGTCGTTGCCCCAGACTTTGAGCATGATCTTGGAGTACTTGAAGGTGAACCAGACGCAGATGATGAAGAGCGAGAGCCCGGCGATGCCGTAATCGAGCATCATCTCGGCGACGATGTTGTGCGGGTAGTCGAACAGGTGGCTGGTGAAGTAAGCGAAGGAGTTGGTGCCGTTGCCCATGATCCAGCCGCCGGGGTTGCTGGCGACAAAGCCCATGGCTTCCATGAATCGCTGGCTGCGGTCGGTGGTGCCTTCCTGCACGAGGGTCACATCCCAGCGGCGGGCGGCCTCGCCTTCGAGGAAGAAGGAGAACGTCAGCGCGACCAGGAGCAGCATGAAGCCCGCGCCGGCGGCGACGACGAAGAACTGCTTGCTGTCTTTGATCTGGCGCGCGAATGGATACATGATCGTCGTGACGATGACGGCGAAGATGATCTGGCCGCGGGAGCCCGACACGATTGCCAGACCCAGGCCCAGCACCAGGCCGGCCACCGTGAAGACGATGCCGAGCTTGCCCTTGTCCTTGAAGTTCATCAGCGCGGCGGTGATCATCATGAAGCCGCCGGTATCCGCCAGCGCCAGCGGATTGCTGGTGAATTCCGAGACGCCGTAGGTCTGGCCGAGGTTGATGATGAAGCGGCCGCCCTGCCACTGCGCGGAGGGGTTGAAGAAGAATGCGAGCGTGAGCACGCAGCCAAGCATGACGGTCAGGAAGATGCCCTGGCGCAGTTCATCGAGGCTGCTGAGCAGGAACGGATAGATGAACAGGAACACCACGATGTACGGGATCGCGTCGGTGTACATGTGGAGCGCCGACTCGCGCGCCGGCGTGTAGAGCAGCGCGAAGGTCATGATGGCGTAGATCGCCAGGGTCGTCCACGTGACCGGGTTGAAGTAGGACGCGACTGTCAGTTTCTTGCGCGTGCTCTTATAGAACACGGCCATGGCGGCGATGGCGGCGATCGCGGCGGACAGGTGCGGGCCGTACACGACCAGCGAGGGGAAGTACCCCTGCAGCACCTGCTTGAGCGGGAACATGAGGTTGACCAGGGCGAAGGCCCACGTGGGGCGCGCGATCGACCACACCGACAGGATGATCAGGCCGAACACGATGAAGACGCCGATGCCTTGGCTCATGGTGATCGATCGGCCCGAGGCGCCGACTCCGGAGAACGATATCGGTCGTTCCGCGCCGCCGGTTCGTGGTTTAGCGGGGGAGCCGCGCGAAATCGGCCTCATCTGCGGGGCGAGCAAGCACCAAACCCGGGCATCTGGGTCCGGTTGGTGTTACCAGCGGATGAGCACACCCCCCAGGGCCAGGGCGAGCAGGACGCCGGCGGTGATCCACACCCAGCGGGGAAGCGGCTGCCTCCGTTCGGACCCGAGGGCGTGCCCGCAATTCCAGCAGACATCGACATCGTCGTAGAGCGTGGTGCCGCAGGAGGGGCAATCCTGGGTGACGCCGGAAAACCGCTCGATATCGGCGTCGGTCGGACCGTCTTCATGATCGCGGAATCGGCGGGCCATGCGGGATTGTTCGCGCGGAATCCGCCTCGGATCGAAGAGGCCGGACGTGCGGCATCGGCCGGACGGGGCGCTCCCGGGTCGGGGGCGGTTCACCTTTCTACGCTTGCACCTTGGCCGCGAAACAGTCCAGTCTGCCGCTGTGGGTGCAATCGACGATCGCGGGGGCGCTGCGCTCGGCGATCACCCTTCCGCTGACGGCGGGCTTGGGCCCGGCGACGCAAAGCGCACGGGCGGTGGGCACGCTGTTCGCGCAGCTGCCGTTCAACAAGCGGCATGTGCGCCGGGCGGAGCAGAACCTGGAGATCGCGTTTCCGCAGTGGTCGCCGGAGAAGCGGCGCGAATACGCGGTCGCCTCGTACGCCCACCTTGCGCAGCTCGGCATCGAGCTCGCCTACACACCCCGGTTGATCAATCACGACGGCTGGAGCCGGCACGTGACGCTCGGCCCGGTGACCGACGGCTTCCGCAAGATGCTCTCGGGAGGGCCCTGCGTGCTCGTCACCGGGCACTGCGGCAACTGGGAGCTGGTGGGCTACACGGTCGCCATGGTGGGCTTCCCCATGCAGGCCGTGTACCGGCCGCTCGACCTCAAGCCGCTGGACACCTGGGTCAAGCAGAGCCGCGAGAAGCGCGGGCTGACGCTGGTTTCCAAGTTCGGCGCGATCCGCGCTCTGCCCGAGGGCATGAAGAACGGCGTGCCCGCGGGGCTGGTTGCGGATCAGAACGGCGGCGACTACGGCGTGTTCGTCCCTTACTTCGGCCGGCTCACGAGCACGTATAAATCCATCGGCATTCTGGCGATGCAGTTCAATGCCAACGTGCTCTGCGGCATCGCGCGGCGCCTCGAGCCCGGGGAGGAGCCGC
>JAFEBN010000256.1 GCA_018242645.1 Planctomycetota bacterium | reverse complement strand
ATCTGGACGGCGCGCTCACGCTGACCAGCGGCGGAGCGTTCAGTGTGAACGGACTGACGCGGATGCTGGGCAATACCACGCTGATCACCAACGGCTTTGCCTTCGGTGGTTCGGTGGATTCGGCGGGCGGGCCACGCACGCTCGCGATCACCAACACCGGCATCGGCTCGTTCGCCTCGGGGCTGGGAGGGGGCGGTGCCCTCGGTTCGCTGACCATCGGCGGCTCGGGCCTGACGCGGTTTGCGGGTAACGTGCGGATCGTGCCGGGCGGCGCCATGACGATGAACCAGGCGACGGAGATCGCGGGTCCGTCGGACTTCCAGGCCGGGACGATCGTGTTCAACAACACGGTGAATGCCGCGGCGGGCCCGATCAACTCCTCGCTGGTGCTGAAGGTCGATCAGGTCGATTTCAACGGCAATGTCGGTTCGACACGGGCGCTGACCTCGCTTGACGCGGGCGCGGTGACGCTTTCGCGGGTCACAGGCGACGTTTCGACGAGCGGTTCGCAGAAGTGGGGCGCCTTGCTCCTGAACGGTGCTCCGGGTACTCGCCACTTCAACGCTTCGACGGCGCTCTTTGGTGGCGCGATGGATGCGGCGGCGAACACCATCGGCCTGCAGGTGGCGGCCCCGGGCGTTGTGACCTTTGCGGGCCCCATCGGCACGGGCGCGATCGCGGGCGGCACGGCTCTGGCTTCGCTCCTGAGCAGCGGTTCAACGACGGTGGTGGGCGGTAACGCCAACGTGGTGGGTGCCGCGAATTTCACGGGCAATTTGATCACGCTCGGCACGCGGACGATCAACGCCAACACGTTCCAGGTGGGAGGGAACACGGCCCTGGGCGACAACCTGACGGTGAACGGGACGGGCGCCCGGTTCGTCGGGGCCGTGGATTCGCAGCCGGGGATCTTCTCCAATCTCGTGCTGAACGTGACCAACGAGGCGCGGTTCGAGCAGGGTGTGGGCCAGAACTTCGTGCTGGGCAACCTGCGGAGCAACGCGGCTTCGACGTACCTGCGTGGCAGCCTGCGTGCGCTCGGGATGACGTGGATGAACGGCGAATTGCGGGTCGATTCGAGCCTGACGGGCCTGACGACGATCGACACCGGGTTGCTGTTTGTCGGACGCGACCTGATCACGGATGCCGCGGCACCCGGCGCCGCGAACCTGACGCTGATCGCGCGGGCGGCGCCGACGATCGAAACCGCCCCGATCCGCATCGGGGGCAACCTGGGCTTGTCTTCGTCGCTGCCGGCGGCCTCGCAGCGACTGGGCAATCTGACGATCGGCCTGCCGGGTGCGACGCCGCTGACGGCGACGATGATCATGGCCCGCACGTTCGACGCGCTGGGCCGCATCCAGGCGGCGGGCGTGTCGGGCAGCGACCAATACGCGATCTACGCCAACAACATCTCGATGGCGCCCGGCCAGAAGCTGACGGTGCTGGGCACGCTCAACATGAGCGCGACAGGGAACGCGACGATCGCGGACATGACGACGCTGGGCAATATGAACGTGCTGGCCAGCTCGATCTCGATCGTGAGCCGCAGCGCGTTCAGCCTGTACAACAACACGGGCGCGACGCTGACGGATATCGGCACCGATCTGGTGTCGGGCGGCTCGATCAACTTCAGTGTGGCGCCGGTGCTCCTGCCGGGCGCCGGCACGTTCAGCTATTCGGCGATGGCCGGCCCGGCAGCGAATCTGGAGTCGTTCAGCTATCGCCAGTATCCGGCGCCGCTGACGCTGGCGAACTTTGTCGACATGCGTCCGGGCAGCCCGCTTGGTTCGGCGTTCATCCTGTCACTGGACTTCAACTCGCAGGGTCCGACCTCGACCAATCCCGCCGACACCCTGACGGTGCAGCCGCCCCGCCTGGGCGAGGTGCAGCGCGTGCGGCAGTCGGTCGCCGTGGATCCGGCGGACCAGGAACTGCTGCGCCAGCTCGGCCTGTCGGTCGAATCGGCGACGCCCGATCAGATCATCTCGGCCTTCATCGGCTACAGCTACTACCAGAACATCCCGGCCAAGGCCCGTCCGAGCGTGGAAGCCGGCGACTACGTCGTCACCGCTGATCGCCTGTGGATGAAGGCGGTGGTCGAGCTCGCCAGCAGCTTCAAGGCCGAGATGCAGCGCACCGTGACCGATGACTCCGGCAAGCAGGTCGCGCAGCTCCGCGATGTGGAACTGCGTCAGATCTTCGCGGATTCGTGGGATCGCTACACCGAGCACGCGACGGCGGGCTCGCCCGAAGAAGAGCTCGCGGCGTATCGCGACTACCTGATCAGCAGCCCCGCCGAACAGGCCACCCGCGAGGAACTCGCGCGACTGGGTCTGGTTATCTCGAAGATCCAGGGCCTGGGTCTGACGAGCCTGGAAGCGAGCATCCCCGAAGAGCGGCTGCTCGAGATGGTGCGCCCGCCCGCGCTCTCGACCGACGACATGCGCCAGATGATCGCGGCGGTGAACGCTTCGGGCGTCAAGCCGGTTCCCCGGGAAGTCGTGCCGCCGACGGCTCCGGCCTCGCCCGCGCCGGTGGCAGAACAGGGCGCGGAAGTGCTGAAGGTTTCCAAACGATAATCGGCACCGAGGTTTGGGCGCGGGGCAAAGGCGATCGCTTGGGTGGTTCTCAGCGCTGTTCGGCTGCGGTGAGCGAGGGCTCGGCCTTGGTCGATGCGACCGCCGCGGCGGGGTACTTGCCGGCCACGGTGGTCTGCTTCATGATCGCGTTGGCAAACACGGCCAGCGAGATCACGCCGCCCGCGGAGAGGATGCCCGCCAGTCGGCGGGCCAGGAACGGATTGGCGACGAGTTCGCCGCTGCGGACGCCGGGCTCCTCGAGCAGGGGGTAGGCCATCAGCCGCAGGTAGTAGAACGCGGCGATCGCCGAGTTGAGGCCGAGCACGATGACGAGCGGGATCTCGCCCGCCGCGACGCCGCTGGTGAACAGCGGGAGCTTGCCGAAGAAGCCGAGCAGCGGGGGCAGGCCGAGCAGGCTGAGCGAGCAGATGACCATCATCCAGCCCGCGGCCGGGTGCGTGCGGCAGAGGCCGCGGAGATCATCGAAGCTGTCCAGTTCCCGAGGCTCGCTGCCGTCGGCCGAGGGGCGCTCGACGCAGGCCAGCGCGGCAAAGGTGCCGACGTTGGTAACGCCGTAGGCGAGCAGGTAAAAGAGCACGGCGGAGATGCCGTTCTGGGTGAAGCTGCCGTCGCCGGGGCCGGCGATGACGCCGACCAGCATGTAGCCCGAGTGGGCGATCGAGGAGTACGCCAGCGTGCGCTTGGCGCTGCTCTGCAGGATCGCCAGCACGTTGCCCACGGTCATCGTCAGCGCGGCGATGACCCAGAGGAGCAGGCGGAGCGAATCCGGAAGTGAGGCGCCCGAGGGGCCGTAGTTCCAGCCGACCATGCCGACCATGAGAAGGATGGCGAGGAAGCCGGCGGTCTTGGGGACAAATGCCAGCATCGCGGCGACGCCGGCGGAGGCGCCCTGGTACACGTCGGCCGTGTAGAAGTGCATCGGCACGGCGGCGATCTTGAAGCACAGGCCGAGCAGCGAGAGCATCAGGCCGGCCATCGCGAGCGTGGAGAGCGTGCCGCCCCGCATGAGCGCCGCGATGGCGTTCATGTTGGTGGTGCCGTAGGCGCCGTAGAGCAGGGCGAAGCCGTAGAGGAAGATCGCGGCGCCCATTGCGCCAAGGAAGAAGTACTTGACCGCGGCTTCCTGTGAGCGGTGACGCGAGGAGCTGATCGCGACCATGATGTAGGTCGGCAGGCTGGTGAGTTCGAGCGCCAGGAACAGCCAGATCAGGTTGTCGGCGCTGGCGACCAGCAGCAGGCCGGTGATCGAGAACAGGAAGAAGGAGTAAAACTCGGCGCGGTTGGAACGCAGGGGGTTGAAACCGGCCCTGCTCGAGGCGATGCGTGCTTCCTCGGCGCGATCGACCGTGCCCGCGAGCAGCGGCAGCAGGAGCAGGGCCACGAGGCAGATCATGCTCTTGGCAAAGGGGACCATCCAGGGCAGGATGAGCTGGCCGTGGGCGGCGTCGGGCGCGGGTGCACCGGGAGCGCCGGGCGTGGTCGTGGCCGCGAGAAACGCGGCGACGATCAGGCCGATGCCACAGACCCAGGCGGAAGCCTTGCGCACCGAGAAGCTGCGGGACAGACCCATCACCATCACCACGCAGGTGGCGGCGAAGAGGGCGATTTCCGGCCAGAGGAAGGCAAGTCGTCCGATCATCGCGTGCCCTCCCGGGCGTCAATCACCGAGGCCGTCTTGGCGGCGCCGTTGTTCAATCCGTTCTCACGAACATCCTGCACCATGGCGACGGTCTCGCCCACGGGGCCCTTGAGCGCGTCGAAGAGGGGCATGGGGTAGAGACCGAAGACCAGGCAGGCGATGGCCAGGGGCATGAGGGCCGTGATTTCGCGGGCCGTGAGGTCGGCGGGCAGGTGGCCGGGTGAGTCGTGCGATTCGCCGTGCGACCCGTGAGCATCGCCGTGCGCGCCGGGCTCGCGGAGCGGGCCGAAGACGACCTTGCCGACCATGATCAGCAGATACATCGCGGCGACGATCACACCAAGGCCGGCGATGAGGGCGTACCAGGGGCCGAGGTTGCCGGGCGTCGCACCCGGGACGGGCGCTCCGCTGCTGCCCCACACGCCCTTGCCCCAGGTGTCGCTCGCCTGGAAGGTGCCGAAGATGCACAGGAACTCGCTGATGAAGCCGTTGAGGCCGGGAAGGCCGACCGAGGCCATCACGAAGAAGACCATGAAGGTCGCCCAGATGGGCATCTTGGAGGCCAGGCCGCCGACTTCCTTCATCGAGCGGGTGTGATAGCGCTCGTACATGAAGCCGACGCAGAGGAACAGCGCGCCGGTCGAGAGACCGTGGTTGATCATGTACAGGATCGAGCCCTGGATGCCCGCGGTGTTGAGCGCGACCAGGCCGAGCACGCAGAAACCAAGGTGCGCCACCGAGGAGTAGGCCACCAGTTTCTTCATGTCGGTCTGGACCCAGCAGATCAGGCCGCCGTAGAGGATGCCGATGATGCACAGGACAGCGAGGAAGGGCGCGTACTGGATGAAGGCGCCGGTGCAGAACGGCAGCGCGAAGCGGTAGATGCCGTAGGTGCCGAGCTTGAGGAGCACGCCCGCCAGGATCACCGAGCCGGCGGTGGGGGCCTCGGTGTGCGCCAGAGGCAGCCAGGTATGCACAGGGAAGAGCGGCACCTTGACGGCAAAGCCCGCCATGAGGGCGAGCAGGACGAGGCTCTGCTGCGCCATGGTGAGGCTGCCCTGAGCCGCCTGCTGGAGGACCGCGATGTCGAACGTCCAGGTGCCCGCGCCTTCGAACGCGTCCTTGGGGAGGCCCGCGTTGACCCATGCGACGTAGACGAGGCCGGCGAGCGCGATCATCGAGCCGGTAAAGGTGTACAGGAAGAAGGTTGTCGCGGCACGTTTGCGATTGGTCGAGCCGTAGAGGCTGATCAGCACGTACATCGGGATCAGCGTGAATTCAAAGCAGATGTAGAACAGGATCAGGTCGCGTGCGATGAAGACGCCGACCATGGCGGCCTGCAGGGCAAGGAGCCATGCGTAGTACGTGCGGACGCGATCGGTGATCGCCGTCCACGAAGCGAGCACGCAGAGCGGTCCGAGCAGACCGGTGAGGGCGATGAGCAGCATCGCGACCGAGTCCACGCCCATTGAAAACGAAATGCCCAGAGAGGGAAGCCAGGCGATGCGATTCTGGAACTGGAAGGCGGCGCCGTTGCCCCAGTTGAACTGGAACAGAACGACGGTGGTGAGTGCCGCGGCAACCAGGGTGCCGAAAAGGGCCGTCGCGCGTGCCCGGTGGGGAGCGCCGAAGGCGATGATGAACGAGAAAGCCAGCGGGACGGCCATGAGCAGGACCAGCCACCAGTCCTGGATCTGAAATCCCGCCGCCGCGGCCGAAATTGGAGTTGCTGCGTTTTGCATCAGACTCGGAAACTCCCGTACTCAGCGGAGGGTGAGGATGAAGACGATGAACAGCAGCACAGCGACACCCGCGGCCATCCCGGCGGCGTAACCGTGCAGCTCGCCCGACTGCGTCGGGCGGATGGTGTTGCCGATCCAGCGCGGGATGGCGCCGAAGAGGCGCACGATCCCGTCGATGATCAGCTTGTCGAAGAGGTTGCAGAGGTTGGCCAGGATGATGAGCGGCCAGTAGATCGAGTACTTGTAGAACTCGTCCACGTACCACTTGTGCTGCGCCCAGCCGGGGATCGGCCCGAGCATCGGGAGCAGCGCGTCGGCCTTGGCCGTCGCGGCGGTGGTCCGGCCAACATAGTGCAGCACGAAGGCGACGAAGATACCGATGAAGCCGACGGCGCCCGAGACGTAGAACATGACGGCGTGCGGGTTCCAGCCCAGGAAGGTGCCGGCGTGGGCGTGCGGGTCATCCAGCGCGATCGCTGTCGGGACGTACGAAGGGGTGCCGTGGGCATCGGGGCCTTCGTGGCCGCCGTCGCCGGTCCCCTCGTGAGCCTCGTGCCTGGCGTAGGGCGATTCGTACGCCGCGGACGACTCCATCACCAGTTCGGGAACGATGCCGCCCTCGATGTGGGGTTGGTTGGGCAGGTGGAGGAAGTTGAGTGCGCTGGCGCTGAGCGAGAGCACGCTGAGCGTGAGCAGGACGGTGTTGATCGCCCAGCCCGGGGCATGCGGATGGAAGTGCCCGCCGTGCCCGTGATCGTGGTGCTGGTGGTCGTCCTGCACATGGGCGTGCTCGTTGTGGTTCTCGCCGCCGTGGCCGTGCTCGTCGTGGGCGGAGTGCAGTTCGTCGCCCGGTTCATAGTGGAGCGGGCCCACGATCACGCGGAAGAAGACGCGGAAGGTGTAGTACGCCGTCAGGCCGGCGGTGAAGAGCAGGATCCAGCCGATGGGCGCCATGCCGGGCGTCAGGAACTCCGAGCCGATCAGCATGTCCTTGCTGAAGAAGCCGGAGGTGAAGGGGAAGCCCGAGAGGTTGAGGCAGCCCACGAGCATGCCGAACGAGACGATGCCCCAGCCCTTGAGGCGGCGGATGCCGCTGAGCTTGCGGAGATCGAGCTGTCCGGCGAAGCCGTGCATGATGGCGCCGCAGGCGAGGAACAGCAGGGCCTTGAAGAAGGCGTGCGTGACGACGTGGAATGCGGCGCCGGTGCTCGAGAGCCCGCCGAGGCCGGCGAACATGTAGCCGAGCTGGCTCACCGTCGAATACGCCATGATGCGCTTGATGTCGAACTGGGCCATCCCGATGGTGGCGGCCAGCAGCGCCGTCAGGGCGCCGACCCAGGCGACCAGCGGCAGCGCGTATTCGCTGAGCAGGAAGAGCGGGTACATGCGGGCCACGAGGTACACGCCCGCCGTCACCATCGTGGCGGCGTGGATGAGCGCCGAAACCGGCGTCGGGCCTTCCATCGCGTCGGGCAGCCAGACGTACAGCGGGATCTGCGCCGACTTGCCGAACGCGCCGATCGCCAGCAGCACGGGGATGAGCTGGACGAGGAAGGGGATCTCGTTGTACTTGCCCGCCTTGGCGGCTTCGATGTACGGCTGCGCCGCGTGGAAGATATCGCGGTATTCGATGCTGCCGAAGTGCACGAACGTCAGGCCGATACCCATCAGCAGACCCAGGTCGCCGATGCGGTTCATGATGAAGGCCTTCTTGGCGGCTTCCACGGCGCTGGGCTTTTTGTAGAAGTAGCCGATCAGCAGGTAGGAGCAGAGGCCCACGCCTTCCCAGCCCAGGAAGAGCAGGAGCAGGTTGTCGCCCATCACCAGGCACGACATGCTGAACACGAACAGGTTGAATGCCGCGAAGAAGCGGCAGTAGCCCGTGCCCAGGTCGCCCGCCATGTACTCGCTGGCGTAGAGCGCAATCAGCGTCGCCAGGCCGGTGACGAACAGCATCCAGAGAATCGTGAGGGAATCGAGATAGAGCGAGAAGTTGGCGACGAGCCGCTGTCCCTTGCCGTCGCCCCATTCCAGGAAGAACCATTCAAAGCCGGACGTGATGACGGGCGTGCCGGTTTTGTTCAGATACAGGCGAACGACGAGCGCGAACGCCCCCGCGAGGCAGGCGACGGTGAAAAACGCGGGAGCCTTGCTCTTCACGCGAAAGATGGCGCACAGCGTGCAGAACAGCAGCCCGATGATCGGCAGAGCCAGGATCAGCTGCGCCTCCGACGGACCGAGGAGGATCGGGCTGAGCGTGGCGGCGCCGGGCGCGGCGCTCGCGAGACAGAAGTTGGACAGGAGATTCGTCACGGTGGCTCCGCGGGAGAGTCGGAGGGAAGTTCGATCAGCCTTTGAGCTCGGACCATTCCTCGGCGTCGAGGCTTTCACGGCGGCGGAAGAGCAGCACGACCAGCGCGAGCGCCATGGCGGCCTCGGCCGCGGCGACGGTCACGATGAAGATCACAAAGCTCTGGCCGGTCATGTTCATGTGGAAGCGGCTGAAGGCGACCAGGGCCAGCCCCGCCGCCTGGAACATCAGTTCCGTGCAGAGGAACATGATGATCAGGTTGCGCCGCGTGAGGAAGCCGATCAGCCCGAGCGAGAACATCGCGCCCGAGATGAACAGGTAGTGGGCGAGCGTGATCGACTGGAAGGCGGCGGGGTAACCGGCCTGGGCGAGCGTGGCGGTGAACTCGGTCGTCATGGATTGGTCTCCACGCCCTGGGCCAGTTCGGCCGCGAGGTTCTGGGCACGCCGTTCCTTGGCGTCCTCGTCGATCTGGACCTGGCGACGGCTCAGGACGACGGCGCCGAGCATGGCCATCAGCAGGATGACGCCGGCGATCTCGATCGAGCCGGGATGGTCACGCAGCAGGTTGAAACCCACCATCTCCACGTTGGTCACATGCAGATCGGCGGGGAGGTCGACCAGCGAGGTTTCGCCCGAGGCGGTGCGGATCTCCACCTTGCGGGCGGCGAAATCGACGTTGGCCTGATTGCGGTCGTTGATGACCACGTGCGCGCCCGAAGGGAGCTTGTTGGCGTTGCTCAGGGCGGTTTCGATGCGCCGGGGCATCTCAGCCATCAGCGCCTCGCCACCGGAACTCTTCATGGATGGGAGATCGACCGTCCCGCGGAAGAGGAGCGTGGTCAGCACGGCCAGCAGGATGAACCCCGCGGCGGTCGCCACGATGGGTTCACGCGCCTGCGTGTCGTAATCCGCGAGCGCGTTCTCCAGTTCCTCGGTCGGAGCCTGGGTGGCGAGCATGATCACGAAGAGGTATGTAATAAGGATGGCGCCCGCGTACACGATCACCAGCGCGAAGGCCATGAACTCGGCGGAGAGGATGAGGAAAAGGCCCGCCGTCGCAAGGATGCTCAGGACGAAGTAGAGCGCCGCGTACACGGGACGCGGGTGGGTGATCACCCGGAGCGACGCGCCAAGTGCCACGGCTCCAAAGATATAGAAATAGACGCTGGGCGAATTGCCGAAGCCGAGCAGGCCACCGGCCTTGAGCCCCATGGCCAGAAGCACGATCGCTCCGGCAAGGGAAGCGATCAGAGCGCCGACGATCTGCGGGTTCTTGCCGTCCTTGCGGGGCAGCGCCAGGCAAACACCGACGGCTCCCAGGCCGCAAGCCGCGTACAGAGCCAGTGGGTTGATGATTTGATCCAACGCCGACCCCTCGGGCGAGGCCCGTATGAGCCGAGAGGAACCGCCTCTCGCTCGCCCGACCGGGCGACACATGCCGCCAAACAAACACCGCCGACAAGCGGAGCCCCCAGCCCCAATCGGGCGAAGGGCAGAGGATAGTGGGAACCAACTAGGTCTTCAACTCCCGGCCGCGAGTTGGTGGTGAGTGGTTTCTGTCTGCGATTTCATCCGATCTGGAACCGGACAGTGGGTACGCTTGGGCGCGTGAACTCTGACCCCGGAATTGCCCAATCTGGACCGGTGCTGCCCCAACGGGCGGCAGCCGTAGGCTGGTGGGTCGCGGTTCCCAACATCCTGACTTTGCTGAGGCTGCTGCTGGCCGCCGGACTGATCACGCTTCTTTCAGTCTGGCGCTATCCCAAGCTGGACCAGAGCTTCGTCCCGCCGACCGGGCCGATGCTGTGGGCCTGTCTGCTCTTCTCGCTGGGCGCGCTCACCGACCTGCTCGACGGGCTTCTTGCCCGGCGGTGGGGCGTCATCAGCAAGTTCGGCCGGATCATGGACCCCTTTGCCGACAAGATCCTGGTCGTCGGAGCCTTCGCCATGCTCGCCGGGCCGGCGTTCGACTGCCAGCTTTCCAACGGCAAGGCTCTTCAGGTCAGCGGCGTCATGCCCTGGATGGCCTTGGTCATCCTTTCGCGGGAGCTGCTGGTCACCACGATCCGGGCCGTGCTGGAGGCCCGGGGGATCGACTTCTCGGCCTCGCTCAGCGGCAAGGCGAAAATGGCAGTTCAGTGCGGGTGCATCATCGGCGTGTTTGTGATTCTGGCGTTCTGGAGCCCCATGCCGGGCATGCCCGCCCGTAAGCTGATCGATGCCATGGTCTGGACGTCGGTCATTGTGACCGCGCTCTCGATCGTTCCGTACGCCTTCCGTGCCGCGCAGGCCAGCGCTTCCGGCCATTGACATGCCCAGCCAGCCTCGGTTGCTCTGGATTACGACCTTCGGTCTTGGTCACATGCGCCCCGCGAGCGGGACGTGGGGTTCGCTGCCGACGGTGGGTGTTGCCGCGGGATTGATCTGTGCCGGCTTCGGTCCGGCGCACGCTCCCTGGATCTACAACCTCGCGCTGCTCGCCTGGTGTGCCGTGTTTTCGTGGGGCTGTCTGGCCCAAGGGCTCGCGGCCGAAGCTCGTTTCGGAAAGAAAGACCCGTCGCAGGCGGTCGCGGACGAGACCGCCGGACAGGCGATCGCGCTGATGTTCCTGCCGGGGTCGGTCGAAGGGGGGTTCGCGTCGTTGGCGCTCGCGCTGGGCGGGGCTTTTCTGGCGTTCCGCATGTTCGACATTCTCAAGCTCTGGCCCGCCAGGGGTTTACAGCGGCTGCCGGGCGGTTTGGGCATCCTGGTCGACGATCTGATCGCCGGGGCGCAGGCGTTGGTGATCGTCCAGCTTGTCGCGCGAATCCTGCTGCACTGAAATCCCAAGAATCGGGCATGGGATGCTTCGTGATACTGCTCGCGCTGTTCCTCCCACGGCTCACGCTGCTGTGCCTGTGGCTGTTCGGCGATTCGCTGCAGCGGGCGTTTGCGGGCGC
>JAFEBN010000255.1 GCA_018242645.1 Planctomycetota bacterium | reverse complement strand
TCGACGTCGTGTCCTCCACCACCTGCCCGTTCCGATGAAACCGGATCGGCAGGCTCACCGCGGCAACAAACGAATCCACCTCGTAATTCCCGCCGCTCCTCGCCGCGATCGCCTTCACCGGCGCCGGCCCCGTCCCATACGTTCCGTCCAGCGCCTGCCAGCCGTCGCTGTTCGGCCGATCCGTCCGCTTCATCCACGCCTCGTTCCACGCGTGAAAGCCCCACGCCCGATCCACCGTCCGATCGGTGTCCGTCACCCAGTTATTGCCCACCTTCTTCTGGAAGATGTCGATGGCGTTGTTCGTCGGGTTTCCCTCGTGCGCCGACTGGATGCACGACACCGAGCGCGCCGGCAGCCCCGCGCACCGGTACAGGCTCGTCAGCATGTTCGCGTACACCCAGCACCGCGCATACTTCACCTGCTTGGGCCCAAACTTCGAGAACAGGTTGTTGCTGTCCTGCCACTTCCACGGCGCCGTCTCGCCCGGAGGAAAGCTCGTCAGCGACCAGTTGCCCTCCACGTACGAGCCGATCCCCGCCGCCAGCGCCTGCCCAAACAGCGCCGGGCTCGAACGCATCGCCGTCGTCATCGGCTCATCCGGCCTCGCCCCATTGGGCGCGTCCAGCACCTTCAGCAGCGTGTTCAGACACGTCGGATCAAACTGCCCGTACCGCCACGTGCGGTCCTTGTTGTCCACCTCCGTGCGGAAGATCCCGTTGGTATTGGAGATGTATTCCCTGATCCCCGCCTCGTCTTCCATGTACACCGCGTCTCGCTTATTCCATGGATTGAAAAGCAGCACGACCGGCTTGGGCAGCGCCACGCGGCTGCTCACCTTCGTCACCCCTTTGCCACGCACGATCGCGCTCAGTGTGTACTTTCCGATCGGCGCATCATCCGGCGATTGCACCGAGAGCTGCACGATCTTCTTCCCCGCCTTCACGCTCGTCCCGTTGTACTGAAGCGCCCAAGCGCCCGGCGCCGGTGCCTCGCCCGACGGCGTCAGCGTCAGAGACAGAGGCGTCGGCTTGAACGCGTTCGACACTTCCATCGCGATCTCGTGCGTCGCGTCGCTGAAGTCCGCCGACACCTCCACCTCGATCGTCGCGATCCCGCCCCGCCGCCAGAGCGCATACCCGAACGTCCCCGACTCAAACTTCGACGTCCTCATCGCCGCCCGATTCGCCGCCTCCTGCGGATCGATCGCCACGATCGTCGGATCCGCCCCAAGCCCCGCGCGCACCATCACCCCCAACGCCAGCACAAGCCCCATCACCCCAGAAATCTTCATTGGCAAGCCTCCAAGCAAGTCACTCCAACCTAACACAGCGCCCCCCACGAAGGAAGCCCCCGCCCCCAACTTCCCCCGCAAACCCGCCCCAGCCCCATATTCCCTCCCTTCGCCGCACCCGCAAGCCGCCTCCGCCTCTACGAACCCGACGCGCCAGAGGATTATGCTTAAACCGATGCGTTCTACCCCGGCTCCCGCCTGTTTTCAGCCGGCAGAACTGAGAGATTCGAGCCGAGAGTTGCCGCGACCGCGGCACCCTCGGTATGCATCGCCAAAAATCCCGCACGCTGAAAGCGTGCAAGAAAGCCGCTCCCATTTGGCTCGCCCACCAATGGCTTGATGCATAACGCTCGCAAGCGTGGGCACGGCGACAACCAACCACCCGCGCGCGCCACGCTCAACACGCCTGCCAGCCCGAAGGGCTGACGGAATGTAGCCGGGGGTAAAGCGAGTCCGCGATCGCTACCCCCGGGACCATCGCCCCCCAAGTCCCCGCACCCCGAAGGGGTGCCGGAATCGCTTCGCCCATTCCACCATCCGCTTGATCGCCCGCAGCGGGCGACCCGGCTCGATCAGGTCCTCGACGTTGAACGTGTGGTAAACTGCCGCCTGACGGTCCGGTGTGCCCGTCATCCCCAACTGTTCTTACAACACCCCACACCGGTTGCGCCCGTCGAGTCAGTTCTTCAACAGTCTGCTAGCACGCGCCACTATTTGCGCTAGGCATGTCAGCGTGCAACCGTTATGAGACGCGAAGCCGTTTTGCGCTTTTCTGATACACTTGTGCACTCATGAGACTGTGTGCACCTTTGTTGTCCCCGGTTCGCGGGTTGGCCTGCGCGTTCGCGTTGCTCTGCGCCTGTTTGCCGTGTGCTGCTTTGAATGCCGCACCTTGTGCGTCGCAGTGGCTCGAGGGGTTTGGGCCGGCAACTGGCGTCAATGGCGGAATTTTCGGGGCTGTTCTTTGGGATCCGGATAAGGATGGGCCGCTTCCGGCCCGGCTTGTGATCTGCGGAAACTTCTCCATCGTCGGAAACCCAGCGATCAAGAGCGTGGCCATGTGGGATGGAACGCAGTGGCAGCCGCTGGGCACCGGATTCAACGACAGCGTCTTTGAGTTGGCGGTTTATAAAGGGGACTTGATCGCGGGCGGCCCGTTCACGCAGGCAAGCGGCAATTCGGCAAGCTTGGTCGCGCGCTGGAACGGCGCAACCTGGGAGGCGCTTGGCAGCGGCCTCAGCGGACCGACCTATCCGGCGGTGCGTGCGTTTGCAGTGCTGGGGAACGACCTTGTCGTGGGAGGAACTTTCACCAAGTCGGGGACATTGAGCACGTTCGGCATCGCCAAGTGGAACGGCGCCACATGGAGCGCGCTCGGCGCCGGGGTCGGCGGGGGCGATGTCTTTGCGCTTGTGACATTTCAATCAACGGTCGTGGTCGGCGGCAACTTCAATAGTGCCGGGGGCATTGCTTCGAACAACATCGCGCAATGGAATGGGGCAGCGTGGAGCCCGCTCGGAACAGGCACCGACAGCTTTGTACAGGCGTTGACAGTTTATGACAACGAGGTTATCGCAGGCGGGAACT
Organism: Planctomycetota bacterium; assembly: GCA_018242645.1. Taxonomy (GTDB): domain Bacteria; phylum Planctomycetota; class Phycisphaerae; order Phycisphaerales; family UBA1924; genus JAFEBO01. Next base: position 5,685 of record JAFEBN010000255.1, on the reverse strand, counting down.
TCGGCTTTGCCGGAGGCAGGCCAAGCGTTCGCGTCGCTCGCTGGAACGGCGCGGAATGGAATCCGTTCTCTTCGCAACTTCCGCCGTCGTTTTCGGCGGTGTATTCCCTTGCTGTGCACAAGGGTTGTCTCTTCGCTGGAGGGACTCTTCCCTTCGTCGGCAATTTCACGAATCTTCAGCAGTGGAACGGGACTTCGTGGAACGCGCTGCCGAACCGAACCACCGGCGCCCGAATTAGCACGATGCTGTCGTGGGGCAGCGATCTTGTTGCGATTGAGGTCTCAACGGGCGACGGGGGTGGATCTTCTTCCGCACTCCGGCTCTGGGATGACGCTACATGGCGCTCGATCGGGTCGGGATTCGACGGCGCGGTGCACATCGCGACCGTGTTTCGCGGTGAACTCGTTGTAGGCGGCCGGTTCGAAACCGCACCGGGCGTGAGCGCTCGCAATATCGCGCGATGGGATGGTCGTTCATGGATGCCCCTGGGCACGGGCACCGACGGGGCCGTGTCGACGCTGGTCGAGTACGATGGAAGTCTCATCGCAGGCGGTACTTTTCGCGACGCTGGCGGGATCGCCGTCTCCTACTTCGCGCGATGGACCGGCGACCATTGGGAGCGCATCCAGCCTCCCGGAGGGACGACGAGTTCGGACGATTTCGTCGGAGACCTGCTTGAATTCAACGGCGAACTCATCGGCGCCGGAAAATTCCATATCCCGGGCGGCTCACTTGTTCATTCGATCGCGCGGTGGGATGGCACGCAATGGCGTCCGCTTGGCACCGGCATCGAATACGCCAACGGCGCTGTGAGTGCCATCACGATTTTTCGTGGTGAACTCGTGGCGACGGGCGCGTTCACTCAAGCCGGCGGCACTGCCGCGAACAGAATCGCCCGATGGAACGGAACGCAGTGGTTTGCACTGGATGTCGGGATCGCCTCGGTCACTTTTTCTTCCGGTTACGCGCTCGCTGTCTTGAACGACGAACTTGTCGTTGGAGGCACATTCGAGAAAGCGGGCGGAAGCCAGGCCAAAGCGATCGCAAAGTGGAATGGCAATTCCTGGTCCGCTTTCCCCGCTCCGATCGTGTCCGGTACGGTGAACGCGCTCGCCACATACGGCAACCAACTCATTGTTTCGGGGCTTCTCCGGTTTCAGTCGGACGCTTTGGCCGAATACAAAATTGCCCGCTGGTCCGGGACATCGTGGCAGTCGCTCGCAGCTTCATCCGATGGCCCTATTACAAATCTCTGCGAGGCGAACGGAGAATTAATCGCGGGCGGATCGTTTACGCAGGTGGCCGGGAACGCCGGCGCGTATCTCGCGCGTTGGAGTGACTCTGCCGTTCCCTGGATTGTGTCACAGCCCGATCCATTCATGACCGGCTGCACGAAACCGGATGCTCACTTCTTCGCCCAGCCCGCGCCGGGATATGGATCGCTGAGTTTCCGCTGGCGCAAGGGCGGCGTACCGCTTGCGGATGGCCCGACGGGTTCGGGCTCTGCGATTACCGGTTCGGCGTCGTCAACACTGATTGTTTACTCCGCGAACGGCTCGGACGAAGGGCTTTACGATTGCCTCGTCGGAAAAGACTGCGGAGGCGTCACAACGACCGCTGTTCGGCTTTCGGCGCCGCGATGCTGTCCGGGCGACCTTGACCTGAATAGACACGTGGACGACTCGGACTTCTCGCTGTTTCTGATCGGCTACGACATTCTTGATTGTGCCGATCCGTCCATGCCGGCCGACTGCTCCGCGGACTTGAACCGTAACCATTTCGTCGACGACGCCGATTTCACCATTTTCGTTCGTGCGTACTACGCGATTCTCTGTGCCGAATGAAACGACGCCTTCGTATTCCACCATCCTCCAAGATTCGCGACACACTGTCTCACCGCCCCCCCGTCACTTCCCTTCCCTCTTCCACCCCTCCCCCATCAACCAAACCTCCCCAGCCCCTCTCTCTCTCTCATCCTCCATTCTCAAAACCTCTTCCCACCCGCCTTCAAAACCCTTCGCCCGCACGCATTCCTCCAGCCGCGGCAGCACCTTCTCCAGCGCCGCTCGCCGCCGCTCTCTCACTTCCAGCCGTTCCCGCAGCATCCGCGGCTCCCAGATCCGCACCGTCCCATCGCCCGAGCACGAGAGCAGCCGCAACTCTTTCTTCCCCGCGCTCGTCTCGAACTCTTCCCAATCCAAGCTCCCGATGTGCCCCGTGTGCCCGCTCAGATAGCCCACCGGATCAAGCGTCTTCGCATCCCACAGCCGGATCTTCCGGTCCAGCCCCGCGCTCGCGATCCGCGTCCCATCCGGGCTGTACGCCACCGCCAGCACCAGCATCCCGTGCCCCTCGAGCCGCCCCACACGCCGCAACGTCGCCGCATCCAGGATGTGAATCGTCCCGTCCACCGCCGCGGCCGCGAGCGACTTGCCGTCAGGGCTGAACGCCACCGCCTTCCCGCCCTCGAACCGCATCGCCGCGATTGTGTCGAGCGTTTCCGCGTTCAAAATCATCAGGCCCGACTCGCTCGGCTCGCGACCCATGATCGCCATCGTCCGCCCGTCCGGGCTGATCGCACTCTCCTCCCAAAGGTTGTTCTCGAGCATGCGGCTCCGGATCAACCGCCCATCCGAGGCATCGAACACCCCGACCACCGCGCTGGTCATAAAAAGCGGTCGATTCCACCGCACCAGAACCGTTTCCTCATCGCGTCCAAAGCCGCAGAACGCGCCCGCGTTCTCGAGCGCCGTGCTCCAGATCTCGCGTCCGTTCCCCAAATCGAGCATGACCACCCGCCCGCGCGGAATCTCCGAATGGCGCGTCTCCGTGATCGCCATCACCGCCCGCCGTCCGTCGCTGCTCACCTCCAATCCGCGGCAGATATCCCCCGGCTTGCCCGCATACGACGCGATCTCGCGCCCCGTCGCCGCATCCCACAGCCGCACCAGCCCCGCCGAGCCGTAATTCTGATCCCAGCCGCCCGACACGATCGCCGCCGCCTCGCCCCCGCCGCGCCGCACAAAACGCGCCGCCGAAACGATGTTCGCATGCCCCCGCAACACCCGCGTGCTCTCGGCGCCAAGCTCCCAGAAGCGGATCGTCCCGTCCCTCTGCATCGCCGCGATCTTCGTGTCCTCCGCGCAGAACATCACCGGCTTGTTCACCAGCCCCCGCGAGGCAAACATCTCCCGCAGCGCGCCCGTCGGGCGATCCCAGATCCGTACCGCGCTGTCCCCGCACACCGTCGCCACCAGCCGCGAGTCGTGCGAAAACGCAATCCCCCCAACCCGGCTCGGATGCGCCAAAACCTTGTACGGAATATCTTGGGCTTCGATGTCTTCCTGCTCGATTTGGCCCTTCGGCCCTTTGGTTCTTTGCCCCTTTGTCAAATCCCACACCCTCGCCGTGTCATCGTCCGCCGCCGAAGCAACCGCAGCGCCGTCCGGCGAAAAACGCACATCCATGATCGCCCCGTGCCCTTGGGCGACCATCACCGTTTCCAGCGTGCGCCCATCGCGAAGCCCGAAACCGCCGCCACGCAGTTCCGATGTGGCGAGGTACGAACGCTCCACGCCTCCCACGGCGACAGGGTAAAAAGACGGCGCGTCGATCCGCGCCGCAACCCTTCCCGTCGAGACCTCAACGCGTTCAACCATCGGCCCGTTCACGAAGAAAATCTCCGAGCCATCGGGTGAAAGAACCGCTTCCAGGGCCCGGGTCTCCCCGCTCACCGGCACGGTTCGTGTTTCCATTTCGCCCGAACCGTCCAGCCGCCAGCGAGTCACCCGCGGCGCGAACGGCTCTTGGTTCAACAGCGGAGAACTCACGGCCAGCATCGAGTCCCCGCTGAGCATCACATGCGTCAGGCCATGCATCTTGGTCGGTCGCGGCGCCGCAAACGTTCGCAACTGTCTTCCCGTCGCCAGGTCGAACTGCCTGGCGCACACTGTCGCCAATTCGTCGGTCGCAAAGAACGATTTCCCGTCCGGGTGCATCAGCAGCGCCAGCCGGAAATTCTCCTTGTCCGCCGTGTATTCGATCGGGATCGAGATCGTCCGCACCGAGCAATCACGCCTGGCATCCAGCACCCGCCACTCCCAGCCCCGCTCGTCCAACGGCACGGAATCGAGCGCCGCCTCCGCCGCGCCCGACTGCTGGCTCTCCATCGCCGCAGAAGCCGACATCATGTTCGCCGTATACGCGCGCCGACGCGCCAGCCCCTCTGCCTCACGCGCTTCCCGCGCCGACACATCCGCTTTTTCTTTCTCGGCTTCCGCCAACCGCCGAAGCCCGTCCGACTTGATCAACCCCGCCGCCGTTCCCACCAGCCCCAAGAGCAGCGATGCCACCAGCAGCACCGACGCAAAGACCAGCTTTCGATGCCGCCGCACAAACTTCTTGAGCAGATACCCCCGGCTCGGCGGCACCGCGTGCACCGCCTCGCCCGCGAGATACCGCTCGATGTCCGACGCCAGCGCGCCCACGCCCGGATACCGCCGCGTGCGGTCCTTCTCCATCGCCTTCAGCACGATCCAGTCCAGCTCACCGCGCAGCGTCGACGGCAACTCAGAACGCAGCGAACCCCGCACCGCGTTCCCGCTCCGCGACGCCGACCGCGCCCGCGTGCTCGGCGCCGGCGGCTCCTCTTCGCGAATAGTCCGCTGCATCTCCCCGTACGCCGCCGTCCGCAAACGCTCCGACGAAAACGGCGTCGTTCCTGTCAGCAGTTCGTACATCAAGACGCCCACGCCGTACACGTCCGCGCGCGTATCCACATCCTGCACCGTCGGGTCCGCCTGCTCCGGGCTCATGTACTCCGGCGTGCCGATCACCTGCCGCACTTCCGTGAACAGCGTGCGATCTGTCAGCTTTCCGCTCACCGCCTTCGCCACGCCAAAGTCGATGATCTTCGGCTCCGCCTTGCCGTCAAGCGTCGTGATCAGCACGTTCGAAGGCTTGATATCGCGGTGGATCACGCCCTTCTGGTGCGCGTGCCGCAGCGCATCGCACACCCGCACCACCAAGGCCAGCCGCTGCGCAACCGAGAGGTCCTGCTCATCGCAGTAGTGCGTGATCGGAACGCCCTTCACCAGCTCCATCACGAAGTACGGCCGCCCCGTCGGCGTCACGCCCCCGTCGTACACCCGCGCGATGCACGGGTGATCCATCATCGCCAGCGCCTGCCGCTCCGCCTCGAAGCGCGCCACCACCTGCTTCGTGTCCATCCCCAGCTTGATGATCTTGAGCGCCACCCGCCGCCGCACCGGCCGCTCCTGCTCCGCGGCATACACCACGCCGAACCCGCCCTCGCCCACCCGCTCCAGCAACCGGTAATTCCCGATCCGGCTCCCGTCACTCTTTTCCCCTTCGCTCGCAGCGCGAATGTCGTCCGCCAGCGACTCGATCGCCAGCGGCCCCTCATCGCCGCGCAGCAGCGTCCACACCAATTCCTTCAGCGCCGCATCGTCGCCGCAGGCCGCGTCCACCGCTTCCTGCCGCTCCACCAGTCCCAGTTCTCGAACAGAAAGAAAAACCGTTTTCGCACGCGCGAGCGACGAGATCTCGTCACCCCCGCTCGACGGCGCCGCAAAAACCCCGCTCTCCTCAGACACGCCGGACCCCCGCGTCCCGCCGCGGCACATCCACCCCCGGCCGCGCACCCTCGCCGCCCTGCAACTTGCC
>JAFEBN010000254.1 GCA_018242645.1 Planctomycetota bacterium | reverse complement strand
GGGCGCCTTTGGCGACAGCGGCCGCGGCCTGAACCGCGACAACGTGGGCCAGAACCGCAATCCCGGGAGCGGCGCAGGCAATAACGCGGGCAACCGTGACATGTCCAACCGCCCCAACGCCGGAACCCGCGACAATTCGCAATTGCAGAATCGGGCAGCCGATCGCGGAAATGCCGGCGCCTTCAGCGGCGTTGACCGCGGAAACGCCACGCGCGACGCCAGCAACCGCGGCAACGCAAGCCGTACCGGGGGCGGGCAAGTGTCGCGACCGAGCGGTGGCGGCACCCAGATGTCACGCCCCAGCGGGGGCGGGGGCCAGATGTCGCGCCCCGCGGGGGGCGGAGGTGGCGGCGCCCGGGGTGGCGGCGGCCGTCGCTGATTGTCTCGCTTTTTCTTCTCCTGCTCCCTCTTACGAGATTGCTCCATGCTCACAGCCTCTTCGACTTTGCGCGTGTTCTCCCGGATTGCTCTCGCCTCGGTCGCGCTCTGGACCGCGTCGTGCGCGAGCACCCCTGCGGGCCCCGATATCAAGCCCGGCACCGCCTTCGCCACGCCCCAGGCCGCGGTCGATGCGACGGTGGCGGCGATCCGCGCCGACAACACAGAGGAGCTGTCGAGCATCCTGGGCGTGAACGCCCGCGAAGTTCTCAGTTCCGGCGACGACGTCGCCGACCGTTCCAACGCCCAAGCATTCCTCCGCAAGTACGACCAGAGCCACCGCCTCGTGGCCAGTGATGATGGATCGATGATCCTTGAAGTGGGCGACGACAACTGGCCGATGCCCTTCCCGATCGTGAAGACCGACGACGGCTGGCGTCTTGATACCGCCGCGGGCCTCGAAGAGGTGATTGCACGCCGGGTCGGCCGCAACGAGCTCGATTGCATCCAGACCTGTCTCGCTATCGCGGATGCGCAGTCCGACTATCAGATGATGGATCCGGACGGCCAGATGCCGCCGGCATTTGCCAGCAAGTTCATGAGCGATCCGGGCACGAAGAACGGCCTCTACTGGCCGGTCTCGGAGGGCGGTTCGCCCAGCCCGCTGGGTGATCTTGCCGCGAGCGCGAGCGCCGAGGGCTACACAGCCAGCGAAGACGGCGAGCCCCGTCCGTATCACGGCTATTTCTTCCGCATTCTCACGGCGCAAGGACCGTTCGCACCCGGTGGCCGCATGAGCTATCTCGAGGACGGTCGGCTCGTTCACGGCTTCGCCGTCGTCGCCTACCCCGCCGAGTACGGCCGCTCGGGCATCATGACCTTCATGATCGCCAAGCAAGGCGTGGTCTACCAGCGCGATCTCGGCCCCAACACCGCCGCCGTTGCCCGCTCGATGACCGAGTTCAACCCTGATCAGACCTGGACCGAGGCGAACTGAATCGGCTCCCACGGAAAATCGGCAGGAATGACCTCCGGTCGTGCGTTGAGCCAGCCCACCAGAAATTCGAAAGCATCCACCAGGCGCGGCCCCGGCCGATTGAACATCTGATTACCGTCCACAAGCGCGATGCGACGCGTCTGGGCGGCGCGCGTACCGGCGAACCAGGGCTGACCGACGAGTCGCCCCGCGCAGCGCCGGGTTTCCTCCAGATTCATCCCGCATGGCGCGATCACGATCGCATCCGGATTGATCGCCTCCACGATTTCGGGCGCGACCCGAACCGACTTTCCGGCGATTCGCTCCGCCATTTGCGGCCCTGCCGCGGCACCCGCCTCGGCGCGCGCGACCGGAGCATTCAACGGATGCCGCCCGCCCGCCCGCTCGATAAGTTGGGGCGTCCAGTGGCCGCCGACAAAGAGCGGATCAGTCCACTCCAAAAACACGACGTTCGGACCATCCTCGAACGCGTTCACAAACTCGCTCGCGGCAAAAACGCGTTCCCGTAGAGCGGCCACGACCTGCACAGCCTCACCCTCCCGCCCGACTGCGCCGCCGACCGTCAGCAGATCGTCCAGCACATCTTCGAACGTCGTCGGATTCAGGCTCACGATGGCGGGCTTTGGATTGAGTGCTTCCGCCATTCCGCGCACCGTCGCGAGATCGATCGAGCAAACCGCGCACAGGTCCTGCGTGAGGATGACGTCGGGCTTCAGGCTCCGCAGCAGCGCCTCGTCAACACGGTACAGCGACCGGCCCGCCGCAAGCTCCTCGCGCACGCGGGCGTCGATCGCCGCCGGCTCGGTCTCGCGGATGGTCTGCGAAGTCAGCACCGGCAGGCCCCGGACCGAAGGCGGAAAATCACACTCGTGCGACCGGCCCACCAGCAGGTGGCCCCCGCCGATCGCGCAGAGCGATTCCGTCGCAGAGGGCAGCAAACTGACGACGCGGGGATTCACCACTCGATTCTATTTCACCTGCCCGGTGCTTCTTGGCTGACGTCACAGCTCCCGCTCCAAGCGGCCTCCTTCACAGGCCTTTCCCATCTACCCTCCCGCATGCAAGTCAAGCTCACCACCAATCACGGCGACATCGTCCTCGAACTCGATCCCAAGAACGCCCCGATCTCCACCGAGAATTTCGTCGGGTACGTCAAGGCCGGGCACTACGACGGCACCGTCTTTCATCGCGTGATCGACTCGTTCATGATCCAGGGCGGCGGGCACACCGCCGATCTGCGAAAGAAGGCTACCAACAAACCGATCAAGAACGAGTGGAAGAACGGACTCAAGAACACCCGCGGCACGGTCGCCATGGCCCGTCTCGGCGGCGACGCCGACTCGGCCACCAGCCAGTTCTTCATCAACACCGTCGACAACGCCTTCCTTGATCGCCCGCAGCCCGACGGCGCCGCGTACGCCGTGTTCGGAAAGGTGATCAGCGGCATGGAGGTCGTGGACAAGATCCGCAAGGTCAAGACCACGACCAAGCAGGGCATGGGCGACGTGCCGGTCGAGCCCGTTGTGATCGCAAAGGCCGAGTTGCTGCTGTAAAGCGCGCGCCGGGGCCGCGTTTGTCCGTTCCCCTCGTCCGGGATCGACAGCGATTCGTGCACGCAGAACTTCACGCCCCGGGTCAGCGCTTCACCTGCTTCAACTCCCACTTTTTCGGCGTGCCCGACATACCCGTGCGTGATACCGGCGTCAGCACCACCGCGTCCGGACCGATATCGAACGACGCTTCCGCCTGCGTGCCCGGGAGAATCGCCGAGGCCCAGTTGTCGCCGCTGCGTGTCTGAATCACCCATCGCGCCGGCATCGGCGAAAGCTCGTAGGGCGCCCATGCAATCGATGTGCGTGACTGATCGAGCGCGATCATCGCATGCCACGGCTGCTTCGCGAACCCGCCATCATCCAGCCACGGCGATTCGGGTATCAGCGCTGGCGCCGCGTACCGCGCCATGATCACCTGGTTGATCCCGCCCCGGTTTTCGAGCATCACCTTCAGCGAGAAGTGAATCTGCCCGGGGAATGCGATCCCCGCATTGCCCGCTCGCTCGCGGGTCACGAGAATCTGCTTCGAGATCTCGTCGGGTATCCAGTTGTTCTGCGGGTCAGCCGTCTTCTGCCCGATGCGGCTCGTGTACAGACTCGGCCACAAGTGGCGCTCCTTCACATTCTCGCCCGCCCACCAGACCAGCAGTTTCACGAAGTTCTGCTCGATCGAGTCGATGCTCCAGTAGAGCTGGGGCGACAGGTAATCGAGCCAGCCGTTGGCCAGCCACACCTTCGCGTCCGCGTGCAGCTTCGCGACCGCGTCCATGCCCTTGATTCCCGGCGGATTGCCCGGACGCCAGATCCCAAAGGGCGCGATCCCCACGAGGACATATGGCTTCGCGGCCTTGATCTCCCGGTAGAAACGCTCGACGAACACGTTGATGTTCTGCTGGCGCCACAAATCGCGGGTCAACAGGCCGCCCCCACCCGGCTGCTTCGTGGTGCTCACATACTTCTGATAGCTCGCATCATCCGGAAACGGCTCCTTGTCCTTTGGATACGGATAGAAGTAGTCATCGATCGCGACCCCGTCGATGTCGTAGCGATTGACGATGTCCATCACGACCTTCATGGAGTGATCGATCGCGGCCGGCTCGCCCGGGTCGAGCCACTCGTAGCCGTCGTACGAGCGGACAAGCTCGGGGTGCGTCCGCGCGATGTGCGACGGCGCGTTCGCCGATTCGGCCTTGAAATGCCGCACGCGGAACGGATTGATCCACACGTGCACATCGATCGCCCGCCGATGAGCCTCCTCGATCCACAGCCGAAGCGGGTCGTACCCCTCTACGTCCGGGGCGATGCCGCTCGCCCCGGTCAGATACTCGCTCCAGGGTTCAAGCGAAGACACATACAGCGCATCCCCGCTCGGCCGTACCTGCAGCAGCACCGCGTTGATGTTCATCTTGGACAGGCCATCGAGATTCCGCGTGATCTCCGCCGTCTGCTGCGCAACCGTCAGTTTCTTCGCGCTCGGCCAATCGATGTTCTGCACGCTCGCGATCCACACGCCCCGGAACTCGCGCGGCATGTCCGGAGGCGTGACCATCGCCGTTTCCGGCGGGGGCACTTCCATCCACTGGGGCTGGCCGAGCGCCGGCGCACCGAACACGCCTCCACACACAAGAGCAACCATCGCACGCAGTTTCATGCCGCATTCTTCGGCTCGACCACGCCTCAGGCGTGATGGCTACGGCACCTTGCAGCGCCCGTTCTCGCACGCCGGAGGCTCATCGCCCAGCAGGCGACCGGCCACCGCACTGATCGAGAGCCGATTGCGCGCAAACCACCGGTAGAACACATCGGCGACGGGCCTGACCAGCGGCCAGCCCGTCACGCCCATGAGCGAGCTCAGAATCCGCGCCTTCACGCCGCCCGATTGCGCCACGGCGCCATACGCCTCGCGGAATACCGCCATGCCGGTCATCACCCTTCCGTCCGGCGTGACACCGTGGATCTGTCCCATGAGCGCGTCCATCGTCGCGCCGTATGTCTCCGGCCGGAACCCCGCCGCGGCGATATCGACCACATCGAGCCTGCCGCGCCCCGCGTCCAGCCGTTGCATGAACCGCGCCTCGCGCCGGCACAGCGAGCACTGACCATCGATCAGAATGACAAAGGGGGCCGGCATACCTCTGTATTCTTCGGCGCCGGCCCGCTGGATGTTCAAAGTGACCTTCCCAAAGCCGAACAACCCGGCCTTTTAGGGTTCCAGCTCGATGAGCAGTTTCCAATAATGCCGCAGCGTGTCCGATCGCGCACGCACCTCGCCCTTGACATCCGTCTTCGAGAACTTGCGATACTCCGCCTTGAGCGCCTGCACAAGCAGGTCTTTCTTTGGCTGTCCGGCTTCCGATCCGATCAGGTAGGCCAGACCCGCGATCGTCGTGTTCTCCGGAAACTGCTCCCGCGCTTTCTGAAACTCCGGTGTGTCCCACTTGAGTTCCTTGTTGCGGTACATGGTGCTGATGAGCGACGCGGCGCTGCGGGGGTCTTTGGCTTTTTCCCATCCCATCCGGTCGATCTCACTCAGTTTCGCTGTGTCGAGATACAGGAATGCGGCAGCCTCGAAAATGTCCGGATCGCTCGACTTCTTCGCCACTTCGAGCACTTTCTGCCCGAGCGCCGACCTTGCTTCCTCGCGCGAGATCGCCCCGCTGCGGATCGCAAACTTGAGCATCTGAACCATCGCCTTGCTGTTTGTCGGCAATGTGCGATCATCGTCCAGCAGATAGCGGCTGCGCTTGAGCAGCTCGCCGATCCGTTCCTTGGTTGGCTTGTCCATCAGCGCGCACGCGGCAACGCATTTGGCCTCCGATACCTCCGTGTTGCCGCCAGGAAGAATCCACTTGCCCACCAGCGCGTTGTCGCTTTCCAGGTTCGGCCGGTTGGGCGCCACGATCCACCAGTCCAGGGGCCAGTCGCAGTCCAGCAGGAGCAGTTCGACCGCCGCTTCTTCATCCGCCGCGGCAACTTTCTTTACCAGTTCCTTCCGCCGCGCGAGCGGGTCCTCGCGAAAATTGACCTCGCACACCAGCTTCTCGAAATCGTCCACGCTGCCCCTGGTGGCATTCAGACAAGCCTTCCACAACTCGATCGCGCGTTTCACGTCGCCGGTCCGCAGGGCCGCCTCGGCCGCGACACCCAGGAGCGGTGCATTGCCCGGCTTGAGCTCGTTCGCGCGCTCATAGGCCTTGAGGGCGCCCGCATATTCACCTGTTCGATGCTGTGCGAGCGCCCACTCGAGCTGCGCATCGGCGTAATCTGGCAGTTTCTCCGCCGCGACCTTCACCATCTGATAAGACAACTGCCGGTCATTGCGGTAAAGCACCTTCCCCAGCACCAGGTACTCCGCCGGCGTTCGTGAAGCTTCGGGAAACACGCCCAGGAGCAGCTTTGAAGCTCCGTCCACGTCTCCCTTGTTGACCAGCTGCTCGGCCTTGTCGGCCTGCACCTTGAGCTTTTCGACCGCGGCGTTGATGTCGTCGTCCACTGTGCGGGGGCGTTTAACCTTTTCTGAAGACTTCGTTCCGGCCGGGGTGCTCTGTCCCATGGCGGCATGAGCCGCACCCGTCGTCACGATCAACACGCCCGCAAGCAAGCTCGTCCGCCGCATCGAAACACCCTCCGGAGAAAGATCGGCCCATTCTCCGGATAAACACGCGTCCTGTCAACGCCGGGGCGCCGCGGGCGCGCAGCAGAAAACCCCCGCGGGCAGGGTTTGGGTGCACCTCGACAACAGACTCAGCCTCGCCGGCGCCGAGTGACCGTGACCATGCCGGCCATCGCCAGCGCCAGTGCGCCGGGAGCCGGAACATCCGAGTAGGTGCCCGGATTACCGACATCGCCGCTCGCCGAGGCGTACGAACCAAATGCGTCGCCGCCGGCCGAGATCACCGCCAGATTCGCGGCGTTCGCTCCGACATTGGCAAGCCGGATGTTGCCTGAAAAGCCCTGTGTTCGCGGGCCTCCAATGGTCTGATCGTCGTAGGTCAAGCGATCGACCAGATTGTTCGAGCTGTCGTAGATGTTCACCTCGTCCGCGCGGCCCAGGTTATTGGTGTTCCCGCCGACAATCTTCACGCCGGCGCCAAGCCCCCAAGCGGCACGAAAAGCTGCCTCGGCCTGCTCGGTGATGATCGCGCTCTGGCCGGCGCCCAGCACGCCGATGCTCCCGATCGCAAACGAGCCGGGCGTCCGCGAGTTGTCATCGAATGACCACCCGGAAAGATCGACCGCGACGGGGCCGAGATTGGTGATCTCTACAAATTCCCGCGCCGTGCCGCCCGCACCGTTGTACATCCACTCCGTGATCCGAACTGCCCCGACCGCCGAAGCCGCGCCGGTCGACAGACCGATCGCGCCGATTGCCGCAAACATCTTCATCGCTCTCTCCTTTGTTCTTTCCGGCACGCGATCGCGCACCGACGGAAAGAGACTAAACGCGCCGCACCGCCGCGGCGCTTGCACCACGACAAGGTTGTATCAAGCTTGCGCAAAGACGCGGCCCGCCGCTTTGCGCAAGCTTGACGCAATCTTGTGTCAATCGCAGCGCAACCACTCGCGCTCGCCTGTTACCGTCGCCTCGCACGATCGACCCGATGCGTGCGCCACCATGCACACCCCCACACCCGCCTGTCGCTCCGAGATTTCTCCGCACGCACGCACGTGGATCCGCCCCGCCTTCACGCTCATCGAGCTGCTGGTGGTCATCGCCATCGTCGCCGTGCTCCTCAGCATTCTCCTGCCGAGCCTGAGCGCCGCACGCGATTCTGCCCGCACCATCAAGTGCCAGACCAGCCTGCGGCAGATGGGTGTCGGTTTCCTGTCGTACGCCGGGAGCAACCGAGGCTCCTATTGCAGCGGACCCCAGGACGGGCGCATCAACAACAACTGGGGGCCCCCCGCCGATATCCAATCCGGCAAAGTGGGCTGGATGAGCGACGCCGTGCAGGGCGGCTATTTCGTTCCCGGAGCCAACCTCTGCCCCACCAACCCCGCTCGCTCCGCGCAGTCGCTGCAGAACGACAAGCTCCCGGCGTCCTTCAAGGGCATCACCGCCACGGCCCCCAAGAGGCTCGCCATGTTCAACGCGGGATACAACACCAACTACACGCCCACGTGGTACTTCGCCTTCACCGAACTCGTCGATCTCCGCGACAACCCGGATATCGACGTGAAGCGCCCCTACTTCGATTCCAAGCGGACCCGACAAGCCGCCAAGGGAACGCTCAACGAAAAGGACCTGGGAAGAGTCCCCACAAACATGGTGCCCCTCTTTGCCGACGGTCGCGTCAATGACGCGGGCGATGGCGAGTCGACCGTGCTGGTCGGCACCGAGACCTTTCGTGTCGTCAAGCACCTGACCGACGGGTACGCCGGCGCGCCCGTTGACGGCTTTTTCGGCAAGCAATCGTGGAGCGACCTCGGCCCCGCGCACGGGCGCGCGCCGGGCGGCAAGCTCCGCAATTCCGCGTCGGGCATCAATCAGAAAGACCTCGACAAGTACTACGGCAATTGGCTCTTTGCCGATGGCCACGTCGAGTCGCTCCGCGACTCCAACATGGACGGCGAGTTCGGCTGGCTCGACGGAAGCACGTTCACGGGCGACGACCCGTACGACGACCAGGATGTCGAACGCAAGGTCTTTGGTGGCCATCTCACCTCCGGACGCTTCGGCCCCGATCCCACCAAAGTCCGAAGCCCCGCGCAGTAATTCGCAATTCAGCAATCTGTTGTCCGCACCCTCCAAAGGAGTTCTGCATGAAGATCCAGTCCGCCGCCGGGCTCATTGCCTGTGCTCTGTTTGCCCGTGCCGGTCAGGCGCAGCTCGTCCTCAATGAAATCTGGGCCAATCCCGCGGGCGGCGGCAGCTCCGGCGATGATCGCTACGAATACATCGAGCTCTACGGCGCACCGGGCATGAAGCTCGACGGCTATATGCTCGCCAGCGTCTTTGGCGGCGCCGACGACGGCAACAACATCCCCGGTCCGCTCCCCACCGGGTGGGATCAGGGCGATGAAATCCCGGAAATCGACGAAGCTTGGTCGCTCGACGGTCTTGTCATCGGCAGCAACGGCTTCTTCGTCCTCTACAACAACAACGGCAACAACTCCAACATCCCGGCATTGCTTCCAGCAGCGACGGCCCGCGCGACCTTCGCCAGCAAGCACATCCCCACCAGCGATGTCGCGGGCCGGATCAAGAACGACGGCAGCGCCACCTTTGTCCTTCTCCGCAAGCGCCCGTATCACACGCTCGCTCCCAATGGCGGCGGCGGATTCGTCAGCGTTTACGACGGCAGCACGTCCTACGTCAGCGGCAGCCGCTACGCCTGGCGCAAGGATGTCAATCCCGATGTCAACTACGACGGCAAGCTCGACCTCAGGGGCATCGGCACCACCGGCGGCATCGCCAATCTCCCTGAAACGCCGATTGACAGCGAGGACACCTCCTACGCCGTCATACCCACCCCTCCCGCCATGTCGCTCGAGCCCTACCAGATGGTCGACGACATCGCCTGGTCCAACGGCGGCGGCAAGGAATACGCCCGCTCGCAGCAGCAGGAACTTAGCGATACCTCCGGCTTCAATCCCGACGCCGTGACCCGCGTGGCTTACTACGGTGCCAACCCCAACCTGGGCGACCGTCTCAACAGTCAGAACCAGGTCGTCGCGACC
>JAFEBN010000253.1 GCA_018242645.1 Planctomycetota bacterium | reverse complement strand
TCAGCACCAAAGCGCCCAAGCCCAGCACGATCGAAGTGACCAAGTAACATCGCTGCCAGCGCGGGTCGCCGCTTTTCATCACGCTCACGGGTCGTTCTGCCGTTCGGAAATTCGCGCGTGCAGTTTCCCTTGCGCCCATGCCGCGCGCCGCCGCGGCGATTGCGTGAGCACGTCGTCGCAATCGCCTTCCTTTGCGTCCTGTACAGGTGGGGCTTCATCGCAGCCGGTAAAGCCGGTGCGCACTCACTTCTCGTGGATCACGACGGCAGCTGGGCGCTGGTTCCCGCAGCAGCCCATCGCTGACGCGCGTCACCTTCTTGGTCACATCGCAAATGTGCTTGCCCGCCGGCCCCCGCTCGCGGGCTCAGCTTCCCTTCACGAGCTGCATGATCTGATTCGCCCCGTCCGTCAGCGTGAGCTTGGAACCGTCCAGCTTGAAGTTGCGGGCTTTCTGCAGCGCATCCAGGAACTCGCGTTCCAGTTTCATTGCGTATTCCGGACCCGCCATCATCGTCGAGCCCGCAGGCGAGAGCTTGAAGTCACCCTTCGCCAGTGAGGCCACATCGAGCGACGACATCCAGCGGTTCACGCCGGCGAAGCCGGAAACTTTGCCATCCTGCCCGATATCCATCGTCGGCTTGTTCGCCGGCGCATCCGCCGGTACCAGTTGCGCAAACGACTTGCCGTTGAGCGAATCCAGCGTCCATGATCCGATCAGCGCGTCCAAAGGATTCTTCATGCCGCCCGTGGGCGCGGACTGGCACGCGGCCATCACGAGTGTCACAACGACTGTCAAACTCAAAATCAGCAGCTTCATTGCAAACCTCCGGATGCCGACATGGTACCGAGTTGCATCTCAGGCTGAATCCGTCCGCCCATCGCCGAGCGAACTCGTCCACTGCCGTGCCCCGCGACCCCTACATCCTCGAAGTGACACAGGACATCCCGCTCCCGCTGGACGATGTCTTCCCGTTCTTCGCTTCGCCCGAAAACCTTGAGGCGATCACGCCCCCCTGGCTGAACTTCCGCATCCTTACGCCCAGCCCCATCCCCATGCACGAGGGCTCGATCATCGATTACCGCATCAGCCTCCGGGGGATTCCGCTGCGCTGGCGAACCCGCATCGACGCCTACGACCCGCCGCTGCTTTTCATCGATCGCCAGATCCGCGGTCCGTACCTGCTCTGGGAACACACCCATCTCTTCGAGCAGCATTCCTCGGGCGCCACGACCTTCACGCGCATGACCGATCGCGTGCGCTATCTGCCGCGCGACATCCCTCGCGCCGTCCCGCTGCTGGGGGGCTTGCTCCACAAATTCTTCGTGCGCGCGGAGCTCGAGCGCATCTTCGCCTACCGGCGGGAGAAGCTCGCAGCCCTGCTGGTTTCGAAGCCGCAAGCGCCCGTGCTCAGTTCGTGAGCGCCGCGCGAATCTCCTCGATCACCTTCTTTTCCGACTGGCTCTCGGTCAGGAAGATGTTGAAAATCCCGCCGCCCGCCTGCGCCACCGCGTGCGCCTGGTTCAGCAGGTCTTCGCGGAAGGTCTTGAGCTGATCCGGGCTCAGCGACTTGCGCAGTTCTGCCGCGTACATCTTCCAGACCGCACGCCCGTCGGCCGTGGGCCCGCGGCTCAACCAGTCACGCAGACGCGACATGACCTCGCTGTCGCGCGGGATGCCGTGCTTGACCGCGCCGTTGATCACCGCCTCGACTTCCTTTGCGTCCACCGAGCCGTCCGCCCACGCGATCTCCACCAGCGGGAACAGCTTGAACGCGGTCAGCATCTGCCCGCTGATGTTGAGCTGCATCATCCGGTCCAGCACCTCGTCGCTCGAGATGCCCGCCGCTTTCTTCAGTTCGTCGCGGGCCACCTTTGTCTCGAACACCTTGCGCAGCTTGTCCACCAGCTGCGAGTCACGCGAACGGAAGTAGCCCTCTTCCAGGCTCTGGCCACGCTCGCGGAAAGCATCGTGCGATCCAATCGTTCCCATGGAATCCACTCCTTCCCGCTGACCGGACTTTCGCCGGAATCGGGGGAGCATTCTAGGAAGAACCCGGCAACACAAAGCGGAATCGGGTTGTTTGTTAAACTGAGGAACCTATGTGGACAGCACTCGCCGCCGTTCTGTTGCTCGCACCGCCTGCCGCCAAGGACAAGGCTGCGCCGTCCTTTCTCGAAGTGGTCGAGTCGAATTTCAATACCTGGGATCTCAACCACAACGGCGTCCTCTCCGAAGAGGAGATCGACCGCCTGGTCGTCGAGCCGCAGCTCAAGGGCGACAGCGCCGCGGCCATCGCCGCAATGAAAACCGTGCTCCGGCTCGGCTACCTCACGCCCGACCTGACCCTCGACTATTTCAAGCAGGCCGCCGCGATCGAAGGCGCCGAGCAGACCCGGCCAGAAGTCGCCGCGTGGGGCGGGCCCGACTGGAACAAAGCCTTCAAATCCGCCCGCGCCCGCATCGCCGATCCCAACCGCGATCTTTTCCGCGGCGGCGCCGTCGATCTCCGCCAGCTCAAGCAGGGCGCCCTCGGCGACTGCTATTTCGTCTCCATGATCGGCGCGCTGGTCAACAAGCAGCACGACGCCGTTCGCAAGATGATCAGCGTCCAGCGCAACGGCGATCTCAAGGTGAGCTTTGCCGACAACGAGACCATCGTCATTCCGCCCCTCACCGATGCCGAGATCGCAACCTCATCCACCACCGGCGAAGAAGGCACCTGGGTCGCCGTCTTCGAGAAAGCCTTCGGCACCCTCCGACAGGCGCAGTACCCAGAGCAGCACAAGGAAAAGGTCGCCTCCGATGCGATCGCGCAAGGCGGACAGCTCCTCACCACCATCCGCATCCTCACCGGCCATGATTCCGAGCAGTTCCTGATCAAGTCGTCCGTGCAGATCTCCGGCAACGGCGAGGCGAAGCTGCAGCTCCGCGCCCAGCCCCAGGAACTCACGCGCATGACGCGCGACAAGCTCAAGAACGCCCTCGCCAAACGCAAGATCGTCGGTGCCGGCACCGCTCCCGAAAACCTGCCGCCCGGCATCCCCAGTCGCCACGCCTACGCCATCCTCGCCTACGAGCAGCAGGGTGACCAGGTCGTCATCTGGAATCCGCACGGCAACACCTTCAAGCCCAAGGGGCCTCCGGGCCTCGAAAACGGTTACCCCACCGAATACGGCATCTTCAAAGTCCCCCTGAAGGACTTCATCCAGATCTTCTTCGCCCTCGATATTGAACTCGACGTGTCCGCCACCACCACCGGTGCGCGCAGCGGCAAAACCAGCGGGGGGCGCTAAAAAACGCTTCGCCCCGCAACCGCCCCGGCCAGCCCGCCTACAATGTTAGTGTCGGCTAGCAAAGGAGCTTTCCATGCGGTGCGTCCAGGCGTTTGTCGTGTTCGGGCTGACCGTGGCCGGTCTTGCGTTGTCCGCTGGCGTCGGCGGTTGTCAGAACCAGCAAAAAGAGGAGATCCCGACGCGTCAGGCCGCGCTCACGCCCGGCGGCGTCCGCCTCAATCTGGTGAAGGACCAGACCACCCAGGCCCAAGTGCAGGAAGCCTTCGGACCGCCCGACCTCGTCACCTACAAGGACGGCCAGCAGATCTGGACCTACGACAAAACCGATTTCGATTACGAGAAGCGCTCTGACTACTGGACCCTCATCCTCGTCGGCCAGGGAGGCGACCGCGTGCGCTCATCCTCGCGCTCCACGCTGCTGATCGTTTACTTCAACGACAAGGATGTCGTCACCGACTACCGCCTGAGCGCACTCAAGTATTGAAGACGGAGCCCTCATGAAACCGCTCGCCGCGGCCATCCTGCTCTCCGCCGCCTTGTGCCCGCTCGGCTGTGAAACGGTCGACGAGCGCTACTCGCAGACCGCGCTCAACGCGCTTCAAACGCGCGAGTTTGACTACCCCTTCGATCCCACCTTTGACGCCACGGTGGGGGCCCTGTTCGATCTGGGCTACACCATCCGAAGCTCCGACAAGCGGGGCGGTTTTCTCAGCGCGGTCGGCGCACCCGGCCTCGTGCAGATCAAGCTCGATCAGCTCGGCCCCAGCCGCACCTCGGTGCGCGTGAGCACCGGCGCTTCCGGACAGACCCGCGTCGATAAGAAGCTGATCGATCAGATTCTCAACACCATCGACAGGCGCCTCACCACGTCGAACGTGCCGAGGAGCCAGTGATGCGACGGCTGCTCGCCAGCGCCGCACTCCTGGCGTCTCTGCTCGCTGCGTGCGAAACCACGCCGGAACTCACCCCCACCCAGTGGGAGGCGATCGAAACCCGCCGCGTCGACGGCAAGCGGGATCAGGTTCTGCGCGCCGCCAGCGCCGTCGTGCTCGATGACGGTTACTACTTCGCGGCGTCCGATTTCGCCGCCGGCACGCTCACCGCCGCCAAGGTGCCTTCCACCCAGCAGGACGCCTTCCAGCGCAGCGGCGGCATGACCGGCCACTCGCCCATCGACATGATCTCGATCTGGGTTGTGCAGGCCGACCCAGTCTCCTGCAGCCTCCGGGTGCAGTACCGCGACTTCGGCACGCACATCTCAAGCCCTGAGCGGGTTTCTGCATTCTGGACCGCCGTGCAGCGCCGCATGCTCAAAGACCAGGCCGGAGGTGCGCCGTGAAGCCCGCGTCCCTCCTGGTGGCGGCCGGGTTGCTGCTCGCCGGCTGCGAAGCGACCCCGCCGATGACCGTCACGCAGCTCGACGCCCTGCAGGTGCGCGAAGTCGAAGCGCCCGCCGACCGCGCCTTCGCCGCGGCATCCGGCGCCCTTTTCGACGCCGGCTACCAGGTTCATGTCTCCGATGCCGATGCGGGGCTGCTCACCGGCGAACGCCGGGAGGATCCGGCGGTCGCCACCAACGCCGCGGTCGTGATCCTCTCCGCCATCCTCACCCGCGGAGCGGGCACAACCGACAAGCCGCCGGACTACTACGCGGTCTGCATCCAGGTGATGCCCATGACCGCGGACCGATCGAGCGTGCGTATTCGCCCGTTCTTCAACGGCCGTGTGCAGGCGGCGTCCAGCGCCCCCGCGCAGGAAACCGTGAAAGAACTCTGGACGCTCATGCAGCGCCAGGTGCTGATGAAGGAACCGTGGCCCGCCGCAAAGGGCAAGTGACTATTTCTTTTCCTTCTTCATCCCGGGTATCAGATCGGTGACCTTCTTCGCCGCGTCGTCGATCGCCTTCTTGCCCTGGTCGATCGCCTTGGTGGCCGAGTCGCCGCCGATTTTCTGAATCAGCGAAGGATCGGACAGCACCTTCAGGCCGTCGATCTGCCCGAGATTCGCAAGCCCGCCCTGCAGTTCGCCGAGGATCTCGCCGGGGAGAATGCCGTTCCCCTTTTCCGCGGCCGCGGCAAGCACCGCCTGCACGATGATCGCAGAAAGCTGGGCCATCGTGACGCCGCTGCCGCCCACGCCGGTCCCCGTCTGCCCCACGTTCTCGAGCTTGATCTCCTGGATCGGGATGTTGACCTTCGTCAACTCGCCGATCGCGCCCGGCCCGCCGACCAGGTCGACGCCGATGCGGATATTGCGCAGTTGCAGCTCGCGCACGATGAACCGCTTCTCGCCGCCGACCGGGGGCGAACTCGCCTTGCCCGAACTCAGTTTCGAAAGATTGTCGAGGATGACCGCGTAATTGGCCTTTCCGCCCTTGCGTGCGAGCGAGACAGTGAGATCGTCCAATGTCAGTTTCGGGAGCGTGACCACCGGCTCGCGCAGCGAGGAAAGCGTCACGGCGACCCCCGCATCCCCGAGCGCCAGGAAAGGAGACGGGCCGTACCCCTCCGGATTGGCGACCTTCAGTCCGGACATCGAAAACGTGCCGCCCACGATGCCCACGCTCGCCGACTGGACAGTCGTTGGGACACCCAGGGCATACGTCCCGCCGGCCTCAATTGCGCGTTTGGCAATCCAGTCGATCCAGAAGAAGCTGACGACCAGTACTCCGACGAGCAAAACAACCAGGACCATGACAACTTTGAAAAGTCTCTTTATCATGGAGTCACTCCGGGGGGCGCGCGGGATCATACCGCGCGCCGGGCGCACGCCCTTCCGGAAGGGAGGTCGCATGGGCTTGAAGTTCCGAATGCTGTGTGCAGCGTGCACTGTTCTGGTGCTGGGCGGCTGTTCCACTCCCCGCACGATGAGTGAAGAAAAACTCCGCGAGCTCGAGAAGCAGGACGCGCTCGCCTTCCGCGCCGAGTTCGACGCCGCGGTTGCTCGGCTGATGGATCGCATCGCGCGCCGGATGGATGAAGCCGGCGGCAAACAGGTCACGCTCGATCTGCTCGCGCTCTCCGGCGGCGGCGACTACGGCGCGTTCGGCGCGGGGCTGCTGGTGGGCTGGGCGAAGGCGCCCGGCGACTTCAAACGCCCGGACTTTGATTGCGTCACCGGCGTGAGCACGGGCTCGATGCTCGCGCCCTTCGCGTACGTCGGCACCGATGAATCTTGCCGCACCGTGGAGGAGTTTTACCGCAATCCCAGGAGCGACTGGGTGCAGATGCACTGGCCGTTCTTCTTCTGGCCGTCGAATCCGTCGTTCGCGACGATCCCGGGGCTGCACCGCGATCTCGTCAAGGTGATGGATAAGCAGTTCGCCGAAGAGATGGCGGCCCAGTCCGAGAAAGGCAAGCTGCTCCTGGTGTCGGCATCGAACATCGATCTGAGCAAGCAGCGGTTCTGGGATCTGGGCCCGCTCGCCGCGGCGGGGGTGAAAGATGGGGATCTCTCACCGGTGAGCAATCGAATGCTCGCATCCGCGGCCATCCCCGTGGTCTTTCCCCCGGTGAAGGTGGGTGATTTCCTGTACGTAGACGGGGGCGTGACCGCCAACGTGCTTCTGCGGCTCGACCCCAAGTCGCCCGACGGCTTTATCCAGACCTGGCGCCGCCGATATCCGGATCGCCCCATTCCCAATGTCCGCTATTGGATCGTGATCAACAACCAGATCCACCCGGCCCCTCAGGTCGTCAGTGAACGCTGGCCCAGCATCGTCAGCCCGGCGCTCGAGATGTCGATCCGCTCCGGCACGCTGGCCGAGGTTCGCTGGCTCGCGGCCGAAGCGATGTATGTCAACGCCGAGTTCGATGCCAATATCGAAGTCCGCGTGATTGCGATCCCCGATGACTGGCGCCCGCCGGTTCCCGGCGATTTCCAGCGGGAGACCATGGACTCGCTGGCGGAGCTCGGCGAGAAGATGGGGGCGGACCCCTCCGCCTGGTCGGTCTGGTGCAGCCGCGCGATGTCCAATTCGCGCGACGCTTGGCGTCCGGTGGAAGGGCCGACGGGCATCCCGCGGTCCACGACTCCGGGCGGCCCGACCCCGCCGGCAACGCCTTCGAAGTGATCAGGCTTCGCTATAGAAGCCGCCGCCCATGTCCTTCAATTTCCCGGTGCGCACCAGCACCTGCCAGATCGCGTCGGGGAATCCGTCGGGCGGTTTGATCGCGTCGATGTTCGATTCCCGCCCGCCGGAGGTATAGCGCCCGCCCAGGCGCGATTCGTCCGCCAGGCGGCTCACCTTCAGGCGCTTGTGGAACGCGCGGAACGCCGCGTCGATTTCCGACGCGGGGAATTCGGGGAGCGGAGCAGATTCGGCGGCCGCGACTTTTCCCTCGATGGTGTCGAGCAGCGCTTCGAGGCCGGCCAGATCACGCGCCGTGACCACCTGCTCGATGCGCGTCGCATCGTTAGTCAGCCTGCCCAACAGGCGTCCGGCGAGCGCCCAGTTCTCGGCCGCGTTGCCCTTGGCGCGCCGGAGATCCTGGGCAATCGAGCGGACTTTTTGGAGCATGTTCATGCGGAGCGCCTTGGAGGGAAGTGTGCAGGATATGGATATCCGGCCCGGCTCGCGTGCGCCGCGGAACGATCGGGCTTTGTGATTCTCGGTCATTCCTGCAAAAGCGTGTTGGCTCGAAAAATACACAAGAATGGCTTGTGCGCACGCGGGTGGGGCGATTAGGCTGACGAAGGTCGCCTTCCGGGGGCGGAACGGTTCTTTCTTGTTCTGCGCGGAGGTCGCCATGCGATTCTTGCTGGTTCTGGTGGCGTTGTCGCTCTCGCCGTGGTGTTATGGCCAGGCCCGCATGTCGACGCCGGGCATCGATGACTTCTCGGTGGCGCTGGTCGGCCGGGTCCGCAGCGGCGACATGCCTCTCCCGCTCGCGCGGGTGACTCTCTATGTTGCGGGAGCCGAAAAGGGCACGGGAAACCAGGCTATCGGCAGCGCGACCGCCGATCTGCAGGGCGTCTTCGTCCTGCGGTTCGCCGCTCGCAACAACCGCGGGGCCGTCTACTACGCGATCGCCGAAAGTCCGAATCCCGCGATCAAGCTGGCCACCGTGCTTGGCACGCAGCCGTTTGACCAGATTGTGACGATCAACGAGCGGACCACGATCGCCGCGGTGACCGCGATGGCTCAGTACATCAACGGCGTCTCCATCGGCGGCAAGGGGCCGGGGCTTCAGAACGCCAGCCTCATGGTGCGCAAGCTGGTCGACCCGCGCACCGGCGGTATGGGCGCCGTCCTGGGAAGTTCGCCCAACGGGACCGACTCGAGCAGCATGGCTCTCTTCAATTCTCTGTGCAACGCGCTGGCCGGCGCTGTGCGCGGCGTCACCACCCCGGCGTATTTCCTCATCGCCACACCGCCCGGCGGCCCAATGCCCACCAACACGCTGCAGGCCGCGAGCAACATCGCTCACGCTTCGTGGCGCCGTCCGGCGGCGCTCTACGCCGCATCGCAGGCGGTGGAGGTCTACACGCCCGCTCTTTCAGCGGCGCCGGTGACATGGGCTGTTTCGCTCAAGTTTGTCGGCAACGGTCATGAATTCGATGGCCCCGGTGCTCCGGCGTTTGACCAGCACGGCAACCTCTGGATCAACAACAACTACGCGTATCGCAGTGATCACTCGCAGCCCACCTGCGGCGGACGGCTGCTCTCGAAACTCACGCCCACCGGACAGGATTTCCCGGGTGCGCCCTATGACGGCACGGCCGGCGGGCTTGACGGCGCGGGCTTTGGAATCGCGCTCGACCCCATCGGGCGCGTCTGGCTGGGCAACTTCGGGTTCTTCGGATCAACCTGCCCGTGCCTGCTCGCGCCGCCGGCGGACAGCATCTCGCTTTTTTCGGCTTCGGGGCAGGCGCTCAGTCCTCCCGGGGGCTTCAAGCAGGGCTGCATCCGCGGACCCCAGGCGACGGTGTCCGACCAAGGTGGCAGCATCTGGATCGCCAACACCTGCGGCGGCAGCGTGACGCGGTACGCCCACGGCGATCCCAACGTGAACTGGGTGTACGACATCGCGGGCAACGACCTGGCCCCCGTGGATGACTGCCCGATGGACGCGACTGTGAAGCCGTTCGGCATCGCCGTCGATGCGGCGGGTAACGGCTGGGTCTCGGTGAACCGAAACGACGAGGCGATCTTGCTTTCGCCCAGCGGGCAACTGCTCGCACGCTCGGCGCTGAACGCGGGCATTACGGCGCCGATGGGCATCGCGATCGATAGCGTGGGCGATGTCTGGATCTCGAATTCCGGCATCGTGAATGTGCCTTGCGTCA
Organism: Planctomycetota bacterium; assembly: GCA_018242645.1. Taxonomy (GTDB): domain Bacteria; phylum Planctomycetota; class Phycisphaerae; order Phycisphaerales; family UBA1924; genus JAFEBO01. Next base: position 4,282 of record JAFEBN010000253.1, on the reverse strand, counting down.
CCTGCGGCGACAGCAGCGATGCGCTCTACGGTCCGCTGGTACCAGATCTGAATACGGCCTCGATCACAAAGCTCGCGCCCGACGGAACGTTCCTTGGAAACTACAAGGGGGGCGGTATCGCGATTCCCTGGGGAATTGCCGTGGACGGCGATGACAACGTGTGGGTCGCCAACTTCGGGCAGCAGAAGGTCGCAGCGTTTCGTGGAGACACCGGCGAAGCGATCGCGCCCGACGGGTTCCACAGCGATGCGCTGGTGCGGAACACGGCGGTCACGATTGACCCGTCGGGCAACGTGTGGCTGGCAAACAACTGGCTGCTGCAGCCGCCCCAGACCAATCCGGGTGGGGACGGGATGGTTGTTTTCCTCGGGATCGCGGCACCGGTGAAAACGCCGGCGTTCGGGCCTGTGCGGAAGCCGTGACCTCACCGTCGCGCCGGGTTCACGCGGCGCGGCGGCGACAAAAGACGAGAAGTGTTGCGCCCGCGATGACCGCGATAGAACCCGGTGTGGGTATGACGAGCAAGGTGCCATTGAAATCGCTCGCGACGCCGTCGGGCGCGGCCCACGTGACATCTTGAGCGCCGTTGAAGAAGTAGTCGTGGTACCAATAGGACTGCGACCTGGTGTTGTTCTGGAAGGTCACGATTCGATGGCCGATGGTCGGGCCGAAGGTGAGCGTGCCGGTACGGACGACCCACGCAAGGTCGGGGGTGCCGCCGGAAGTGGGGCAGAAGGCCGCGAGCTGGTTGGGCAACCAAAGTTTGGAAGCGAACGACGTGACGGCGGTTGTTCCGAGGATCGTGTTGGCGCCGTTCAGCGAGGTCGTGAAATAGGCGGCGTTTCCGCTGGACATTTGGCCGCGGGTCATCTCCGAGATGGAATCGCCAGCGCTGGCGCCGAAGTTGTTGAAACGCTCAGAACCTGTGAGGCGGGCGAAAGCGACAACCGCGCCCGAGCCATTGGTGGTGGTCACGTTGCTCCCGGGCGTTGCATACGCGACAACGCGGAACTGCACGTCGACGGGGCCGGAAGTGGCATCGGTGACGGCGGTGTTATTGAAGGTGACGCCTCCGTCGGTGCTGAATTCGTAGCTGAAGCCGAATGAGGCGAGCGCTGAAGATGTGATCCCTGCTGCCGCGTACACAGAAAAAGTGCTTGCTCTCATTTCTCACTCCACTCCTCGCGGGATTCGGATTCCCGCAGAGTGGAAACTAACCGGAAAAGCCCGGCTCCTCAAGCCTTTTCGCAGTGATAAGGGCGGATTTTACATCTTTGCGATCGGGGCAAGCGGTCAAAGGCGACCTTGCTGCAGGAATGAGGAGGCGCTGATCGCGAAGATGATTACTCCTGCTTTGGCGCGGGGACATATTCCGGTCGGATGCCGGCCAGGGTTTCGAAAGGCGGGGTGTCCATGACCATTTGCTGTCCGTCAGCGATAGCTTCGGCGGGCGGTACGTCGCGGGTACGGATGAGGTAGGCGGTCCAGAGATTGGTGGCGCGCCAACCGACCTGGCAGTGGAGAAGGACGGGGCCCGAGTTGTGACGAGCGAGTGCGGCGGCGAACTGGTCGGTCGCTTCGGGGGTGTAGGGGAACTCCTTGTTGGGGCCGCCGAGCGGGATGAAGACGTATTCGATGTTGAGATTCTTGAGGACGGCGGCTTCATCGAACGGGACGCGCTGGCGGTCGGCCATTTCTTGTGGCGTGCGAACGTTGACAACGAGCGTGCAGCCTTCTTTGGCGAGGCGTTCGAGCGTCGCCTGTGTGGGTTGACCGGCGACAATGACGGGACCGACGTGGCAGACGTTGGCCTGATAGCCCTCCGCCGCAGGATCGCCCTTGGTGGGTCTGGCGATTGGTGCGCGGTTGAGGCCTGCATCTGCGATCGCGGCAGGGGTGTGCTGAAGTGAAGTGTGGGTGGCGCACCCGAGGGGAAGAATGCAAAGGACGATGAGCGCAATTGATCGGTGCATGTGTTGCTCCTTGCGTTCTGTAGCACGCCGCAGCAACGGATAGTTCGGAGAGAGGGGCGGGGCGCAATTCCTGTTCAAGTGAGTGGCGCGCCCGCATGAGCGGGCGTGGCGATCTGCAGCGGTCCAGGCGGGGTCATTGCGGCGTTTGGGCTGGAAGGGCTCGGAGGCGGCGATGTACCGCGGCCCAGATCGCGAGGGGCTTGGTGATTTGGGACGCTGCCCAGAGGGGGAAGACGGCACGGATGGCGTCGATGCCGCCGGCTGTGAGCATGAGCGAGTTGTCGAGCGCGGCCCAGAGCAGCCAGAAGACAGCGGCGCTGATGATGACGCTTGTTCGGGGGCTGGGCGTCGGAACCGGAAGGCGAGCGGCGCGCCGGGTAAGCCAGGTCGCGAGAAGGAAGAAGATCGGGACGCCGCAGAAAAGCGAGAGCCAAGGAGCGGCGGTATTGATGTGTTGTTCGTAGAACGCTTTGGGGTGGCCGGGGTTGATGAGATAGCTATACAGGATCATGTAGAGGACGGTGGAAAGTACCAGCAGGAACTCGGCGACGACTGTGAGGCCGAAGATGAGTACGAGACGAAGAAAAAGGAGCATGGGGTGGTTTGCCGTTGAAGAGCGAATGCGGCGGTATGTCGCGGTTCACGCGCTCCACGATCCGCTGGTTTTCTGATCGTTGGGTTCTTCGCGCTTTGGGATGCTTTGGCCTCTTGCTTCTTCCGCGAGACGGCCGAAAACGCGCATGCAAGGGAAGAAGTTGACGCCGGCGCTGGGGATGGCGACGAACGACTTCTTGTCACCCCGTGCGGCCAGGTGAAGATGGCCGTTGTTCATCCAGATTTCGCGAAGCTCGGCCCAGGCGACGAGCGTTCCTTTGCGCTTGCCGCCGGCGGGGGTGACGCCGGCGCGCGAGACGGTTGCGGCCTTGCACCAGTCGAATGCGCCGGTTTGATCGAGCTCTTCTTCGATCCGTTCTGCCACGTGGATCTCGATCGCTTCGCGGACGATGTCCATCTCGTCTTCGCCTTCGAAGTGGCGCTTGATGAAGCCTTTACGCCTTTCCTTGTGCTTGCCGCCGTAGGAGAACTTGCGGCCGTCCTCCATCCAGAGCTTGAGGGTCATGAGCGTGCCGGTGTAGACCCCGTTGTGGTAATGGCGAACGAGGCTGTACTTGAATCGTTCGATCTCTTCGTAGGCGAATTCTTCGGTGCGGCGCGGACCGGCGCGGATGAGTCCCTGTTCGTAGAAGTCATAGGAATAGAGAAGCTTGAAGCACTCGTGCGCAGCTGCGGCGAGCATGATTGAACCCACAATGAACATCGGCACCCCGCTGGAAGTTCCCGTGGCGTTGCGGGGCGGGGGAGCGAAAAAAGCGAAGACAAGCAGCGCGGCACCGAACAGGCCGACGACGAGCATGAAAATGGCGCGAAGATAGAAACCGGCCCCGGACCTGCCGCGGCTGGTGAGGAACTCCCCATAATCACGGCTGGGCGTGCCGCAGCGCGGGAGCGCGTCGGGTGTGGGCGTCGCAGCGGATGGATCAGATGGTGCCACGGGAGGTCCTTGTTTTCGAACCTTGCCAAGTGTCGCAAATAGTCGCTGTGTGTGCAAGGGCAGGCAGTTGCCGAGCGATGCAGCCATAGTTGAGGAGCGAAGGGCCGGTCACCATGCGGGAGGGCTCGGCAGGACTTGGTATGTTCTACCTGGTGATGGAGGCGCTGGACGAAATCTTGAGCGAGGAGTTGATATGGATCAGGCGGCAGAAATACCCGGCGATGATCCGAATCCGTTGGGTGAGATATGCGCGCACATGGAGGGGTTCTATGGCGCGAGCGAGATCGTGATGCACGAGCTCGTTTCGGACGACTTGCACATCGACGTGTTTCCGATTCCGCCGTCGGACCAGTGTCCGTTCTGGACGTTGTACACCACCGGGATGAGCGAAATACCGATGGAAGTTCCGCCGGACGCGGCCGACAACGAAGAGGACCTCGCCTTGCTGAGGTACGCGGAGGTCATGATCCACCTGCCGCCGGATTGGCCGGTGCTGGAGACGGACCCCGAGAAGGCGAGGAAGACGTACTGGCCGATCGGGTGGCTGAAGCGTGCGGCGAGGCTGCCCCATGATGAGGGCTCGTGGCTGGGCGTGGGCCACACGGTGCAGTTCAGCGAGCCGGAGGAGGAGATTGAATCGGGCGGTTTTGCGGGGATGGTGCTCATGCCGCCGATGGGGCCGGATGAACTGGCCCAGATCGAATTGTCCGACGGCCGGGTCGTGAACGTTTTGTGGTTGATTCCGTTGTACAGGGAT